>NZ_CP036276.1:7454332-7767809 GCF_007747995.1 Symmachiella dynata | reverse complement strand
GGTCATTCCGGTCTTGTTTACCCGGTCTTGTTTACAAGGAGCAATTGTCTCGCATGCGGTTCACGACACCGGCGATGCGACCGATGGCGTCATCCATTTCCGCCTCTGTATTCCCGACTCCCACGCTAAAACGAATCGAACAATCCAACACCTCGTTCGGACAATTCATCGCCACCAAAACGGGGGCCGGCTCCGACGAACCGCTGGCACAGGCGCTTCCCAACGAACAGGCGATTCCTTCCAAATCGAGAGCAATCAGCAGCGGATCCCCCTCCAATCCAGGAAAGGCGATGTTCAGCGTATTGGGCAAGCGATGTTGCTGCGAGCCATTGACGATAACCGGTGAACACCGCTCCCGCAATCCCGCTTGCAACCGGTCCCGGAGTTGCTGCAATTGCTGGAATCGTGACGTCGGATCCGCGTCAAACGCCTCCAAGGCAGCGGCCATTCCCGCAATCAAAGCCACCGGTTCGGTACCTGGTCGCCGCTCTGCTTCCTGGTGCCCCCCAAAAATCAACGGATTCAGCGTCCGCTCCGCTTTGATCAACAATCCGCCAATCCCCCGCGGGCCATTGAATTTGTGCGCACCGATGCTCATGGCATCGACGCCCAGCACATGAAAATCGACCGGAATCTTGCCGGCTGCTTGAACGGCGTCCACGTGCAACGGAACGCGATGCTGCTGGCACAACGCTGCTAGCGAGCCCAGATCCTGAATTACACCGGTTTCGTTATGTGCCAACATCACCGAAACCAGTTGCAAATCCTCCCATGGCAGGTGAGGCAACTGGTCCTCGACCAAGCGGCCTTCGCTGTCGATATCGAGAAAATGCAGTTTCCAGCCACGCCGCTGCAGGGCGCGGCTGGCTTCGAGCGTGGCGGGATGTTCGCCGTGCGGCAAGGCGATCGTGCCGGGGTTTGTGCCAACCAAGCCGCGTATGGCGAGGTTGATCGATTCGGTGCCGCCGCTGGTAAAGATCAGTTCCTCCGGCGAGGCTCCCAGAATCTGAGCGATCGATTCGCGAGATGCCTCCAGCACCTTGCGAGCAGCGCGACCGGCGGCGTGTCGACTCCCGGGATTCGCAAAACTGTCGGCAAAATGCCGCTGCATTACCTCCAACACTTCCGGCAACGGCCGTGTGGTGGCGTTGTTGTCGAGATAGATCAGATGATGAGACGTATCAGCGGCCATGAATTCACGACGTTGTGGAGAGAAAAGAAGTGGAGTTCCTGCTGTTTTACCTGGAAAGCTGTCGACATCACAAGCGGCGGGGCGAGCGGATTTGGGGGACGAGGGCCACAACACAGTAGCGTTGCGGCGGGCGGCGGTTTACGATCTAAGGGTGGACATCGTTTTCCGTTGACGAAGTCTCCCTGGTTTTCACAATCCTTTGACGGTTGGCGCTCGACTGAATGAGTTCCCTCGACCTGACATCCAGCGACGTTCCGGCGATTGTCGAATTGCACAGCGCTATCGAAACGCCAGAAAACGTGGTGTTGACCTATCGACTAGCGGGGCCGGCGCTGCGATTGTGGGCCTATGTCATCGATACGGTCATTCGCGGGATCGTGTTGTTCGTGGCGGCCATCATCGCGAGCATTTCGGAAATGGCCATCGAAGGGGTACCTGTGGGCCTGTGGCTGGTGCTGTTGTTCCTGATGGAGTGGGGCTACTTCGCCATCTTTGAAGGGTTCTTTCGCGGCAAGACGATCGGCAAACATGCGATGAACATTCGCGTGATTCAAGAAGCGGGCTATCCGATCAGTTTTTGGTCAGCGTTGATGCGTAACTTTCTCCGCGCGGCTGACATGATTCCACTCTACGGCATCGGCTTCATCTCCGCATTCACCTCCGGCAAGTTCCGCCGACTGGGCGACCTGGCTGCGGGAACGGTTGTGATTGAAGAACGCAAGGTGCAGCTTCCGCGTGAACCGATCATCCTCGAAAAAATTCAACCGCTATCCCGCTCAGACATTGGCACCTACGTTCCGCCACACAAAACGTTGACTTTGATCGAAGAATTCTTGCAGCGGCGATTCGTCGTCACGCATCAGCGCGGCCACGAACTGGCGGCGCGATTAGCAAAGGTGTTGGCGAAGAAACTCAATTTCCAAGGGCAGGCGAATTTTGTCGAGGAATACCCCATGGCCTTTTTGGCGTGCGTCTACGTGACCTTCCATCGCACCATGAACAACGACGCCGACGAAGAACATCACCACAACCCGGACCAGCGACAACCGGCCGTCGCCGGTGAAGCCATGATTACCTCACCGTAATTAACTCGTTCCCAAACTCCGTTTGGGAACGCACCCTCGCGAAGCTCTGCTTCGCTGAACCACAACTAGCCAGTACTTATTAATGATCGCACTCGAAGCGGAGCTTCGAGAAATGGGTTCCCAAACAGAGTTTGGGAACCAGTAGTGAGGCATTTTGGAACGTTTCAACTTGCCCACGCGTCACACGAAGCGGAATTGCCTGCATGATTAGCAAACGGGAATATCGACGAAAACGCCAGGCGGACTGGACCCGCTTTGAGGCGTTGATCCATAAGGTGGACAGCAAAGGCTGGAAGAAGTTATCCGGAAACGATGCCTCACAGTTCTCGCAGCTATTTCGTGAAGTCTGTCACGACTTATCCATCGTCCGCACGCGCGATTGGGGAGCTGGGCTGACCTCGTACCTGAACGAGTTGGTCACCAAGGGGCACAACATCTTCTATAAGGCCCCGCCGACGCGCAGCCATGATTTTTTTGCCTTCCTCTCCAGAGGGTTCCCCTGCATTTTCCGCCGGAACATTGGCTTTTTCATCACCGCAGCTGTGATGTTCTTTCTGCCGCTGGGTATTACATGGGTCGTCGTGCAAAACCGGACGGAACTGGCCACCCGCATTCTGCCTGTGCAACAACTCGACCAAATGGAAGACATGTACGCCGAGTCCAGTTTTGAAGATTTCGGTTCCAGCCGTGCGGCGATGGGGGGTTTTTATATCATGAACAATGTCGGCATCGCGCTGCGTTGTTTCGCCATGGGAGTCTTATTGGGCACCGGCACGGTCTATCTGCTATTGACCAACGGTATCGTCATCGGCGCAACAATCGGATATCTCGTCGGCAAGGGGCATGGGGAGAACATCTTGAGTTTCGTCGTCTCGCACGGCTCGTTTGAATTGACCGCCATCGCCGTCGCAGGGGGCGCCGGACTGATGCTGGGCGAGGCGATCGTGCATCCCGGCCGGCGGACGCGCCTCGATTCGCTCAGGACCCGTGGACTCGAAGCGGTGCAGATTGCCGGCGGCGCTGCTGTGATGTTGGTGGTGGCCGCCATGATCGAAGCCTTCTGGTCCCCGGCGCCCATTGCGGATCAAATCAAATACGCTGCCGGCGGCATGCTGTGGCTGCTGGTGATTTTGTATCTCACACTCGCGGGTCGCGGCGAGGAGGTGGCATGAGGTTTGATCACGTCCGCATCCGCCTGGAACCGCTGAGCGTTTCCAATTGCCTCGACATGGCTGTGCTATTCTACCGCCAATATTTTAAGCCGATCGCACAGTTGCTGGCTCTGTTTGCTTTGCCCTGTTGCGTCGCAGTCTATGTGATGTCGTATTTCTACGAATACGATTTGCGTCTGCCGGCACTGTTGTTTTTCGTCCTCAGTTCCCCCATGGGTATTTTGCTCATCAGTGGGACAGCCGCGGCATCGTTCGGCGAACCGTTCTCTTGGGGGCGTGTGTTGAAACAAAAACCGGGTCGTTTGATGAGCCTGTTCTTGCGGGGACTATTATTGCGGGCGGCTGTGGGCTCGGTCATCTTGATGTTCTTTCTTGAAGATTGGGACCTGGCAATTCGAGTGCTGCTGGGGTTTGTGTTGTGCCTGTTTCCCGGCGTGTGGTTGGCCATTCGTTCCGGGTTTCTCGTGGAGCGGACCGTGTTGGCGGACTTGTCGAATCATCTGCACGAAACGCGGGGCAGCAAATTGATTCATAAGCAGTTTGGCGATCTGTTGATCGGCGGCGGCATGATTGTGGGCTATTGTGCGTTGTTGTGGTTGGTCTTCTTTATGGTCTTTGATTTGGCAATCAATTTTTTGTTTCACGTTCCCATTTTCTTCCCACGACTCGGCCCCGACGGTGAAATGGGATTTTTGTTATGGGGTGATCCCAAGGTGCTGTGCTTGATCACGTTTTGCGCCTTTTTGGTCTATCCATTGGGGCGTTTGGCGTGGTTCTTCACCTACATCGACCTCCGCGTCCGCCGCGATTGCTGGGATATGGAATTGGAGTTGGCGCAGGAAGCCGATCGACTGGAGGCCACGTCATGATCGCACTAACGAACCGCGCGCTGGCCGGTGTTTGTTGGTTGATCCTGATTGCGACGGCGGCTACTCCGCTCAACGCTCAGGAGGGACCGCCGCCGCCCACATTCGAAGATCCCAACGTCGTCCGCGATGAGATCGAGGATATTTTCTCGACACCGGAATTTCGTCGCCTGAAGTACGACCGCAGCGACGCTGAAATCACCGATTCAGAATACAAACCGGCCGAATTGCCCGATTGGGTCAAGAAAACCGCCGAGGCGATCGGCAGCGTCTTGGGACCGACATTGTCCTATTTGTTTTGGATTGTCGTCGCTGTGATCTGCGGGTTGATTGTCTATGTGGTCTACGCCGGGATCACGGCAATGAAGCGGCGGCCGAAAAAAGAAAGCTGGCTGCCGGATGAATTTGAGGAAGGGGATGCTGCTCTCTCCCCGGCGGAATTGTCGGCCGACGTTTATCTGAATCGCGCTGCGGAATTGGCCGCCGCCGGCAATACGCGCGAAGCCATTGCCCAGCTGTTGTTGGGAGCAATGAGCTATATCGAGCGGGAAGGCTTGATTCGATTTCGCCGCGGATTGACGTGTCGCGACTATCTCCGTGCGGTGCGTTCGCGAAAAGAGTTGTATGCGGCGCTGGGTCAGATTGTCGGGATCTACGAACCGATCTGTTTCGGCCGCCGCGACGTGCTTCCCGAACATTATGAAACATCGTTGGACAATTATCTGGGGGCGTTTCATGCGACATAACGCGTCCACATTTTGGTCATGGTTGTGGCTGGCCGGTTTGATAGCGGTGGTCTCGCTGCATTTCTGGTTTCCGCGCTATTCGCAGCAACCGTTGAACGATACCTACAGCACCGAGCGCGCGGGCAAAAAGGCGTTTTACCTGTTGGCGCAGCGAAGATTCGTCGAGGCCCGCCGCAATGATCTTTCGCCGGCCAGCGCCGTGAAAGAGATGTACGACGATGACGTATTCTGCCTGCTTGGCCCGAGTCGGCAACCCGATCAACGCGAATGGAAAGTGTTTTTGGATTGGGTCGAGCAAGGCGGCTCGCTGATCATCGCACCCGCCTACGGCGATCCATCATTAAAGATTGAGGAGTTAGGACTGCAGGTCGAACCGCTGTTCGATTTTGAACTGAATCTTGGAGAGATGCTGGAGCAGGCGCAGGAACAAAACCAGGAAGAGGAATCGCAGCCAGTACAAACCACGTTATTTGGCGGGGGCGAGGTACGCTGGCGATCGACCGGGAAAATCACCGGCGACGGGGGTGAGGTCATCGTCGAGTTTGATGACGCACCGCAAGCTGTGTTGAAACCGTATGGATCGGGCCGCGTTTTATTGATTGCCTCGGATGACATTTTTTCCAATGGCTCGTTGGCGTATAAGGACAACGGCATCTTAGCGCAGCGGTTGGTGGAATCGGTCGCCTCGCCGGAGAGTCATGTGATTTTCGACGAATATTACAACTCGATCGGCGCGCCAAAGGTCGTGGGCTTGTTGTTCGATCCCTTATTGCGTCCGTTGACGGTGCAGATGTTGGCCTTGTTGCTGTTGTTTGTCTGGTACGGCTCACGACGATTCGGTCGGCAACTCCCGGCGTTGTATCAACCACGACACAATATCGTGGACCATACCGACGCGCTGGGGAACATGTACTATCGTACCGGCGACGGCCGTATGGCACTGCGGGACTATTACGAACAGTTGCGCAAGGATCTGCAGTTTCGGCATATGTCGCTCTCTGACAACCAAGCTGTGGAGACGCTGGCCCGCCGCGCGGATCAGGATCCGCAACAGGTACGAGAACTTCTCGCACGGGCCAACAGTGCAATCAACGGCCCCAAATTAAAACGCCGCGCCGCTGCGGAAATCATCCGCGATCTCGCTACTTTGCGCGCGGGAATACTCCGCAAACAAAGCGCACAGGCGAAAAGCTAAGCTGCGATGGCAGGAATTCTTAGCCACGGATTGAACACAGATAAAACACAGATTAGCGGGCGTCAAACCGCAACGTCCCAAACCGACGGCTTGCCGTCGTGCACGGCGCTCCTAATGCATCCAGCGCTTCATCACGATTGATGTTCGGGTGCCAGTGCGATTTCCCGTGTGTGCGATACTTGCGAAACACTGGTCAAGCCAGTGGCTCCCTCGATTTTCTGTTTGACGATCAAAGTGCGCATTAAAAAACGGACAAGAACCTGCATTAGTTCTCGCCCGTTTTAGATTGCTCAATGTTGGTTCATCGAGGAACTACTTTTTCCCCAATTCCCAGCAGGTGAAGCCGACTGCTTTGAGGCCTGCTTCGTCCAGTGCTTTTTCGACCGTTTTTGAATCATCTTTGGCGAAGGCTTGGGCGATTAGCACGCCTTGTTCGTCGAAGAATTTCTTCATTTGGCCATCGACGATCTTGTCGACGATGTTCTCCGGTTTGCCCGAAGCTTTGGCCTTTTCGGACAACTCTGCGCGTTGTGCGTCCACGTCGGCTGCGTCGAGTTCTTCCGGCAAGGCGACTTTGGGTTTCAGAGCGGCGATGTGCATCGCCATGTCCTTGAGGATATCTTCCGATTTGGATTCGCCGGCTGCTTGGAACAACACGCCGGTTTTGCCGTCGTGGTGCACATAAGAGCCCACCGGACCGTCGACCTTGATCACGCGACCGATCACCATCTTTTCACGAATCTTGTTGGTGATCTCTTCGTGCAGATCTTTGAGCGTTTTCGACGGATCATCCGGAACTGGCTGAGCCATCAATTCGTCGGCCGTCGTTGCGCCTGGGCCGGTCAACAGTTGTTTGGCGCACTGGGCAGCGAGAAAATTGAAGTCGTCGCTTTTGGAAACCGGATCGGACTCGCACATCATTTCGATCATCACGCCGGCGCTGCCGTCGTCGGCAATCGCTACGCAGAACTTGCCCTCGGCCGTGACGTTGTCTTTGCGCTTGTCCATCACTTTGCCGACTTGGTTCTTCAGGTACTCAACAGCACCTTCTTCATCACCATTAGCGGCCACCAATGCTTTTTTGCATTCCATCATCGGGAGGTCGGTCCGCTCCCGCAGTGCCTTCACAGCGGCAGCTGTGATTTCTGCCATCGTGCCTACTTTCTTTTATCAATTGGTAACGTTTAGCCGCAAACTGCCCAACGCATGGTTTTGCGGCGACTGTGTTGAAGCAAATACGAATCGGTTGGGGGCCCATCGACGGGCAGCCCCAACCGGTTCATCGTGAGGCTATTCAGTCTAGAGGGACGGAACCGGAGCAGGTTCGGGGGGAGCAGCCGGTCCGTCATCTTTGGGGACGTCGACTTTGCCTCCGTTGATTGCCTGACTCAGGTGTTGCAGGATCAGATGGATCGAGCGGATGCTGTCATCATTGCCGGGAATGGGCAGATCGACGACATCGGGATCCGAGTCGGTGTCGATCAAAGCCACCACTTTGATTCCCAAAATCCGTGCCTCGTGGACGGCGTTTTTCTCTTTGCGGGGGTCGATGACGACCAGCACTTCGGGAAGGCGGTTCATCGCACGAATTCCGCTCAGGTTGCGGAAAATCTTCGTCCGCTCACGGTTGAGCGACGATTGCATTTTCTTGGAAAACGTCGCCAGTTTGCCGCTTTCTTCCAGCGCTTCCAACTCTTCCAAACGACGCAGTCGACTGCGAATCGTGCGGAAGTTCGTCAGCGTGCCACCCAACCAACGTTCGGTGACATAGGGCATTCCGCAAGCCTTGGCCGCTTGTTCGACCGGATCGGCCGCTTGGCGTTTGGTGCCGCAAAACAGGATCAAACTGCCTTGCGAAGAGACCTGCGAGAGGTACTTTTTCGCCCGCAACAGCCCGCGGACGGTTTCCTTTAAGTCGATGATATGAATCAAGTTGCGGCGACCATAAATGTACGGCCGCATCTTGGGATTCCATTTGCTCACCCGGTGACCGAAGTGAACACCTGCTTCCAAAATTTCCTTGACGACAATATTCGGCATGCGACGAAAATCTCCTCAGATTTTGACCAGAAAAACGGCGTGACCGGCAGTCGCGTTTCAGGGCGACTACATGCGGCAAACTCGTGTACTGGAAACGGTTTATGTCCAGACGAGCTTTTGCGTTTGACTAGCGTGGCGGGTAGATAACTATTAGGAATTCCGTTGCACTGGGACCCGCCTTTAGACCCGGCGCGCATACGGATTTCTCACGTCGTGAGGGCTGGATCGTAACGCGTTGGTGCCCATTCGTCAATTAACTACGTTGTGAACAACAGCACCACACCATCGGGCGAATCCATCCTTGCGCGACCTTCCCTCCCCTCGAACATCTCAAAAAAACCGAAGTTGCTGCAATTTTGAACATTCGTTAACATCCCGCCCGTTTCCCTCCGTCAGCCAAGGCCGGGACACGATTTACAATCCGCCGGATGTTGCTCATTTTTTAAGCGAACACCCGATTCCGAATGAATGCTGCTTCGGTCAAGGATCGACCGGAGTGAATGAGATCGCACATGCAGGACCGACCGTGCGTCGCCGTCGCACAGACGACAAGCGCAATCCAATTTTCCCCGCCCGACAAAATTGGTTTGGTGCCCGCGCGCAACAATTGGGTCCCACAGAAGATCGAGTCCTTACTCAAATTGGGGGCAGGACGGGCCGCCGAGGCGATGCTTGTCAAAGCCCGCGACCAAACCGGCAACACTCGCTTGTGTGTCGAAAAAATCTTTCGACCTGGTTGGCTGACACGTGCGGTCTATCGCTGCGCCTTTCAAGCGCCGTTTGCCTACCAAAATTCTGAAGATGCCATTCTTGCCTGTTTCTATCGCCGACGGGTTGCGGCAAGACTTGTCGAAGCACTCGTCCCCGGCGTGAGCGTCGCTGAACCGTTGTATGTCCGCTGGGACCGTTCCAGCCGCGCGTTTGTCTTGGGAAGCGAGTTGATTCGCGGACGGGGGATTCGTCCCGCACCCGCCGATCCTCAGATACTGCGCCGCTCACTGCAAAACGGTTTTGGAAATCCGAACGGAAACAATCGGCAGCCCCCGGAAGAAATCGACGGTCTGTTGCGAATCATGCGGCGGTTGGAAGCATTGATGCACGAATGCGGGTTGGTCGGCTCCGGTTGGCAGGTGAGTCAATCGGCCGTGGTCGCCACGGCGAATCTACTCCGGACCAAATCCGAGTACGTCGTCGTCGACCTGGAATCTGGGATTCCGGCATTACTCGTCCCCTATTACCTCGCGGCAGGTTGGCGAATGCGGTCGATGCCGCTGTTTGATGATCTGGAACCGCGGACGCTGCGAAATTTCGTCGAAGCGCATTGGCCTAACTTACAAACCGAACTGGGCCGCACTGGATATCAACAGTTGGCCGACGATGTCGAAGCATTGATCGAACATACGGCACGGTGGAAACAAGCCGAGATTGCCCTGGGCCGCCGCAGTACGTCGTTATTCTCACGAACGTTTCGCAAAGCGCAGAGACGACGTTGTTTTGACATTTGGCAACGGCAGGAGATCATCGACGAAAAGACAGCAGACCAGTTCCGCTCATCGTCACGACTCTGGTCGCGACCGATCTTTTGGCTGGGCTTGATTCCCGGCAGCCCGGGACGGTTTCTGCAGCGAATGTGCGGCAATCGCACGGCTCGTCGCACAGCGCGGCAGGCGATTCTGCATCGCAGTTTTCGACGCAAACTCTTTTCCGAATATTGTGATCGCAAAACCAAACAATGGCGAAAGGCGGGACGCATTTCTCCGGAGCGGAGATTTGCCCGGCTGTCTCCTCGGTTCTTGACGAATGCCGCCTTGGCCAAAATAACGCCGGCCGGCCTGCAGCGCTGGTTGTCCGATCCGCAACAACGTCGGACGCAACTGGCACGATTTGTCCTGTTGATCGCCTCGGGACGTTATCAACGCGAATATGGCCGGCAGATGATTCGTCGGTCGCTGCGGGAATGGACGACCGACGGACGACTGCATCCCCAAGAACAGGCCAGCTTAGAAAAACAATCGGATTCCCACGAACTCGACGAATACGCGCGGTGCTTTGGCATGCACCTCAGTTTGAAGCTGATCATGCCGGTGCTGATTCCTCTCAAAGTGGGCGGACTGGCGGCTTTTGCGGTCACAAAAGATCCGTGGTATCTGTTGCCAATGGCTGTTTCTCCCATCGCTCGAACGGCGATCACATTGTGGCGCATGGCGCGCAATCGCTGGCGCGGCGTCCGTTATGGCGAAGCACTGGCGATCGGGATCTTACCGTTGGTCGGGAGTTTGGCCTTTCCCGTACAAATGTATGCAGCTCACAAACAACTGGCGACCTTTTTGATTCGAGACAATGCCGCGCGCTTGGGACGGTGGATCCCCATTTATGGCGGACGCAATTCCCGTTTGGAAATCGCTGCGATTAAAGCAGCCGACATACCGATTGAACTGCTCGACATCGGGCTGTCGGTCATCGCGTGGTTCCGAGGATTGTTTCCGCATTGGAAATCGGTCCAACCAGAAGAAGTTGCCCCGACAACACTCTCCGCCTCGCGTTGGCAACGGTGGGTCGATCACCACATCAAAAAACTGATCGAATCCGAAGCAGCACAACAACTCATCAACGATCACATCGACAACCTGTACAAACAACAAACCCACTACCGTAAAGCATCATGACGTTTCATTTGAGAAGAATTCTTAGCCACGGATTAACACAGATGAAACACAGATTCGATACCGTCGATCAGTGATTCCCCAGACGACCGCTGACTGTCACGCACGACCAGCCGTACCGAGAAATGTAACTCTCACTGTCCAACATACAGCAATCGGTATTTCATTCGTTGTTTCGTTGCACAACGAAAAGACTTGGAATTGTGAGTACGTAGACCAATAGCAACTTTTTTTGATCTGTGTTCAATTTGTGTTTCATCTGTGGCTAATTTAAAGCCGTAAAAAACCCGAACGACTCGGCGATTTCGAGTCGTTCAAAAAGGGCAGTTTTCATGAGTGGCCAAGGTCCCGAGGTTGAAGTCGGCATTATTTATACCGGTGAACGGCACTTTATGACGCCGTTGATTGCGTCGCTGGCAGCGTCGGATGGGACCGACAATGTGGGGCTGATTCTTGTCGACAATCGTTCCGCTGACGGAACCGGGGATTGGGAGCAAACCTTTCCCGCCACACAGGTGATTCACAACGAGCAGCGGCTGGGCTATGCCGAGAATCTCAACCGGATTCTCGAAGCGTCAACAGCGCGCTACATCTTATTGATGAACACCGATATGCATTTCGATGTCGATTCGCGCTGCGTTTCGCGGATGGTCGAATTCATGGATGCCTATCCCGATTGCGGCTTGGCCAGTTGCGGGATTTATCATCCCGATGGCAACTACGCACATCCCGCTCGACGATTTCAAACCATTAAGACGATCGCAGCACGGCGGTTGGGAATGGAGATGATTTTTCCCAAGGCGATCGCGGATTACCTCTGCATGGAGCAGGACCACAGCGGCACGGTCGACTGCGACTGGGTCTCGGGTTGTTTCATGATGCTGCGTCGCGAAACCTACGAACAGGTCGGCGCGTTCGACAACCGGTTTGCTAAATATTTTGAAGACGTCGACATGTGCCGCCGCGTCTCACAGGCGGGTTGGCGAGTCATGATCAATGGTGCTGCTCGTTGCTATCATCACGAACAACGCGGCAGCAAAAGCGTCCTCTCCCGCGATGCGCTGTTGCATCTGCAATCGTATCTGCGCTGGATCTCAAAATGGGGCTTCGACTCCGGCCAATCCAGTCGCCGTGCGGCTTAGCCGCTTGGTGCGAGCTGCCGCTCGAGGTCATTGGTCCGCTCCCGTTGGTCGCTGCTTGCTTTTGCGACGTCCATGATTCTTGCTAAGGCCTACGGTCTATAGCCTACAGCCTTTCTGCCTCCGTGCCTCCGTGGTGATTGAGTTCATACACCTGCCGGTTGTCGTTCGTGCAAAGTGGGTGTGACGATTTTACAACCTCGCTGCCGGTTGATGCGCGCCGCGAAATTGGGATACGCGACCGCTGTGAAAAAAACATTTTCACAACCCGCTACCGTGCCAAGTGGTTGGTGTCTCTCGAAAAGAATTCTTCCGTCGCTGTGCTGCGAAGTGGCAAGCGATTTGCATTGAGTCCCGGCACGTGAGCAGTAACAGCAATCTGCCATGTGACCCACCACTCTCTGAGAAGAGGACTCTCAAAATGAACGTAACGCCTTTCAGTCTCGTACTCGGCGGAATCATCACGATCGCCTGTGCCGCCGATGCGGACGAAACCTGTTGCCCCTGTCCCAGAAATCAACGCACCGCGAGTTGCACACGTTCTTCACGACAACCCACAGCAACAGCCCAGGCGACGACGCCCGCGACGGAGATCCTCGCCTTCGGAGCCAGTTGGTGCGGACCATGTCAAAAGATGGCCCCGGTGCTGGCTGATTTGGAAAAGCAGGGCTTGAACATTCGGCGAATCGATGTGGATAACGACCCGGCGATGACTCGTAAGTTTCGCGTGACATCGCTGCCCACCATGGTGAAGTTAATCCGCGGACGCGAAGCGGGCCGGTTAGTCGGAATGACATCGGCCGATCAAGTCACCAGCTTGGCCGGCAAAGTTGCTCAGGTTTGCGGGTTGGGTGGGAAAGCGAAGTTCGCTGAATCTAACACCGACTGTCCTGCCTGTTGCGAGTCTGACCACTGTTGTGCGGACGCACTCTGTGAAATCCCGGCGGCGACTGAAGTCGAGACGTTGCTGCGGGCGACCTACGAAGTCCCACACGACAAAGCAGCCGCGCTGGTCGGACTGCTGGAGAAAACTACCCAGGTTTCGATGGAAACCAAGATTGCCGATGGAAAATTGACCATCACAACCACGCCGGCAGCGCAACGGACGATTGGCGCGTTTATCAATGCCTTCCTCCGCGATTCGTCCGTGTCCCCGCTGTCGGCGTGTTCTTCATAACAGACCGTTGAACGAGGGCGCCGTCGGGAACTCACCGACCGAGGGATGTCCCGCTGTTCAACGGTCTTTTCCCCATGACTTCTTCCCCGCAAAGCCCTGTGGACGGGTGGTACGTCGCAGCCAAGTTTTGGTTTTGTCAATTGATCACGGCAGTTCGGTCCCCCGAAATCGAGCAAGGGTGCCTTGTCCGCCCCTGCCCGACCGGCACAGCCGGCTGCCCGATCAATGTGCTTTTCAGCACCAGTCGAGCGTGACCCCATTTCTCGTGATGCCCCACGCTCGTCACCAAACCGCGGCGTACCACCCACCTTTTTTTGATGGGTTCACCACGGAGGCACGGAGGACACGGAGTAAGAAATAGGCTTTAGGCTGTAGTCCTTAGGAGAAAACACTCGTTCCCAAACTCTGTTTGGGAACGCACTTCTGCGAAGCTCTGCTTCGCATGCAGAACACGATGATGGACGCTGATCACGTTTGACTCGAACGAAGCAGAGCTTCGACAAATTCGGTTCCCAAACAGAGTTTGGGAACCAGTCGATACTTCTTTCCTAAAGCCTACGGTCTAAAGCCTTTTCCTTACTCCGTGTCCTCCGTGTCCTCCGTGGTGAACCTAATTAACATTAACCGCGCGAAAAGCGGAACGGCTCACTAGCGATATGATAGCCGGGGCGCAGGGCGACGTTCATCAGTAGACCCAGCGCCACGCAGGTGAATAACAGGCTCGAACCGCCGTAGCTGGCCAGCGGCAATGTCAAACCGGTGATCGGCATTAGTCCCACGACCATGCCGGTGTTGATCACTGTTTGAGCTGCCAGGAGAGCGACGATGCCTACGGCAATCAGACGCCCGAACGGTTCACGCGTCGAGGCGGCGACTGCTAACCCGCGGGCGAAGAGAAACAGGTACAAAATCAACATGACCGCACATCCCACCAGACCCCAGCGTTCGCCGATCATGCAAAAGATAAAGTCCGTCCGGGCAGCGGGGAGGTGATAGGCGCGGGGGTCGTCGACCGCCATGCCGGTGGTTTCACTTCCCCAAACGCCTCCCAGGGCGATGACTTGTTTGGATTGATGCAGATGATAACCATCGCCCGCCGGAGCGCGTCCCGAGTCTTGTTGCACAAACAGCGTCACGATCCGCGACTTTTGTTCCGCACTCATCCCCATCCACAACAGCGGCAGCACGGCGATGCCCAGACAGGCGATCGACACCAAATGCCGTGTCCGCGCGCCGGCGGCGAACAGCATGGCGAATAGCACCGGCAGGAACAACATCGCCGTTCCCAGGTCGGGTTCGCGGAGAATCAGCGCCAGCGGAACGAGCGACAACAAAAACGGCACGAGCAGTCCGGTTAGATTGCGGTAGTTGGCGCGGTACATCAAATAGCGAGCCAGCGCCAGAATGTAAGCCAGCTTGGCCAGTTCCGAGGGTTGGAAGTTCATCACGCCCAACGGAATCCAACGATGCGAGCCGTTGCGAATCGGGAAAAAATAGACCGCCAACAACAGCACCAAGCTGATGCCAAATAGCAGGTAGCTATTGCGTTTGAACAACTGATACGGCACCAGTGTCGCGGCCAGCATGGCGGGGAGCGAAATGACCAGCCAGACAACTTGCCGTTCAAAGAAGGCACCTTCTCCGGCGAGCGCGTCACCATGGGCAATACCCGACAGTCCGCACAGCGCCAACGAGACCGTGCAAAACACGATCATCCACGGCAACCGGCGAAACCACTCCCCACGATTCACAAATTCGCCTCCCTGCGAATATCATGACGGATTCAAAAATCAAACCTGAAACTTAAAAACGTTGGGTGCCACTGCTGGCTTGTCCAGCAGTGTACTTGCCAGTCACACGGTTTGCACTGGCGGACAAGCCGCCAGTGGCACCCTTTTGCGCTGATGATAGCCGGGAGCAGTCGGATTATAATCTGACTGGCCACCGGCCACTCACCACCGGCCACTTTTATTATTCACGCCAAAATATCATGCAGCACATGTCCATGCACATCGGTCAGTCGCATGTCGCGGCCGGAAAAACGGAACGTCAACTTTTCGTGGTTCATGCCCAACAGGTGCAACATCGTGGCGTGTAGATCGTAGATTTCGACGCGATTTTCGACCGCATGATAGCCAAATTCGTCGGTGGCACCATAGCGGATTCCCCCTTGGATCCCCCCGCCGGCCATCCACAGCGAAAACCCCTGCGGATTGTGGTCCCGGCCGTTTTTCCCCTGTGCGAACGGGGTGCGGCCGAATTCGCCTGACCAGATGACCAGCGTCTCGTCCAGCATGCCGCGGGCCTTGAGATCGGACAACAAAGCGGCGATCGGCTGGTCGACGACGAGGGCGTTTTTTTCGTGGCCTTCTTTGAGGTTTCGGTGTTGATCCCAACGGTCGTTGCCCACGTTGGGGCAGGTCAATTCAATGAACCGCACCCCCCGTTCCACAAGCCGCCGCGCGATCAGGCACTGGGCAGCGAAAATCTGTGTTTGTTTGAATTCATGGTCCATGCCGTACATCTGTTGCGTCGCCGGGGTTTCGCCGCTGAGGTCCATCAGTTCCGGGACCGCCATCTGCATGCGATAGGCGAGTTCGTAGTTGGCGATTGCCGATTCCAAAGAGTCCACCCGTCCGACGCGATCTAAGGTCCCCGCATCCAAATTTCGCATCAGCGCCAACTTGTTGCGCTGCAATTGCGAGTTTTGCTCGGCGCGTTTGATGTTGGCCACCGGCGGGTTTGACGGTTTGAAGATCGAGCCCTGATGCGTCGCGGGGAGAAATCCGCTGTTGAAGCAATCCAACCCGCCCGGCGGAATCAAGCCGCCATTGAGCACGACGAAACCGGGCAGGTCCTGGTTCTCACTCCCCAGCCCATAACTGGCCCAGGCCCCCATGCTGGGCCGCCCTTGGATGCCGTGTCCGGTGTGCAGAAAATAGTTGGCGTTGGTGTGTTCCGGGAATTGCGCGACCATGGAGTTGATCACGCACAGATCATCCATGTGGGTGGCGATGTGCGGAAACAACGAACTGACCGGCAGTCCGCTCTCGCCATGTTTTTTGAACTTCCACGGGGAGCGCATGACCTTACCGACAGCATCGAATTGCGTCGGCTCGACTTTGAGAACGGAGTGAGGATCCTTTCCGTCATGTTTGTCGAGCGCCGGTTTGGGATCAAACGTATCGACTTGCGATGGCCCGCCATCCATATACAAATAGATCACACTTTTCGCCTTTGGAGCGAAGTGCGGCTCTTTGGGGGCGAAAGGATTTTTGTCCGATGATGTCTTTCCGGCCGAAACCGTTTCGCCAAACAAACCGGCCAAGGCCAACCCGCCAAAACCATTGGCGCAGCGCAACAACATCTCGCGGCGGCAAACAGGCTGTTCGATGAATTTTCGGCAATGGGACATAATTTGGCTGCTATTTTTAAAGGGACGGTTTTTTTATTTCACCACGGGGGGATAGGCTGAAGGCTTTAGACCGTAGACTTTAGGAAAGAAATATAGCCTGGTTCCCAAACTCTGTTTGGGAACCACATTTCCCGAAGCTCTGCTTCGTTAGCGACAAACGTGATCGTGTCCATCATCTTGTTCTGCCTGCGAAGCAGAGCTTCGCTGGGGTGCGTTCCCAAACAGAGTTTGGGAACGAGTGTTTTCTCCCTAAGGACTAAAGTCTACAGCCTAAATTCTATTTTAACTCCGTGCCTCACTCCACAAACGTAAACTCTTTGAGCGTAATCAGCACATGACACAAATCGGTCCACACGCGCGGGTCATTCGTGGCTTGCTCGCCAGCGATGTCGTAGGCGGTTGCTTGTGATATTAAAAACGCTTCCGCTGCTTCGGTCTCCTTCGTGCTCGGCGGGCGGGCGTAGGCTTGTTGGTACATGGTTTGAATCCGCTGGGCACGATCATCTTCGGCGTCAACCAACCGCTTGGCCCACAACTCGGCCTGTTGTTTGACGAAGGGGTCGTTCATTAGGATCAGCGCTTGCGCGGGGACGTTCGATTCCGAGCGACGGCCGACGGTGCTAAAGGGGATGGGGGTGTCGAAGGCCAGCATCATTGGCGAGAGGAAATTGCGGTTCACGCGGATATAAATACTGCGCCGCCCATCGCCGTCGAGCGGGCCGTCTTTTTTGGGTCGTCCGCGACCTTCCATGAATCGGGTTAGGTGGACCGGAATGCTGTTGCCGAATTGGCGGTTTTCGAGCCGTCCGGAAATCAGCAAGATCGCATCGCGAATCGCCTCTCCTTCGAGACGATGCATCCGCATGCGGTGCAGCAGTAGATTCTCCGGATCGGTCTCTTCGGCGGCCGGGGCGGTGACGTGACTCGTCATTTGATAGGTCCGCGATAAGACCAACCGGCGAATCAAACGTTTGATCGACCAACCATCGGCGATGAATTCTGCTGCGAGATGGTCGAGTAGTTCGGGGTGTGTCGGTGCCTGTCCCAGCACACCGAAGTTATCGACCGAAGCGACAATTCCCCGGCCAAACAGATGATGCCAAACGCGATTAACGATCACCCGAGCGGTGAGCGGATTTGTCGGATCGACGATCTGCTGTGCCAATTCCAAACGTCCGCACGCATTGAGGATCGGCGGTTGATCGGGTCCGGCGAGGACCTCTAGAAAGCGTCGCTGCGCAACTTTGCCCAGTTTTTTATGGCTGCCACGAATATGAATCCGTTCATCTTCCGGCGAACCGGCAGTGAGGGCCAAGGCTTTGATCGGAGCGGGGACCGCGTCGGCGCGTACCTGCCATTGCTTGGTCGTCGCAGCCCACTCGCTATCAGGCAGATCGATCAATTGACCGGCCATGACCCATTGCAACAACTGCAGGTCATGCGCATCGGCTTCGCCCGCGTGCCACTTCGACAGCGCGGTCTGCCAGCGCTCTCCCGCAGCAGTACTGAGTGCAGCGACCGAATCGATCGGTTCGCTTTTTAGCAATTCGAGAATTGCCGGGTCAGGCGTGTCTTGCGGTTGGCTGTTGCCAATCCGAATTTCATCGACAGCCACAAACCCGTCGCCATCGTCGATCAGTTCGATATACGCCTTATGCCCCAGATACTTACCGACGTACTGCGAGCGCCAAACATACCGGCCCTCGGTGTTGACGTCGAATTTCATGTCCCCAAACAGCAGTCCGCTGAATTCGTTCATGTAGTAGCCGTCGATGATCAACCGAATCCGCCCCCCGCGGCCCGCCATGCGGTAGAACATTCGATTGCCGGTGATCGTAAACGTCGGCGACCGCAGCACGCCTTGCAGCTTGCCCGCCAATTGTCCGCTATGAGCCACGCCTGCCAGCGCGGGTGCTGCTACGGGAGACGTTGCATCGCTATCCTGTGCCTGCGTCGGACCCGCTCCAAACGCAGTTCCCGTGACAAACCAATCGCCGTAGTCGCCGGAATTAAAATCGGCGAACAGCTCAGTACTGGCAAACGTGTCCTCAGCCGTTTTCGCAGCTGTTGCCAATTCGGCAATGACGTCTTGCTTCCAAGCGGCGAACGTTGGTTGTGGTTTGTTTTGCAGACCTTTGACGAGTGACTTAAAGAGGAAATCGGGCTGCGCGGGTTGATCTTTATCCGTCGGCTTGACGGCTTCGACCCAACGGCTCAGCCGCGCCGGATCGAGTCCTCGTTCTTGGGCGAATGTCGCAGCCGTTGATCCGGAGGTCGTTTGTGAAAAATCAATCGCTGCAGCGAGATAGGCGGCAAAATCCGCGGCGGCTTCATCCGACGGTTGGGGGACGACCGCTGTGAATTCCGAGTTTGCCTTGTTACGCAGCTGGCTCAACTCGGCAGCAGCGTTGGCGATTTTTCCATGTGGGTCCAATAATGCCACATTTTTGCGCGAACTTTGTAGAAAACCAGCCAGCGCGTAGTAATCTGCGGTCGTAATCGGATCGAATTTGTGGTCGTGGCAGCGGGCGCAGGCGACGGTGATTCCCAGAAACGTCTTGGTCATCACATCAATCTGATTGTCGATACGGCCCGCTTCGTCGCCCCGCACATCGACCGGAGCGTGTGTCGCTTCGCCCAAATACCAAAACCCGGTGCCGAGGATTGATTCGTTGTATTGTTCCTCCGGGTGCATTCGCGGATGCGGCAAGAGATCGCCGGCAATGTGTTCGCGGACAAAGTCGTCATACGGCACATCGGCGTTCAAGGCGCGGATCACATAATCGCGATACCGCCAAGCATGATGAATCGGAAAATCAAATTCATGGCCGTGCGACTCGGCGTAGCGGACCAAGTCGAGCCAATGTCGCCCCCAACGTTCTCCGAATTGCGGTGCGGCCAACAAACGATCGACCAGCCGCTCGGTGGCTTGCGGTGAATCGTCATTAAGAAACGCCTCGACCTCCGCCGGTGTCGGCGGCAGTCCGAGGAGGGCGAACGATAAACGCCGAATCAGCACGCGCCGCGAAGCCTCGCCCGCCGGTTGCAGGCCACTCTGTTCCAATGCCGCCAGAATGTAACGGTCTTCAGCCGTGCGCGGCCAAGTCGTATTTTGCACGGACGGAGGATCGGTTTTTTGCAGCGGTTGAAACGACCAATGTTTGGCGCGCTCAGCGAGATCAAATCCGTTGTTTGTTTTGGACTCGGGGACCTCTTCAGCGGGCCACGGCGCGCCCATTCGGACCCACTTCGTCAAATCGTCGATGGCAGCGGCCGGCAGTTTTCCGGAGGGGGGCATCTGGTAGCCGTCGTCGCCGTAGCGGATCGATTCAATCAACAGACTTTCACCCGGCTCGCCCGGGACGATCGCTTCGCCGGTATCGCCACCTGTGATCAGTCCCGCCCGTGAGTCGAGTCGCAAAGCCCCTTTTTGTTTTTTGTCGCTGTGGCACTTGTAGCAGTGCGTCGCCAATACCGGTCGCACTTTTTTCTCAAAAAACTCCAACTCCGCCGCCGTGGGGTCTTTCGCAAAACAGGCAGCCGCACCACCGCACAATGCAATAATGAAGGCCAACACAAATCGGGTGGATAGTTTCATGCTTTGGTCGGGTTTGAAGTAGGAGTGCAGAGGTTTGGGGGTGGGCGCGGGGATTGTCGAGGTGCAAAGAATGCACAACTTTTTATTATCGACTCTCAAACCTACGTGCGTCAATGTTAGGACGTTTTCTCTGCATTGCGGCTATTGCCGACGAACGACTTAGTGAATTGAGCCGCTCGTTAAAGTCAATTGAAAAAGGGTGCCACTGGCGGCTTGTCCCACAACTGTCCGGTTTAATTCTTCGGTTCTTGTCGTAACTCTCTATGAAATTCAACACTTTCGGCAATTTTCAGGCGCGCACGACTTCAACTCGCGGGGGTGATGTCGCCATCCTTTTTGTTCTCTCTGGCAAAAAGGAGCCGCGTAATGTTCGAAGGTCAGATGGTGTTTCCACAACTGTTGGCGTTTCTTCCGCGACGGATATTGGACAATTGCGTGCGACGCTATCACGGCAACAAACGTGTTCGTGCGTTGTCGTGTCGCGATCAGTTTTTGGCCATGATGTTTGCGCAATTGACCGCGCGGGAAAGTTTGCGCGATATCGAAATCTGCCTCACCGCAGTACAGTCGAAACTGTTTCATGCCGGGTTTCGCGGGCCTATCAAACGCAGCACGTTGGCCGATGCCAATCGCCTCAGAGATTGGCGGATCTGGCAGGACTTGGGATTAGCTTTGATCGACCGGGCGCGGCAACTGTACGCCGCCGACCCGTTGCCCAGCGAGTTGCAAACCGCTGCCTACGCGTTGGACGCCACGGTTCTCAATCTTTCGCTGACGTTGTTTCCTTGGGCTCCTTCGCAGCGCGACAAAGCGGCGATCAAACTGCACACGCTGCTCGACCTGCGAGGCAATATCCCCTGCTTTTTGCGGATTTCGGGCACAAGAACTCGCGACTGCGCGATGCTCGACGAAGTGCCCGTCGAAGCCGGATCGCTGTACGTAATGGATCGCGACTACAACGATTACGGCCGTTTGCACCGGCTTCATCAAGCGGGAGCGTTCTTCCTGGTGCGGGCCAAAAGCAATCTCACCTACCGCCGCCAGAGATCGCAAACCGTGGATCGCACAACGGGATTGCGGAGCGATCAAATCATTCTGCTCAAAGACCGCCGAACGTTTCGGAAGTATCCCGACCGCCTGCGTCGCATCACATTTTTCAATGCCGAGACGCGCCGCCGTTTTGTTTTCATTGGCAATCATTTTTTGCTTTCGGCAGCCGACTTGGTGGAGTTGTATTGGCGGCGTTGGGACATCGAACTGTTTTTCAAATGGGTCAAACAACATCTGCGAATCAAACACTTTGTGGGCAATACTCCCAACGCAGTGCGGACACAAATCTGGATTGCAGTGAGCACTTATGTGCTCGTCGCCATCCTCCGCCGAGAATTGCGGATCGAACGGACGATGTCCGAAATCTTACAGATTCTGAGCGTCACAATTTTCGAGAAAACCCCTATAAAAACAGTGTTAAACGAGATTCAGTTTCAATCCCAGATACTGCAAAACCATAAACAGTTATCATTGTTCGACTTATAACCGGACAGTTGTGGGCTTGTCCGCCAGTGCAAACGGCATGACCAGAAAAACAGTGCTGGACAAGCCAGCAGTGGCACCCGACTCTCGAATCATCTTGGTTTTTCTACGGGCTGTTCGGGTGAGATTTTATTGGCAATCCGCCGCAAACCCGTGTTACGATACGCCTCATCCCCACGCGTTCTTCTCCAATGAGTCGCCACGTGACCGACCTCCTCCAAGACGACGAACTGTTGCTCGACGCTCTGCGGCTTAGCCTCGTAACGGGAATCGGGCCGCGGCTCACGCAAGTGCTGCTTGAGCGGTTCGGCACACCCCGAGAGGTGTTGGCTGCGCCGCCCGACATGCTACGTGCTGTGCCGGGCATCGGACCGAAAGTCGCTGCTGCGCTGTTTGAGGCACGGAGTAGCGATGCGGCGCAATTGGTCCTTGCGCGTTGTCGGCAACGGGGGGTGAACTTGCTAGCGCCGCACCGCCCCGACTTTCCCAATATGCTGCGGGAAATCCCCGATCCGCCGGCGGTGCTGTATTGCCAGGGGCAGTTTGAGCCGCGCGATTCGTTGGCCATTGCGATGGTCGGTTCGCGGAGCTGTACCCCTTACGGGCGGCAAATGGCGGAAAAATTGGCCGGTGGGTTGGCCCGCGCTGGGATGACGGTTGTCAGCGGCTTGGCGCGAGGCATTGATGGCTTCGCACATCGCGGCGCTCTACAAGCCGGCGGTCGCACGATTGCCGTGCTCGCCACAGGTGTCGACGAAATCTACCCGGCCGAGCATGTCGAGTTGGCTCGTGAAGTGGCAGCGCAAGGCGCGGTCGTCAGCGAATCGTCATTAGGACAAAAACCTTTGGCGGGATTGTTTCCGCAACGCAATCGCATCATCAGCGGATTGTCATTGGGGGTGATCGTCGTCGAGGCCTCGCGTAAAAGCGGTGCGCTGCATACCGCGCGGCATGCGATGGAGCAGGGCCGCGAAGTCTTCGCCATCCCCGGCCGGATCGACTCCCCTGCTAGCGGCGGTTGTCATGACCTGATTCGCGACGGTGCGCGACTGGTGACCTCGGTCGATGACATCCTCGAAGAGCTCGGCCCTTTGACCGAACCGGTCGCGATTCCCAAACAGCCGCCTCAACCACCGGAACAAAGTGATCCCCCGGCCACCGAGGAGGTCCATAGTCCGCGGGAATTATCGCTCAGCGATCAGGAACGGCAGATTCTGAGCCTGGTACCCAAGGAGCCGGTACACATCGATGAAATCCTCCGCCACGCCGACATTGAGCATTCCCGCATCTTGTCGACATTGACGGTCTTGGAAATGAAACGCATGGTGCGGCGGTATCCCGGCGGGAACTATTGCCGCTGTTGAAGCAGCGACCGAGCAAGCCTGGTGGTTGGTTGGTGCGAACAAAAAAATCGCGAATCCACAATGAGAGGATGCAGTTGTGGGCTGTCATGAGCCGTCTTACCTGGTGTTTCTCATCGCAGCGAATCGGTAATTCCGTTGCGATCCCCTAGCCATGGGTGTTGAGCGGTCTGAGGTCGTATATTACGATGACTGCCCAATTAATTAGCACGACGGCAAATACAAGACGGTCCTGAGCCCGTCCCCAATCAGTCGCAGTCACCCACACGGCGAGGTCCATGATGGCAACAAAAGGGTACGACACGGTTTTATTATTCGGCGCACCCGGCGCGGGCAAAGGGACCCAAGGGGCGATTCTCGGGCAAATTCCCGGTTTTTTTCATCTGTCGTGCGGCGATGTCTTTCGCGGCCTGCACATGAATTCCCCCGAAGGGCGGG
This sequence comes from Symmachiella dynata, assembly GCF_007747995.1. Classification (NCBI taxonomy): domain Bacteria; kingdom Pseudomonadati; phylum Planctomycetota; class Planctomycetia; order Planctomycetales; family Planctomycetaceae; genus Symmachiella; species Symmachiella dynata. The sequence goes on along the minus strand of NZ_CP036276.1, from coordinate 7,744,189 downwards.
AGATCTATAAATATAGCTCCCAGGGGAAATTGGCGCCCAACGATCTGACGGTACGGATTTGGAAGCGGGGCATGGACGCATTCACGACCCGGTCGGACTACAAACCGGAGGAAGATCTGCTGGTGCTCGACGGCATTCCGCGGAATGTCGAACAGGCCGAGATGATCGTCGAGCACGTCAACGTCTTGAAGCTCATCCACCTGGTCTGCCCCAGTGAAGAGGCAATGATGCACCGCATGCGACGACGGGCGATTCGCGAAAACCGCGCCGACGACGCTAACGAAACGGTCATCCGTCATCGCTTCGAGGTTTACCGTCAAGAGACGTACCCGGTCTTGGATCACTACCCCAGCGAAATGATCTCCGAAATCAACGCCATGGGTTCCCCAGCCGAGGTGCTGCAACAGATCCTCAACGTCGTCGTCCCGGTCCAAAATGAACACTTCGCCAAAATTGGGCATGAGATGTTGTAGGCGGGGCGTGTGTGAATCTGTGTCACCAAAACAAGATCGCGAACAAGCGCTTTCAAACATCGTGCCTATGTTTGGCCAAAGGCCTTTTTTCCACCTTAGCCTGGGGCAACGCCCCAGGACTGCGGACAGGCCCAACGTTGTTTGGCCAACGGCCATGATCAAACGGGCAATTGTGTATGGCCTTCGGCCAATGATTGACGGTCATATCACGCTTACCTAGGGCGTTGCCCTAGGCTATGTTGTGCTTGGCCTTCGACCCAAAAAAACGCGGCGGTCTTTTCCAACAAGATCATCACGCCACTAACTACTGGCCACCGGCCACTCACCACCGGCCACTCCCCTCCCCCCTTCACTGCCGCAACTCATCCTTCATCTGCTGCAATTTCTCCAGTGCCGCCAACGGCGTCATGGTGTTGATGTCCATGTCGCGGATTGAATCTAGCATGGGATGCGGTTCGACGCCGAAGAGTGAGAGTTGGCGGTTGTTGCGGTCGGTGTGGCGGCGGGGGATTTTGGTGCGGCCGTGTTCATCGACGTGGTCCGCTTCCAGCGTTGATAAAATCACGTCGGCCCGTTCCAGCACGCCGGTTGGGACACCCGCTAAGCGGGCGACGTGGATGCCGTAACTTTTATCCGCCGAGCCTTCGACGATCTTGTGCAAAAACACAATCCCATCGTCATCCTCGTGCACCGACACATTCCAGTTGCTGGTGGCTGAAAGCGTTTTGCTCAGTTCGGTCAGCTCGTGGTAATGTGTGGCGAACAATGTGCGGCAAGCGATGATGTCGTGTAAAAACTCGGTGATTGCCCAAGCCAGCGAAATACCGTCGTAAGTGCTCGTTCCACGGCCGATTTCATCCAGGATCACCACGCTCCGCTCGGTGGCGGCGTTGAGAATGCGGGCGGTCTCGGTCATTTCGACCATAAACGTACTTTGCCCGCGGCCCAATTCGTCGCTAGCCCCGACCCGCGCGAAGATGCGGTCGGCAATGCCGATCGTGGCGGCATTGGCCGGGACGAATGAACCCATCTGCGCCATGATCGTCAGCAGCGCCGCTTGGCGGATGTAGGTACTCTTTCCCGCCATGTTCGGGCCGGTGATCAACTGCACCATGCAGTTTTCCGGATCAAGCAACACGTCGTTGGGGACGAATTGCCCGGTCGGCTGCAGACGATCCAACACCGGATGCCGGCCGTCACGGATATCGAGCAGCGGATCGTCGGTCAGTTGTGGCCGGCAATAATCGTTACCCACCGCTAACACGGACAATGCCGTCAGCACGTCGATCTGAGCCAAAATCTCAGCCGTGGTTTGTAGGCGGGCCACGTGTCCGCGGACCGATTCCCGCAGGGCTGAGAACAACTCCTGTTCCAAGGCATTGGCCTGATGTTCCGCCGTGAGCACTTTCTCTTCGTGCTCTTTCAGTGCGGGGGTGATATACCGTTCTTGGTTTTTGAGTGTCTGTTTGCGAATGTACTCCGCCGGCACTTTGTCGGCGTTGGCGGCGGTGACTTCCAGGTAATACCCAAAAACCTTGTTGAAACCGACCTTCAGATTCGGAATGCCGATCCGTTCCGCTTCGGCCGCTTGATAACGGGCGATCCATTCCTTGCCGCCGCGGGCCAGGTCACGGAGTTCATCCAGTTTTTCATGATAACCAACACGAATCAGCCCCCCGTCGGTGTAGTTCAGCGGCGGTTCATCCACGAGCGTGTTGTCGATATCGGCGCGGATGTCGGCGCACAGGTCGAGGTTGGTTTCCAGCTCGCGCAACAAGTCACTGCTGCGCCCGGCCAGTTTGGCTTTGAATTTCGGTAACAGCGCCAACGTCGCGGCGAGAAATCCGAGATCCCGCGGACTGGCGCGGCCGGTGGCAATGCGGGCGGTCAGCCGCTGCAGGTCGTAGGTTTGTTTCAAACAGTCGCGGACATCGCGGCAAAGTACCGCATCGGGCAGCAACTCCTCGATTGCATCGAGTCGCCGATTGATAGGCACCGGGTCGGTGAGCGGATTGGACAGCCAATCTGACAAAAGCCGCGCGCCCATGGGCGAAACGGTTTCGTCGATCACCGAGAGCAAGCTGCCGTCCCGAGCGCCGTCGCGGAGTGTTTGCGTCAGTTCCAAGCTGCGGCGGGTTGCTTCGTCGATGATCAAATTCGTGCCGCGACGATACGGTTCCAGCCGCGTAATATGATCCAACGAGCTTTTTTGCGTCTCCTGCACATACTCCAACAGCGCGCCGGCGGCAGCCACACCGGGGGAGGTGATATCGACGTCGAAACCTTCCAGCGTCGTTGTGCCGAAGTGTTTGAGTAATGTTTGCCCGGCATTGTCAGCTGCGAAACTCCAGGGCGGACGTTCGCCGATCAGCATCCCGTCGGCAAAACTGAGGGTCTCTTCCAACCAATCGGGACGTTGGCCGCTGGGGACGAGACATTCCGAAGGTTGCAACCGCGCCAGTTCGTCGCCCAGATGCGCCGGTGCTAAATCGGCTGTGACAAAGCGTCCGGTGGAGAGTTCCAGCCACGCGATGCCGACCGCTGTTTTGGTGGGAAAGATCGTGGCCAAAAAGTTGTGTTGCCGCGGATCGAGCAGTGCGTCTTCGGTCAGTGTGCCGGGGGTAACGACGCGTGTGACCTCGCGGCGGACCAACCCTTTGGCCTGTTTAGGGTCTTCGACCTGTTCGCAGACTGATGCGCGAAAACCGGCTTGAATCAATTTGTGAAGATAACCGTCCAGCGCGTGGTAGGGAAACCCGGCCATCGGCACCGGATTAGCGGAAGATTTGTCCCGGCTGGTCAGCGTAAGATTCAAAACCCGCGCAGCGGATTCGGCATCCTCATAAAACAGTTCATAAAAATCGCCCATCCGAAACAGCAGCAACGAATCGGGGTACTCCGCTTTGACCTCCAAGTACCGCTGCATCATCGGCGTCAGTTTTTTTGCGTCGCTTTTGGGAGCAGTCGTTTTGGATGCGGCCATCGGAGGTGCGGATTCAATAAAACAGGGCGAATAAAAACGAATGGTGCTGCCGGAGCCTGGAAAATTCAACACGGCTTGGCCGTGATTTCAATAAGCCACAGCGAAAGCACAGATATCTGTTGAGCAAACTGGAGGAACGATTGAGAGCCGATTCATATCACAGCGACGCTCTGCTGTTCTTTCTCAACTGTATTCATCCGTGCCCTTCACATTGCAAAGTTGGGTTTATTGTGCAAATTATCACCTTCGAAAAGGAACCACGAAAGCAACGAAACACACGAAATCGATATCAGAAGTTTATGCAGACGCATAAAACATGGCGGAACTGTCTGTGGCAAGCTTCTGCGTTTTTTGCGACCACTTGGTCTTGCAGGAAAATACTAGCCACAGAGATCACAGAGGACACAGAGAAGTTCTCTCAACCACGATGACCGCTGATTCCATCTTTCCTCGGTGTTCTCTGTGACCTCTGTGGCTTTTTTTATTTTCAAAATCATAGTTGCGACCAAACGACCCTACCGGTTGTTTTACGTCGCAAATCATTCGGTTACCGTGCTGGACAAGGATCGCTGTGCACGACGGCAAGCCGTCGGTTTGGGATTGACTCCTGTGAATCTGTGTTTGATCTGTGTTTAATCTGTGGCTACGAATACCTGCGACCGAAAGTGGGTACTCTTATTTTTCCGGAAACAGTTGGCTGACGCTGGTGCGGTCGTGGACGGAGCGGATGGCTTCGGCGAAGACCGGGGCGACGGGGATGATTTCGATATTATCGGGAAATTCGTCGAGTCGATATTCGATCGTGTCGGTCATGAACAGCTTTTTAATCACGCTGTTGCCAATGCGCGGCGCTGCTCCCTGGGAGAGCACGCCGTGAGTGACGGCGGCGTAGATGTCCTTGGCTCCGCGCTGTTTGAGAATGTCGGCCATCGCGATCAACGTTCCGCCGGAGATGGTAAAGTCATCGACCAGCAGCACGTTTTTGTCTTCGACGTCGCCGATCACTTCCAACGCCTGGACGGTTTCATCGTGGCCGGTGCGGAGTTTGTTGCCGATCACGACCGGCGTGCCGAGTAAGTCGGCATAGGCGGCAGCATCTTTGGCGAATCCAATGTCGGGGCTACAGACGACGAGATCCGGGATGTTCAGTTTTTGGATATGATCGCAGATGACATGCCGGCCGTAGAGATGATCGACGGGGATGCCAAAGAATCCTTGGATTTGCGGGCTGTGCAAATCCATCGTCAACACCCGGTCGCAGCCGGCGACTTCCAAAGCGTCGGCGCAAACGCGTGCGCGGATCGAGACACGCGGTTCGTCTTTTTTATCCCCTTTGGAGTAGCTGAAAAAGGGAATCACGGCGGTCACTTGCTGCGCGCTGGCTCGTTTGAGTGCGTCGATCCAAAACAGCAATTCCATAAAGTTGTCATTGACCGGCAGGTGGACGCCTTGAATGACGTACACATCGCGACCGCGGACGTTCTCAAGCACGCGGACAAAGACGTTCCCCTCGCTGAACCGCGGCGCTTCGGAGGGGAGCAGTTGCACACCCAACTCCGCAGCGATTTTCGCTGCCAATTGCGGATTTCCGGTCCCCGCCAACAGCGTCAAGTCCCCTTGAGGGGCTTGAAACGATTGGGGGCGCGGCCCTGGTCGGGGGCCTGGTGCCGGTGTCAATTCCGTCATAAGTCGGGTTCCACGTTGTCGGTTGGGCAGGAGAGTGGTTGGGTTTCGTCCGCACATTGAGTTCGCCCCGCTGCGACGGGACGTCCGTTGTTTCCCTCGGGAGCCGCTGTTTGGCTCGGTGAGAGAGGGTGCGAGGGCGATTTTTCCTATCTCCGCATCATATCGGGGGGCCACGACAACTCAAGCGCGGCGTCGTTTTGAGCCGCTTCTGTGGCTGCGGGTGAAAAAATCCCCTTGGAAAATGACGTTTCTGTCGATTTTAGGGGGTTGCGACAGCCTCACCTGCCGATCAGGATGATAGGGAAAAGCGGCTTGATCTCTTCAATGGCTCAGGGTTTTCCTCTATTCCCTGACTTTTCAAGACTACCAAGCGAAATTTCGTTGACACGGCCTTGATTGTCCGTGATAATTTCAGGAACATAAATAGGCTGTTTGGGGCAAATCTAAGTATTTAGGGCAGTCATTCGTCATACATTGAGCCGGAATTGCGGTGATTTTGCGTGACGAGCCGGGTAAGAAGGTGAAGAAAACGATGATCAACAACGACGAAAATCACGAAATCGACATGACATCACAAGACGCCAATCGCGCCAAACGGCGTCAATTGCTCAAGCGAGGAGCATTGCTGGTTCCGGCAATCGTCACGCTCCACGCACGCCCTGCGCATGCTCAAACCAACGGATCGTATGGCTACAATAGCTATACGATCGTGAATGGAAATCCGGAATCGGTCAATGGTTGCTGGCACACGCAAGAACAGGCCCGCGAACACGACGAAGTCAGACGCCGTCGTCGTTAGTCCTTGTTTTTGCTGTCCCTCAAACTCCACGCTTTGGCCCTGCTGGCCGGTTCCTATGACACAGCCTCATCAACTGTGGACCGCTTCGCGCTTGGGAACATTTCAATGGCGCAATTGGGATGAAACCGAAACCATCCTGTTTCATACCGCTTCGGGCGATACGCACGTCTTGAGTCCTCCGGCAGCTGTCGTCCTCAAAGAATTGGAACACGCCAGTTTGCCCTTCGAGGAAATCGTGAAACGCGTTACCATCTCGCTGGGTGATGTGCACGACGACAGCTTGGCCGATCAGGTCGAGCAACTTCTGGACGACTTCGACCAACTGGGGCTGATTGAGCCGGTTACGTGAAGCTAAATGATCTTTCCACAACGCAGTTAGTCCAACGGGCAGCCGGTGAGGGCCTGTGTTGGCGTGTGGGACCGTTCATTGTCCGGTTGCGGACGCCGCTCCAAGACATCGTCGAGAACATCGCCTTCCTTTATGCCGGCTTCCCGGTACTAGACGGTGCCGACTATGCCGATCATGAAGTCGTGGTTCTTCCCCGCGGCATGACCGGGAAACGGGTCAGTATCATCGCCGACGGGCGCGCGATCTATCCCTCCGAACCGCGCGCCATCGCTGTGCCATTGTTGGAATGGACACTGAACCTTTGCGTGTTTCACCAGCCGAGCACAAATTTGATCCTGCACGCCGCTGTCGTCGAACGAGGCGGCTATGCGCTGATTATGCCGGCAGTTCCCGGTTCGGGGAAAAGCACATTTTGCGCGGCACTGGCGCATCGTGGTTGGCGATTACTCTCAGACGAGGTGGCGATCTTGCGGCGGACCGACGGCCGCGTTGTGCCGGCGACCCGTCCTATCGGACTGAAAAATGCCTCAATCGACGTGATTCAACAATTCGCCCCTGAGGCAGTGCTCGGCCCCGGTTGGCCCGGCACGGCGAAAGGGACGGTCGCGCATTGCCTACCCACGGAAGAGAGTATCCGCCGCGCCGGGGAGACCGCCCAGCCGCGCTGGTTGATGTTTCCTGCCTATCGCCACGGCGCTGAAACGGAGCTGACGCCCATCTCCAAACCGCGCGCCTTGGTCCATGCCGCTGCCGATTCCTTCAACTACAGCGTGCTTGGCACTGAGGGCTTTACAGCTTTGTCGCGCTTGGTCGATGCGTGTGACTGTTATGAACTGACCTACGGCGATTTAGAAGATGCGGTGACCGTTGTCGGGCAGTGGACGCAGTTGGATGACTCCGCACAGCCCGAGGCGGATTCGGCGGAGTCATCGTTGCCGGCCGAAACGCCTCCTTCCGCTCCGAGTGCTTCCCAGGAGAGTCCCGCCAAAATCGGCGCAGCGCCGACCCGGATTCGCGAATTGCTGCTAGGAGCGCTGCGGCAGCCTGAGGATCTCGAAGAGCTCTCGCCTGCGGAATGGGATGTGTTGTTGCGTGCGGCACGCGTGACCAGTTTGCTTTCTAGTTTGGCGGTCCGCGTTGCTGAATTGGAACTGCTGGAGAAGATCCCCGACGGTCCCCGTCCGCACTTGGAAGCTGCGCGAACCGTCGCTATCCAACACGAGCGGATCGCCTTGTGGGAAGTCAAACGGGTCGAACGCGCGCTCATGGAGATGGAAACACCGGTCGTCTTTCTCAAAGGCGCCGCATACCTTTTGGCGGGATGCCGCTTTTCACGGGGCCGCGTGATTACTGATGTCGATGTCTTGCTTCCTCGACAAAACTTGGCCGCCGCCGAAGCGCAGCTCCGTGACTGGGGATGGATCGCCGATGAGGAAAGCCCGCTCGATGAACAGTACTACCGCGAATGGTTGCACGAGTTGCCTCCGCTGACACACTTCCGTCGCGGTACGTCGCTCGATGTGCACCATACGATTTTGCCACGGACCGATCGCTTGGAAGTGCGGCCCGAATTGTTATTCGACGAGGCGGTCCCTTATGAAGAGGGGAACGATCAATTCCTGGTGCTCTGTCCGGCAGACATGTTTTTACATGCGGCGACGCATCTTTTCCGCAACGGTGATTTTTCCAAAGGCCTGCGAGACTTGGCCGATTTGCGGGGCATGCTGGAGGAGTTAGCGACCACCGAGCATTTTTGGCGACACCTCGTGACCCTCGCTGAACAATTTGACTTGGCCGGCCCCTGCTATTACGCCCTGCGGTATACGGCTCGTTATTTCGATTGCCACATCCCGGACGACGTAAAAAACGCGACGCGGGCTTGGAAACCGGTTTGGCCGCCGCTGAGAGTGATGGATCGTCTGGTAGACGCTGCTGTCATCCCCCGCTATCTAGATCGCATCGACCACCGGCGTGAGCGTGCGATCGGGATTTTAGCGCGGTTGTATTTGCCCCGTTTGCGTGTCGCTGCCTCGCCATCGTTTTGGAAGAAGCGCATGCCGCAGTGGTTCGGGCCTCGCAAACCCCAGACCTGACCGCGCGGTTACTCCGCCGATTTGGCCAGCGGCAATTCGTAACAAACAGCTTCCAGATCGTTGCGGACAAGCAGTTTGCCGTGCGCGTAGGCGAGCGTGTTCCAAGTCTTGCTGGACAAGGCGGGGATGCGGCCGAGCTCGATCAGTTTTTCCGGATCGGGATCAACAAGCACCACCGGCCCCTTTTCGGTTTGCACAAGAATTAAATCGCCCACCTGCAGGATTTGTCCGTGTCCGTAGCGGCCCTTCTTCCAGACATGCTTACCGGTTTTCAACGAAATACAGGCAAAGATGCCGTTGTCCAAACCATACACATGGTCGCCGTCGATCACAGCTGTCGTGAATTTCGTGGCCATGCGGCGGCTGGTCCATTCTGAGGTGATGTTCCACTTGCCGTCGGTCTGTTTGACGGTGATCAATTCGCTGCCTACGCCGTATCCGCTACTCAGAAAAATCTGATCGTCCCGCCCGGGAACCATTAACGGTTGCGAGGCATTGATTCCTTGATCGTTGCCAAATTTGTGTTGCCACAAGACTTGGCCGGTTTCCGGATCATGGCTCAGCAGGCCGTTGCGGGTGAAGTTCAAGACCTGAGGAACACCGTCGACGTTTACCAAAATCGGCGAACTATAACTGGTTTTCCATTCCCCGGCGGCAAAGACTTGTTCGCCCGTCTCTCGATCATAGCCGACCAAAGCGGGGTGCTCGCCGCCGGTCAATCCGATCATTACCAATGTGTCCGTCACCAGCGGCGACGAACTTATGCCGTAGGTAAGATTGTTGGCGTCGGCTTCCTGAAGCACGTTTTTGGACCAGATTGCTTCCCCGGTTGAACCATCCAAGCAATCCAGCACGCCGGTGGCGCCCCAGGTGTAGACGCGATTGTCGCGAACGGTCGGAGTCCCCCGCGGGCCGGGGCCGCCCAGAGTGGAATCGTAAAAGGCGTCGTCGCTGTGCACCCAGATTTCATCGCCGGTATTGATGTCATAACAGACCACGCATTCCCGTTCGTTGCGCTGTTCTTGCGTCAGCGCGTAATCGCCGACGATAGAAAATCCGCTCCAGCCATATCCCACTGGTTTGCGCCACAACAATTGCGGCGGATTCGCTTCCCAGTCACGGGCCAAATCCACACCCGTGATGACACCGTTGCGATCCGGGCCGAGAAATTGCGGAAAATCACCCGGGGCCACATTCAGCGTGTGCTCAGAGGGATCAACCGCGTCGTTGGCTTGGGGTTTTTTGTCTGCGGCAAACGTCCGCTGCGCGGTCGTGCGAAATGCGAAGTCGACTTTGCCGTCGCCGGTCAAACCCGCCACGCGATAGATCATGAGAAACGGGATTAGCAACACTGCCGTCGCGCAGGTCACAAAGAACCGTCGCGGCCAGGACCAAGGCAGAAATGCTATCCAACCCAGCCAGAGCACAAACAGCGTCGCCGGTAAGAATCCCGGCAGCAGAGAAAACCGCGAGATCACCGTGCCGGAGTTCGTCCAAATCAACGCCACATTGGCCGCTAGCCACGAGGCCACGACGCAGCCCAACAGCACGTATTTAGTGCGGGGATGTCTGAATTTGCTACCGACTCCATAAGTCAGCACCGCCAGCCCAGCAATGGTGGCAATCAGCAGTTGCAGAAACGATGTTTCCGGTGCTCCTTGGGACATCCAATACACAATCGTGCGCCCCCACGTGTAGGGCAGGATGGATAACGTCCCGATCCAGGCGAGAATCAAGCGAATGATCGCAATCGTCCGGCTGGTACCACTGACCTGTGCAAATTCAGTTTCCATCGCAGATCCCAATGCGGCATCGCCTGAGAATTGGTTTCAATACCTGGTGATGTTTGTTCGACAGTCGATCAGGCCAGAATGTTCATAGCAAATCGGAGAGTTTTGAGATGGTCATTCGAGAAAAGTCGAATCCCCGCACCGGCGATCCCCCTGAGCCTGCGGGAAACCGGAGTCCATGAATTACAACGAGTTGACTTCCCCGGCCAAGCTTTTGACGAATCCGCGTACATGCATCATGACATGGCTAACCGGTGGCGTCCAGAAGCAGTTGCCGCACTGATCTCAAAACCCGGTTTTCCAAATGGAGTTACCGCGGATTTTATTCGTAACATTGGCAATAATATGAACTTCCGGAGCGGGGTGCCACAGCTGGCTTGTCACGCAGTGCGGTGATCCGGCGAGTTTTCCATGCCGAGAGACCTGCAGCGAGCTGCGCGCGATCGTGCTGTCTTCATCTGGGATTGGTGAACTTCAGAGCACCAGCGCACTGGCAATTTTGGCGGGGAGGACAAACTCCAATTGCATCAAAATTCGAGCTTGGGTAAAGTCCCCCGTCTTGCGTGGAGCTGGATGGAGCAGACTTGTTATTTTGCTCTCCCGCTCGCCGCGTAGAAAACCCGCGAAGACAACAAAGAGGTGTTGAGCCGATGTCGAAGCCCACGAAACAGTCCAAGCGTCCCGTGCAGCGGCACTTCGGCGTGATCATTTGCCTGTCGTTGGCGATTTTCTGGGCCTGGACATCGTATGTCGATCACCATCCGGCTGTTGCTGAAAAACAACCGGCCGCTCTGGCGATTCAATCCTTGCCTCCACGCAGCGACAACCCGTCGCCGGAGATCGCGCTCCCTATCCCTGGTGACAACCGGGACGAGGAGTTGCGACAAAAAGCGATCGGGACCTGGGAAGATGATTATCACGGCAAACGGACCATGGACCTCCGCGCGGACGGCACAGCCACGATGATCGTAGAACCCGAAGGTATCGGGGCAGCCTTGTTTGCTAAAAAACTGACGTTCGATATCGAATGGAAGATCGAACAAGGGGTGATGATTCTCAAAACGTTGGGCGGAACGCCCGCCAAGAAAATCGCACTGGTCTCGAAAATCTACGGCGATCAAGCCGAAGAGATCATCATCGAATTGACCGACGACCGTTTGTTGGTGGAGCACGACGAGTCGACCGACTTTGATTGGCGTCGCGTGAGCGATTGACCGACACAATTTGCATTACGCTGGTTCCCAAACTCCAGTTTGGGAACCCAATTTCTCGAAGCTCTGCTTCGATTGAAAAACGTCACGATTCTCTTCAACCAGCGAAGCAGCGTTCCTAAGCCGGAGCTTGGGAATGAGTGATGAATCGTGCTAGAGGCTCCAGCACTGCTGGACAAGCCCAATCCTGTTCGGCTCGATTGTTGCTATTGTTGGGCGTGATGGCAAGGTGGCGGTGTGTTTGCTTGTTTTTTGGGGGAGGGCGTGGCTGCAAGGGCTGCGGTTGGTGGGGTGGGGAGTTGTCTCAGCGCAGCGTTGAGCGGCTCGTCATCTGCGGGGAGTCGCGGAGCGAGTGGGGTTAGACGCTTGTCGTGGCGTGCGGCGGCAAACGGTTTATGTGGGCCAGTAGTTCTTCTTCATCCGCCAAACCTTGGAAGTAATAACAAAGCATTTCATACGTCCGCAGCGTCGGCTTGCGGCCGGTCACTAGGCTGATCAGCAGGCAAGCGATGATCGCACAGTACGTTTGAATTTCGATTCCGTTGTCACAGTCGCTTAATAACTTGCGGCAGCCCAGCACATGTTTCAAAAACCGAAAGTACAATTCGATCATCCAGCGACTGCGATAAATCAACGCGATGATTTCCGCCGGCACGTCCAGCAAGTTCGTCACCAGCACGACGTCGTGCGTGGCAGCGGCCCGCTTGCGTCCGCCTCGCTTGGGATGCGTTTCGGCGCGAATCACCACCCGCCGCACGCGATGCTGCGGATGCTCAATCCGTCGCGATTTGGGCGAACCGAGTTGGCCGATGGCGTCTTCCAACACGCCCGCCGCCCGCGCCTCCTCGTCCAGTTCGCGAACCTCGTCAGCCGTAAACGCGCGGTCGTTGCGGATGCGGCAAACGTAGCTGCTGCCGACATCGACGATCGCGTTGAACAGCGAAAATTGTTCGTAACCGCGATCGATCACGTAGCAGCGATCCGGTTCCAATTGGCTGCGCAACACGTTTTTTTCATTGGCCGGTCCTTGGCCGCTGGCGTCGGTGACTGCCGATTTGACAGGCACGCCTTTGAGGATTTCAAAGTGCGCGTGCAGCTTAAAACCGCGATCGTTGCGGGTGGCAAAACAGGCCTGCGTGATTTGCGGCAGCTTCTTCAGCAGGCTGCCGTCGACGGCGGTCAAGGTCTGCGCGAAGTCTTTCAGCCGCGGGTCGCAGTCGGCGCGTTGCGGAGCGCGCTGGAGCAGTTCACCGGCGATTTCCCGCAGCAATTCCGGGTCAAACACACGTGCCGCTTCGGACAACGAACCCAGCGAAGCCCGTTGGCAGCCCAGCAAGCGCTGCACTTTTTTGAGTTGGCTGGTTTGTTGCATGCCGCGCAGCGAAGTGACGATCGGGTTGAACATGTACAGCAGTATCAACCCGCAATACTGATCAAAAAACAAGTCGCGATTGCCCGCTTTGTCCCGTTCGCAGCCGACGGGCCGCAAGCGTTTGAGCAGCGAAGAGATTCGTTTCAGATATTTCAGTCCGGTCAAATCCGCATCGGAAACCCGCTTCGCTTTCTTCCTGGCCACAGGGCGCCTCTCCGTCAAATTGGCAGTTATGAAAGACTACCAAAGCCCATGGCGCAAATTCCGTGCCGAACAGGATTGGGACAAGCCAGCAGTGGCACCCGGGTAGTTTCACACCGGGACATCTCATTCCTTGAGCCATGTCATGGCCGCTTCCCGGTCTCCGAATGCAAAGTGCCGCACTTCGGCCTGGACAAAATGGCTGGCGATCTTTGGTGCGATTGTGAGGAACTCACTGTCGGAAACAGCTGCGATCTTTTTCACATGGCGATGATGATTGCGTACGAATTGTACGTGAGAAACAAAAGATCCAAAGTCGTGCCACCCCGGGAAGGACTCTGCCTCGATCAGAATTCCCTGGAGATTCCCCTTCGATTCGATGTAAGGGTCAACCTCGGCAGCAATCCCTTGGAAGTCGTCAGACGTCAGAGGTGCCTGGGGAGTCAGTACGAGAATGCCTTCAGCTTCGAGCAATTTGTGATCTAGCATGAGAACGCTCTCCGAGTCAGGTGATAGTGAATCTCCTGGTTCCCAAACTCCAGTTTGGGAACCCGACTTCTCGAAGCTCTGCTTCGATGGATTCAGTTATTTTGGAATCGCGCTCTGAATGACATCAATAAAATCATGCGTGGGATGGCGATTTCGATACTCTTTTGCAAGTTCCTGCCATGCAACAAGTGAAGCGTCCTGTGAAAGCTTGCCGTCCATACTCCACAGCCAGGGAAGTGAACCATTTTCAACACCCCGTCCAATAATGCCTGACAAACTCTCACACATTGATAACATCAATATAAAAATCGCCATTTCAGGGCACGGAAATACACTGTCATCAAAGGGTGTTTTTCTATGGATGGATGTGTTCAACATGAACCGGAACGCCATCGCCGTATAGACGTCGTCAGCGCGAGCCAATACATGTTTAGTGATAATGGCTGTGCAAATCGGTGATTGAGGAATTGCCGATTCGCCCTTGAGAGCTTCATTGTGAAGTAGCAAACATGCAAGATACATTTCGAGGAACCCAGCGGTGTCATTTTTCGACACGCTGGACATCACCTCTGACAGGAACCATATCATTTCGTCATCGGGTTCAGTTGGCCATTTCCTTCTAAGCAGCGGAACAGCAATTCTATTTTTGAAAATGATAGCATCGTCATGTTCCCACTTCTTGGCAAAGTCATGTAGTTCGATTCCGAGGTTAGGCGCCTCTTTATGCATATACTCCAGAATCATATCTGGTGAGGCGTGATACATAACGCGTGAAATTGCATCAAACATGACGATGTAACACTCCTACACAGAACTGAAAAAACACGCCCCTCGTTCCCAAGCCGGAGCTGGGGAACGAGGGGAAGCGAGCTCTTTCTATTTCTCCGCGTCTTGGCGACTTTGCGTGAGTCTTTTATTGCTTACAAAACGGCACTAACGTCCGATCGCTTTGCGAAGCTGATCGATGTATTTGGGGATCTCGGTTTTCGGTTCGCCTTTCCCCTCGTACTCCAACACGACATATCCGCGGTATCCGGCATCGTCCAGAATCTTGATGATCCGATCGAGGTCCGCCGGTTCTTGCGGTCGGTCGGCTGGTTTCATGTCGACCTTGATTTGCGCGTTAACGGCATACGGCGCGATCTTGGCCAAATCGCCATAGGGGTCTGCCGTGTGGAAATTGCCGCTGTCGAAGTTCACCCCGAACCAGGGCGAATCTTGCACGCGTTCGCAGATCGCCAACAGACCGTCCGCTTCGGCTGTGATCCCCCCGTGGTTTTCGATTGCCAGCACGACTCCTTTTTGAGCGGCATAATCCAGCGATTCGTTCACACCGGCGACGCACCGCTCAAGTGCTGTCTCCATTGTCTCCCCCTGCGGGACATAGCCGGCAAAGATGCGGATCACCGGGGCGCCGATAATGGCGGCGTAGTCAATCCAGCGGCGCGTATGTTCCAACGACTTTTGCCGGGCGTCCCCTTCCGGCAGGCAGAAGTTGTTGTTGATCGCTGTGCCGGAAATATCCAACCCCAAGCGAAACGCCTGTTCCTTGAGCGAGAGCAAATAGGCGGTGTCGATTTCTCCAGGGTAATTCGCAAACCAATAACTGGTCAGTTCACATCCATCGAGATTGAGCGACGCCGCTTCGGTGATGAAATCGGGCATCGTCATCGTGGGGTTTTTGAAATCCAGATACTTGCGATACGAATAAGCCGCCAAGCTGAGCTTCATGTACGGCTTGCCGGTTCGCACGATTGGTTTGGCAGCCACGGCTTCTGGAGCGAGGACCGCGCCGCCGGCACCCGCTGCTGCGAGGGCCAAACTTTGCTTCAGAAAATGGCGGCGGTCGGAATGGGTATCGTGCGGTTGAGGTGTGACTGTCATTTTGGTTGCGAGACTCCTGTGCGGGATGAGCTAGTGGTGATTCGTAAGGATCCGGCGGAACCTCTGCACTATACCGCACCACGGGGCTCGCCGACCACCATTGCCGTCGACCTGTTGCGCGGCACTCGCTACAAACGCTCGCTCTGGGGCGCGTAGTGTGATTCGCCGCCGCAGTTAAAAAATGCCTCACGCAAAGCCGCAAAGACCGCAAAGGAGTGACCGGGAGAAACGGATTTAGAAATGACGGCTGCGAGGTGGGGATATCGTTTGTAAACGAAAAATGCTTTGCCGGTTGGGCGCGATCTACGCCAACCGATGTTCAGCGCATTGACATTGCAAATCTCTTTGCGAGCTTTGCGGCTTTGCGTGAGATTTACTTTCCTGGGCATTGGAGTTGTGCGCGACGTTCCCACCTGTTTACGCCATGCCGCGGCGCTGTAGTTCGGACAGCACGTTTTGGACGATCGCGTCGACCTCGGTGCGGTCCACCGTGTTGGCCTGGACGGGGCAGCCGCCGACCGGTTGGCCGGTGAAGCCTTGCTCGGCCAATAGGCATTGCAACGTTTTGCTGAGCATGCCGAGGTCGGTACTTTGGTTTTCGGACATCGGTTGACGGCCGGTTCCCATGTTGAAGCCGCGCAGTTCGACGGCTGCGCGGAAGCCTTCGGGGAATTCAGCCGAATACAGCATCGCGTCAAACAGCGTCACCAGGTCGTATTGCACTTGCCGCGCTTCATCCAGACGGCCGGCGGTGGTGAGGTCGTATAGTTTACGGGTGATTTCCGGCACGACACCAGAGGTGGCATTGGTTCCACCGTCGCAACCGATCAACAACAGCGGCATCAGCGCCGCATCCCAACCGGTCAAAAAACTGAACTCGGGTCGATTGGGCCGCACTGCTTGAATCATGCGAATCATGTGCGGGATGTCGCCCGAGGAATCCTTGATCGCCACGATCTTCTCGAAGTTGTCGGCCAACCGCTGTACGGTTGGCACATCGATGGGGCTGGCAAACATGGGGATGTTGTACAGCGTGACATCGACCGGAGTGTTGCGGCCGATCTCGGCGAAGTAGGCGTAGACCGATTCGGGGCTGAGCTTGTAATAAAACGGCGCGACGATTGCGACCGCCCGCACGCCCAACCCGTGGTAGAACTCACAAGCTTTGATCGTTTCCTTGACGTTGGCTTCGGCAGCTCCAGCGAGAATCGGCACGCGGCCGCGGGTCTGATCGACCATGATTTCAATAATCCGCCGCCGCTCCTCAACCGTGAAGCGGGTGAATTCCCCAGTCGAACCGTTGGGATACAACCCATGCACGCCTCGATCGATCAACCAATCGGTATAGCGACGCAGTTCCCCTTCATCGATATCGCCCTGGGCATCGAGGGGCACAAGATTGGGGGTAAAAATACCTTGGAGTTTGGCGGAATTCGACATGGGACTCACATAGTTTCCGTGTAGATAAACAACTGGGATACGCGTTTATCATAACATGCGGAGCGTGCGCGGGCAGGGGTGGCGGGGTAGGTTCCGTCGACTTTTTCGCCGGGCCGCCGTGCGGAAGCGACCGATCATCCGCGCAATCGGCAGAAGCGGCACACGTTGACGTCGTACTGCTGGTGCGACGCTGTGAGCAGTTAGACGCGGCGACTGGAGCGGCAGACGGCGAAAATGGAAATTCCGAACAAGAAAATCACGACGAAAGCGGGCAAAATAAAATCGGTCCCCGACATCGGAGTTACGGCAGCGGCTCCGCCACTCTGTGGGGGCACGTCTTGACCCCGAGCAGCGGCCGCCTGCCACAAGGTCGCCCAACCGGTGGCGGTAAAAGCGGCCAATCTCTGGCAGCATCGCCCGTTTAACCAATTCATGCGCGTATTCCTCGAGGAAGCTGTTTCATCAGCCAGCATTTATTTGACGCAATTGATAGGATGTTTAATTCGCAGATTACCTGACAGCGTCTCTTCAAAACACATCTATGAACTGCCTTTTCGCGCCACGGGAGGGCGAAGCTCCTGCTGAGCCGCAAAGGACATTTCGTGTGGGAAAATTTGGAGACCTCCCAAGACGAGGCGAGCGATCAAGTTCATCGCGGCTCGGCAGGCGTCTTGCCCTCCCAGTTTGAAGAGATGCTGTTAGATCCAGCATACGCTCCCGCGGGCGCCGGTACCAGTGGCAAATTGCAGCCGCTGCATTTTATAACAATTCGCCTATAACAATTCACCGAGCGGAACTCGCAGACGGCGAAACTCGCGACTCGGCAGGCAAACCGTGTCCCAGCCGGCGGAGCGGGTTTTCATGACCTCCAGATAGGCATCGGCCCAGACGCCGAAAAATGCATAACGGCGACCGCGAAATTCAAACAGTTCGTCGAAGTGCCGGCAATGCTTTTCGTGCACGATATGATAGGCGAAAGCCAGCAGCCCGCGAAATCCCGCGCCGAACACCTCTTGCCATTGCAACAGCGCCGGCACATCTTCGGCACCGGTCCAGTTCTCCCACTTGTGCCCGTGTATCTGCTGTCCCGAAGGAAACCGCCGCCCCTTCACATCGACCAGCAGGTTGGTCTCGCCGGGTGAATAGACAATAAAGTCCATCGACTTGAGCGAAGCGCCCTCCAAGAGCGCACGACGGCGCTCGTCGACAAAAACGTAGGGCGTCTTGCGTCCGCGCAGAAATTCCTCGAACGCCACGTCGTAGTGATTGCACCGCAGGCCCATGCTGTTCCACTCCCCGCCAACTGCGCGCAGTCGGTCGCTGAGACATTTATCTGGAAATACGCTGCCTGCGTAGCGTTTAGCCTAGTCGCAGCCGTTTCGGTTTGCAATCCAAACTGCGGTGCGATGACGTTTTCTTAGCCACAGATGGAACACGGATAAAACACAGATTAATGGGCTTGAAACCGCAACATCCCAAACCGACGGCTTGCCGTCGCATGGTGCGATCCGTGCCAGACGATGCGGCGGCGGCTTATTGGGCGATGGAATACAGCACGACGTTTAAGGCGATTTTGACAGCGTCCTCGTGGACATACCCGGCGCAGGCGACTGAGGATTGGCGTTCCAGGGCGCAACTGATGTCGAACTTGCTGTAGATGACGGCAATGCGGCCGTCGATTTCGATTCCCTCCAGCAGCGGCTCGACTTCGAAGACGTTCGATTTGAGCGTCACTTTGGTACTGCCTGATTCGGGAGCTCGTCGCTGCACCTTGCGGATGTCGAACCCGCCCAGTTGTGAGGTAAAGATCTCGTGGTCCATCGGCAATCGTTTTAGTGGCGCATCGGGATAAATCTGCTCCATCAATTCCCGGAAACTCTTATCAAACTGCGGGGCGCCGCAGCAGGCGTCAGCGAATAGGAAGCCCCCTTGGTCCAGGTACTTCCGCAGGTTCTCTTGTTCCTGGCGGCTGAATTCAAACCGGTGACGGCCATGCATGTAGAGGATGGGGTACTTGAAGATGTTGTCATCGACCGCTACCAGATCGCGCTCGGTGGTCGAGGCGACCATGCCCAATTTGTCGTTGAGAGCAAAGAGCATATTGCGCAGCGCCGTAGGAGCGGTGTTCCAGCTTCCGGCGTGGCGGATTTTGGCGACTTGCAACAAGCCCCGCGACACCTTGACCTGCGCCCCTTCATCGGCGGCCAGACGATTGTCGTCCAGTTTTTCCATCAGCTCCCGGCCAGTGGCATAGGCGATCACATTCACGCCCACCTTCATCGCCCTGAGCACCATCGAGGTTAATGCGGGGGCACGCTTCTCCGGAATACGGAGCCGCCATTTGTCCCATAAACAGGAGAGATCGTCCGGCGAATAAATGATCACCGTTCGGCAGCCGAGTTCCACACCCCACAGTTCGACCGTCTCGGAATCGAGTCGGTATTCGCTGCGATAGACTTCATGGTCGGGTCCCAGACGGACCAACTCTGCTTCCCCATCGGGGTACATTTTGCGGATCATTTCGCGGAAGCTGCGGTCAAAGTCTTCGCCGTCGCAGCAGGACTCGACAAAGATCGTGCCACCGCCGCTGACGTATTCCTTGAGCTTGCCTCGTTCCGCTTCGGTGAAGTCGTAGCCGTAGCGGCCGCTGATGAAGACGACCGGCGCTTGATGCAAATCGGTGACCGTCGCGGCGCGGCTGTCGACTTGTTGCCAAGTCAGCAATTTTGGCCATTTTTCTAAGCCGCTGATGTGTTTGGTGAGGTTGTTGACGTCGTTGTGGTGGTTGTCCCAATCCTGCTCGGTGAGGCGGCCGTTGTTATCCCGCGGCCCATATTTGAGTTTATTGACCAAGACCGGCGCCAGTCCCTTGGAGAGAAACAGCAGGGCGAACGATGTGGAGATGATTTCGTCCTCCATATGCCCGCTTCCCTTCCAGCTTCCGGCGATCGTCGCCTGTCGCGCCACCAGATACTCGGCTCCTTCGCGGTACCAATCGTGCTGTCCGAAAAATCGTCGCGCGCTGAGCCGTCCGGCTCGCTCCAGACCGTAGAGATAATAAAGCTGCCACGTGTGAGCTTTGGGGTTCATGCCGACGGCGAAATTTCGTGTCATCCATTCGACGCCCCGTTCGAGTGCTTTCAGATAGGGATCCTCTTCCGGGGTTCCGCAACAAATCGGATGGCCATCCTCGTCGATTTCGTTGGCATCGTCGCTGAGCATGGAATGCACGATGACCATGCTGGCAATTCCGGCGACCGTCATGCTGCCGGTACTCGACTTGGATGTGAGGGAATAGCCCCAACCACCGTCGACGTTTTGCGCGCCAAGCCAATGTGCTCGAATCCGCTCCCAGGTTGCGGTGCTGACTTCCACCCCGTATTCCTGTGCGTCGCGCAGTGCTAACACCGCATATTGGCTATTGCTATTGTCTCCTCCCTGAATATTCAGTCGGCCGCCGGGTGCAGTACCGTACGACCACCCGCCCCGTCCTTCGCCGCGGCGGATTTGGCTGTCTTCCAATTTCTCCACCAATGCCGCAATCAGCGCGGCATCCCGTTTGCCATCTTTGGCGGCAGCCAGTGCCATGATCATCAACGCGACTTCGTAGGTGCGGTTGGGCTGGGCCACGTTGCGGAGGTAGCGCAGTGTAAGCGCCATTTGTGGGTGGTCGGCTGGGACTTTGGCATTAAACAGTGCCAATGCGGTCAGGCTCGTGACACCGATGTCCCAACTCCCGCCGCTGGCCCAAGAGCCGTCAGATTTCTGTTTCCGCAACAGGAACTTCACACCGTTGTCGATCGACTCATGGACCTGATGAGCCGTAATTTCGGCCTGGGCATGACGGTGGGAGCTGGCGAGGATCGCGAGCGAACAGATCACGATCAGAAAGTGGCGGGCGATTCCGCAACGCATGTCATTTCTCCCAAAGCACGTCCGTGGAACCAAAACGGCGAATGACGTGTCCAAAGTGCGTGTCTTCAAACTGGGAGGGCGAGGCTCCCGCCGAGCCGCGATGAACCCTATCGCTTGCCACGGCCATGGAAAACTTTACCCTTTTCCCGCTAGACGCCCCGATGCGGCTCAGCAGGAGCTTCGCCCTCCCGTGACGCGATATGGCAGTCTGTAAAACGTTTTTTGAAGTCACGCTCTTAGGACATCATAACACTCCCCTGGGTGGCCAACAACAAAAACCGCAAACCCTGCAGGGTGAAGGGGGTTGTGGATTGGAATCTTAAGAAAACGGCGAGAGGAGCGAATGAATTCACGAGGAGGGGGATTGGATTGGGGAGGTTGGAAAAGAGGGGAAGTGATCTTGACGTTGATCAGCTGTTTAATACAATTGTTTCAAACGCCTGTTTGATTCACGCTTCTAGACAGCCTCTCTTTCCTATGTCCACAGACGATACTCGAACTCGAATTCTCAATGCGGCTGGCCCCGTCTTTGCGGAGAAGGGCTTTTCCGATGCGACGGTGCGCGACATTTGCCAGGCGGCGAATGTGAACGTCGCCAGTGTGAATTATCATTTCGGCGACAAGGAGCAATTGTATATCGCGACGGTGACACAGGCCCGTGAGTTGAGGGTGCGGCAGGTTCAGTTTCCCGTCTGGTCAGAGGAAACCTCTCCGGAGGAAAAGTTACGTGATTATTTGAAGACGATGATCACGCGGATGTTGGGGACGAATCAGGCGCCCTGGCAGGTGACATTGATGATGCGTGAAGTTTTGCATCCCACGGCTGCTTGCAAGGCGCTGGTCAAGGATCATTTTCGACCCGACTTTGATTTGCTGGTGGGGATTTTGCGGGAGATCATGCCTGAGGAGACTCCTGATTTCAAATTGCATCTCATCGGTTTCAGTATTCTGGGCCAGTGTTTGAATTACCGGGTGGCGGGTGAAGTGGTCTCCATCATGATAGACGAACAAGAGCGACGGGATCATTACAGCGTGCCGCAACTCGCCGAGCATATTGCCGAGTTTTCATTAGCCGCTTTGGGCTGTATTGCGCCTTATTCGGAGCGGACGACGTCAGAATCGGGGCGAAATATTCCGGCCCCCAACCATTCCCACGCTTCGACGTCTGCGCGTCGTAGCGTTTCGCGTTAACCAAGTTTGAGTCTCAATCGTTTGAAGGTTGTTTCCCTACGATGAAATTTCTCCGTTACCTCATCTTGCGGATCGTTTTGCCGGTTATCATTTTGATAGGCGGCATCGTTGGGTTTCAGGTTCTGAGCGCGCGTCCCGAGATGGTGATCGAAGAGGAACAGGCCCAGATGGATCCTCTCGTCGAGTGGGCTTCGGTCGCGGCGCATGAGTCGGGATTGGACATCGAAACCGATGGTGTCGTCGTGCCGCATCGAGAGATCTATCTCTCTGCCGAAGTGGCGGGACGCATTACGTTCAAGTCGGACGAGTGCAATTCGGGTAACTATGTGGAGGCGGGGACGCTGTTGTTGGAAATTGATCCCCGCGACTACGAATTGGAAGTTCGCCGGTTGAGCAAGGAGATCGCACAAGCGGAAGCGGATTTGTTGGAGAACGATGTCGAGATCAAAAATGCCGAGGTGCTGGTGGCATTGAGCCAGGAAGACTTGGTGCTGCAAGGACAAGAAATGAAGCGGGTGGAGGATCTCTCCAAGCGGGGGGTGATCACTGAATCGGACATCGACGTTGCCAAGCGCGACGAGTTGGCCGCTCGCAATAAAGTGCAGGTGCAAAAGAACCTGTTGACGTTGCAAAAATCCCGCCGCCAGCGATTGCAAAGCGCGCTGGAATTGAAGGGGACACAATTGGAGAAAGCCCAATTGGACCTGAGCAGAACCAAGATCACAGCTCCACTGAGCGGAGTGATTGTCGAGGATTTGGTGGAGACGGACACGCACGTCACCAACGGCACACAACTGGTCCGCATCAATGATTCGTCAACCGCTGAAGTGAAGTGCGGCTTAAAGATGGACGAACTATTTTGGATCTGGAATCAAACGGGTGAGCGGTATGTGAGCGATCAGGCTATGTCGGCGGCCGCTACATTTGAGATTCCTGAAACACCGGTGACAGTCACCTACCGATTGCTGGGCCGCAATTTTCATTGGCAAGGGGTTTTATCACGGTATGAGGGGACGGGGCTCGATATTGCGACGCGCACGATCCCTTGCCGCGTTGTGGTTAAAAATCCTCGCGACGTCCGCATCACCGACGATCAAGGGCGACCGGTGGACTTTCACGGACCGCGGGCAATGGTCACCGGCATGTACACCACAGTCCGCGTTCACGCACAGCCGACAGCGCGGCTATTGAGCGTCCCTGAAAGCGCGGTCCGGCCGGGCAATCGCATTTGGGTGGTGCGGGACGGCGTCCTCTCCATCGAAACCATCCAGCCTGCCGAGACCCTCGATGGGTCGGTCGTCCTTCCGGCAGCATCGTCCAAAATCGAAGCCGGCGACCATGTCGTAACCTCGCCGCTCGCAGAGGTCCGCAACGGCATGAAAGTCCGCGAATCGACTCAACCAGTGGCCACGACGACTCCCGAAATAAACTAACCACACGAATCACAAACCGACCGTGGGGTGCGTCACGACGCACCTTTCGATGCAGGACAAACGATCATCGAATGACAAACCGAGTGCCGCACACGCATTGACGAAAAGAATTTGCCACAGAGTACACAGAGAGCACAGAGGAAGAGATAGCCTTTCCACCGCTTTCTCTACCAGGAAAAACCTCCCTACGGTCTACAGTCCATAGCCTTCAGCCTATCTACCGACATCGCCATGAAATCGATCATCCGTTGGGCCGTCTCCAATTCTCCCGCCATGAACACGTTGATGATTGGCGTGCTCCTGATGGGGAGCGCCAGTCTGTTCATGATGCGCCGTGAAGTCTTCCCCGAATTTGAAATGGAAGTCATCTTGATCACCGTGCCGTATCCCGGCGCGAGTCCCGATGAGGTGGAAGAGGGGATTTGCCAGAAGATCGAAGAAGCGGTGCACTCGATTACGGGTATTAAAAAGAAGACAGCCGTCGCACGCGAAAGTTTTGGGTATCTGATTCTGGAATTGGAATCGAATATTCCCGACGTGCAAAAGACGCTGGCTGAAGTGCGCTCGGAAATCGACCGGATTCCCAGCTTTCCCGAATTGGCCGAAGATCCGGAAATCAAGCAGATCACGTTTCGGCAACCAGCCATTCGCGTAGGGATCTTGGGGACTGCCGACGACTCGCCTGATGCGGCTTTGAGACTGCGCGAGGTGACCGAACAGGTCCGCCGCGACTTGCTGCAACTCCCCTCCGTGTCGCAAGCGAATATCATTGGCGGCAAAGATTATCAGATCGATATCGAAATCTCGGAGACGGCGCTGCGCAAGCATGGCTTGTCGCTGGGACAGGTTGCCGAAATCGTGAGACGGCAAAATCTGGAATTGCCCGGCGGGAGCATCAAAACCGATTCTCAAGAGGTGCTGCTGCGTGGGAAGAACAAACAAACCATTGGCGAAGAAATCGCGAAGATTCCGCTCGTCACGCAGTCGGGCGGAGTGGTGCTGACCATCGACGATCTGGGGAACGTGCAGGATGAATTCGCCGATATGACGGCCGAGACAGTCATCAATGGGCGGCCCGGTTTGCTGATTTCCGTCGACCGCACCGCCAGCGAAGATTTGCTGGCCATCGTCAATGAAGTCAAGGAATACACGGCTCGCCAAGAGGTCCCCGCTGGGTACGAATTGCGAACCTGGCGCGATCGATCGGTCGACGTGCGGGATCGTATGGACTTATTGACCCGCAATGGTCTGCAAGGATTGGCGCTGGTCTTTTTGGTGTTGGCCCTGTTTTTGGAATTGCGGCTGGCGTTTTGGGTCGCGTTGGGAATTCCCATTGCCATCCTGGGGGCCAGTGCGGTGTTGTTATTTACCGGACATACGCTCAACATGCTGACGATGTTCGCGTTTTTGTTGGCGTTGGGGATCGTAGTCGACGACGCGATCGTCATTGGCGAAAACATCTATGCGCATCGCCAACTGGGCAAGCCGCTGCTGCAAGCGGCTATCGACGGAACAGCGGAGGTGGTCCCCGCGGTGGTCGCGTCGGTCGCCACCACGATCATTGCGTTTTTGCCGCTGATGTATGTCTCGGGGGTGATGGGCAAATTCATTGCCGTGATGCCGGTTGCCGTGATTGCCATGTTGGTCATCTCGCTAGTGGAGAGCAGTTTTGTGTTGCCTTGCCACTTGGCGCACAAACGGGGCATGTTTTTGATGGTGGTCGAATGGCTGCTCTATCCGTTTCGTCCCTTGGCGATCATGTTTGGCTGGATGAACCGGTACTGCATTCGGCTCTTGGATTGGTTCATCAAGCGTGTGTATGTGCCGACGTTGCGCAAGTCGGTCAATAACCCGGCCATCGTGATCAGTGGCGCCATTGCGTTGATGATGATCTGCTTCGGCCTGATCGCTGGCGGGATCGCTCCTTGGAGCATCTTTCCCAAATTGGACAGCAACACCATCATCGCCAAGGTGGTCTATCCCGATGGCACGCCGAGTTCAATCACCGACGAGGCGACCCAGCGGATGGAGGAGGCCATCGTAAAAATCAATCAAAAGTACGCCGACCAGGGTATGAATTTGGTCGACTTGCGGCGGCGAACGGTGGGGAGTGTCAGTACCGATGGGCCGATCGGCGCGGGTGGGCAATCCACCGGCAGCAACGTGGGTGAAGTCACCATCGAACTCGTCCCGCCCGAACAACGATCGATTGTCAGCTTGGATATTGTCAAAGAGTGGCGAGAGGGGTGCGGAGAATTTCCCGGCGCGCAAAGTGTGTCGTTCCGTAGTCCGAGCATGGGTCCCGAAGGCTTGCCGATCGAATTCCGACTGCTGGCCGATGAGTCCCACTTCGCCTCGCTGGAAGCTGCCGTCGAAGAGTGTAAAACACAATTGCGAAAATATCCCGGTGTCGCCGACGTCGCTGACGACTCGACGCCGGGGAAATGGGAATTTCAGATCAAGGTTAAGGAAGATGCGCAAGCCATGGGCGTAACGGTTGGCGATTTGGCCGAAACCGTGCGCAATTCCTATTACGGGGCCGAAGTCATGCGGCTGCAGCGGGGGCGGCATGAAGTCAAACTCATGGTCCGTTATCCCACCGAGGAACGTCAATCGCTGACGAACTTCAACGACATTCGCGTGCGTACCGATGACGGCGCCGAACGTCCGCTGACGGAATTGGCCGACATCACCGTCGCCCGCAGCTATGGCGAAATCAACCGCATCGATCAAATGCGGTCCATTACCGTCACGGCTGACATGGATGAGCAAGTCGGCAATACGTCACAAACGATGGCGGCGCTGCGCAGCGATTATATGCCGAAACTATTGGCCAAATATCCCGGTGTTTATGCCCGCTACGAAGGGGAAGCCGAGCAAACGCAAGATTCGGTGACCAGCATGATGCAAGGCTTCGTCGTTGCCGTGCTGGGGATGTTTGTTTTGTTGACGGTCCAATTCCGTTCTTATCTGCAGCCGTTGTTGATTCTGGCGATCATCCCCTTTGGCATGATCGGCGCCGTGATCGGGCATGCGTTCATGGGATTGCCGATCTCGCTGTTTAGTCTGTTCGGCCTCGTGGCGTTGACGGGTGTGGTGGTGAATGACTCCATCGTCTTGGTCGACTTCATCAATAGTCGCCTCGGAGATGGGTTGCCGCTGAAGACAGCGCTTTTAGAAGCCGGGGAACGCCGTTTTCGCCCCGTGTTGTTGACATCGGTCACCACGGTGGCCGGACTGGCGCCGATGTTGGCCGAAACGTCGTTTCAGGCACAGATTCTAATTCCGATGGCGGTCAGTTTGTGCTTTGGTTTGATGTTGGCCACCGTGTTGGTCTTGTACCTCGTGCCGGTGTTCTATCTGGTGTATTACAAGACGACGATGTGGTTCGAATCGATCATGCAGCACGATGACGAACTCGACGATCAACCCGCGGCGGAACCAGAATCCCCGCTCCGCAAACCGAACTACGTCAATGGAAACCAAGAGGGCTGGCCAGCGGGGGATGAGAAACCCCAAGTCACCGATCAACCGGCCACTGTCAAATAGGCAGCCCCTCACGACTTTGCTGCGCAATACCAGCGGTCGTAAGCCTGGGTTTCGGCGACCTGCGACGGGCGGTATATTGGAGGGATCAATTCGTCTTTGCATCCTCCCCTGCGAAAAGGTGCACTCCATGCTGCGCAATTTCCTGATACCCGCCCTCCTGGTTCTGTTCGTCTCGCCATTGTCCGCTGCCGATTGGACGCAGTTTCGCGGCAACGCCGCGCGCGACGGTTACACGGCAGACAGTCTGCCGGCGGAACTCTCGTTGGCCTGGGTGCATCACCCGGCACATCCACCACAAACGGCTTGGCCGCGCGATGACCGTATGCTGTTCGACCGTGCGTTTCACGTTGTAGCTGCGGGGGACACCGTTTTTTACGGCAGTTCCGCCGACGGACAGATTCACGCGCTCGACGCCGCCACGGGGCAAGAAAAATGGACGTTTTATACCGACGGCCCGGTGCGGTTTGCGCCGGTGGTTTGGCGGGATCAAGTTTATGCCGTGAGCGACGACGGATACTTATACTGCCTGTCCGCTGCGGACGGGTCATTGATCCGTAAGTGGCGCGGTGGTCCTGAGGATGACATGGTGTTGGGCAACGGCACGTTGACGTCGCGTTGGCCGGCGCGGGGGGGGCCGGTCATTGTGGAGGACACGCTGTATTACGCGGCCGGGATTTGGCAGTCGGAGAAGGTCTTCCTGCACGCGCTCGATTTAACGACCGGTGAAAGCGTCTGGACGAATGGTGAATCGGGCCAGATCGAAATGCCGCAGCCACACGGTGGAGCGAATGCCAACAGCGGCATCTCCGCACAAGGGTATGTGGTTGCTGCCGGTGATCAATTATTCGTCCCCACAGGCCGCGCGGTTCCAGCGGCGTTTCAACGGACCGACGGTGCGTTTCAATATTATCATCTGCAAAAAAACGGACACACCGGCGGCACCTCGACGATGGCCTCCGGACCATTTTTCTATAACGGCGGACTGGCGTTTGTGGCGAGCGACGGTGAGAAAGCCGACAAGCTAGGCGCTGGTGCTGTGGCCGCGTTCCCCGAGGGTCTACTCCACGCCGATGGCCATACGCTGCGAGCGCTCAAGCCGGTAGAAACCACCGAACCGGATCGTCGCGGTCAACCGCAAACGAAAATGACGCACAAAGAATTGTGGAAGGCGGAGAAGATTCCCGGCGGGACCTCATTGATCGTCGCCGGTGACACCATTGTTTCCGGTGCCAGTGACAGCGTCGCCACCTTCAGGCTTGAGGACCGAGAACAACAATGGACGGCGCAGGTCGACGGCAAGCCGTACGGATTGGCGGTCGCTGCGGGGCGCTTGTACGTCAGCACCGATCAAGGCACGATTTATTGTTTTGCCGCAGCCAGTCCTGACGAAACAAAAACGGTCAAGGCCGAACCACAAGAAACGGCCGCCGATGAATTGGTTGCCAAAGCAGCAGAAGAGATTATCAAAACGACCGGTGTGACGGCCGGGTATTGTGTCGATTTTGGTTGTGGCGATGGGCGGTTGGCGTTGGAATTGGCCAAGCAAACCGACTTAATGATCTTCGCGGTCGATTCCGATCCCGCGAACGTCGCCGCTGCCCGTCAGCTCATCAATGCCGCCGGACTGTACGGGACACGCGTCACCGTGCATCAACGCGATCTCGCGGCGACGACCTATCCCAAGTATTTCGCAAACCTGATCGTCTCGGGGCGTTCCGTGGCTGGCGAGGAGATCGCCGAGGGCCAAGACGAAATCGCTCGGTTGCAACGGCCCTATGGCGGGATGGTTTGCCTGGGTGCTCCGGGCGAAATGTCCGTTAAAACGCGCGGCGCACTGGCCGATGCGGGGCAGTGGACGCATCAATACTCAAACCCGGCCAACACCTGTAGCAGCGTCGACACGATCAAAGGCCCGCTCAGCATTCTATGGTTTCGCGACGTCGCTCTGGAGATGCCGCAGCGTCACGGTCGGGGACATGCTCCGCTGTTTCATCAGGGGCGGTTGTTTGTCGAAGGCATGGATGCGCTCCGCGCGGTCGATGCCTACAACGGACGCACGCTGTGGGAATATGCACTGCCCGGCGTGCAGCGAGCCCACGACGCCGATCACCTGATGGGCACCGCCGGCACCGGCAGTAATTTCTGCGCCGCCGGAGACAGTGTGTTCGTTCGCAGGGATGATATTTGTGTACGACTCGACGCGGCGATCGGCGAAGTGCTGACGCGTTACGAAGCCCCTCAATCGCCCGAAGGCAAAAAAGGGAAGTGGGGCTACATCGCCTGCGAGGATGGCATTCTATTCGGGTCGGTGGTCAATGAGGACCACATCGTGCAACATTCCTGGAAGCCGGCCGATATGAGCGAACTCTTCACCGAGTCGAAAATGCTGTTCGCCTTCGACGTCGAGAGTGGTGAAAAGTTATGGCAATACGATGCGCAGGAATCGATACGCAACAACGCGATTGCCATCGGCGACGGTCAGGTCTTTTTGATCGACCGCGCCTTAGCCCCCGGCGACCGGTTGGATCAAGCGGAGAAACGCCGCGGCAAGACGGATATGAAACCGGCCGAGCATCCGACCGGCGAATTGGTGATTTTGAATGCTCGCAGCGGCAAGATCAAAATGAAAAACGACAAGGACATTTTCGGAACGGTCCTGGTCTTCAGCGAAGCAAACGACATGCTGCTCATGAGCTACCAACCGACGCGGTTTCGTCTGCCGTCGGAGGTGGGAGGCCGCATCGCTGTGTTTCGTGCTTCGGAAGGGTATCGCGTGTGGGACAAACCGATGAAATATGTCACCCGTCCGCTCGTCACTGACCGCACCATCTATACCCAAGGCGGCGCCTGGGACTTGCTGACGGGAGAAACGCAGCCATTTGAATTCAAACGTTCCTATGGTTGCGGACAATTGGCTGCTGGGAAAAACATGTTGTTGTTCCGTTCAGCGACGTTGGGATATTTGGATTTGTCACGACCCGAAGGACGCGAGGACTTTGGCGGGATTCGCCCCGGCTGCTGGATCAATGCTTTGCCGGTCGGCGGATTGGTGCTGCTGCCCGATGCCTCAGCCGGTTGCCGCTGCAGCTACCAAAACCGCGCCTGGGTCGCATTTCAAGGCAGCGATTGATTCGCTGAAAACCAGTTTCAAAATCCAGTTTCGATTGTTCTGGAGACTCGCATTTTCGTGTCAGCGGAACGCGTCAAAGGGTTTGAAACGACCTGTAGCAAACATTCCGGCGCGACCGGTGGGGAATCGAACATGACGGACAAACCGGCCTATGCGCTGGGAGTGGAAATCGGTGGCACGAAGCTGCAAATCGGCTTGGGGACTTTGGACTCCGAGACGATCGAACAGTTGTGGCGCGCCGATATCGATGCGACGCAAGGCGCCGAACGTATCCGCACGCAGATCGCGCAAGGCGTTGACGAATTACTCAAGCCGCGCGGCTTGCAACATGGCGACGTCGCCGGCATGGGCATTGGATTCGGCGGACCGGTCGATGCGGATCGCGGGTGTACGATGACCAGCCATCAAGTCGCCGGTTGGGATGATTTCCCGATTGTTGATTGGGCGGCAAAGACGCTGGGAATTCCCGGAATCTTGCAAAACGACGCCGACACCGCTGCGCTGGCCGAAGCGCATTACGGCGCCGGCCGGGGATTCGATCCTGTGTTTTATATCACCGTCGGATCGGGGATTGGCGGCGGTTTGATTCTGGGGGGCCAGGTTTATCGCGGGAGTGGTCGCGGAGCGGCTGAGATCGGACATCTGCGGCCCGGCAACGTTCCCCGCCACCTGCCCTACCCCGGCACCACCGTCGAACAAATCGCCTCCGGTTTCGGCATCACACAGCGCGCACGACAAGCGATTGCCGATCATACAGCAGCCGCCTCCTTCGCCGCTGCTCACCGCACCGCCGCTGCGCCGGATATGATTGCCCAGGCCGAACCATCCGCGCCGGCCAGTCGTCTCTTGGAATTGACCGGGAATGATCCTGAGAAAATCACGACCAAGCACATCGCCACAGCTGCGGCGGCGGGAGATCCATTTTGCCGCGGACTGCTCAACGACGCGACCGACACTTTGGGCTGGGCGATCGCACAGGTCGTGACGTTGGTCAATCCCGCACGGATCGTAATCGGCGGGGGCGTCTCACTGATGGGG
Source organism: Symmachiella dynata (assembly GCF_007747995.1). Taxonomy (NCBI): domain Bacteria; kingdom Pseudomonadati; phylum Planctomycetota; class Planctomycetia; order Planctomycetales; family Planctomycetaceae; genus Symmachiella; species Symmachiella dynata. The sequence continues at coordinate 7,713,163 of NZ_CP036276.1, read as the reverse complement.
GACACCTTGTTTTTTGAACCGGTCGGTGCCGCATATCGCAAACATGTCTTTGCACCGTTTGCCGACGTCGCACAGATCGTCCCTGCGGCGCTGGGTGAGGAAGTCGTGATTCACGGAGCATTGGCTTTAGCCCGCGATGCGTTTTCCTGAGTCACTGCGCAATCCGTTATAGTGCCGACCCGGCTGGCTTCGGCAAGCGTCTCTTCCCCAAAACTCCCTTTCAAGAAACAAACACTGATGAAACTTCTGCTGACCAACGACGACGGAATCCATGCCGACGGGTTAGCGGCATTGGAGCGGGCGGTCAGTGGATGGGGTACAGCCACGGTCGTTGCACCGAACGAGCCTTACTCTGGTTGCGGGCATACCGTGAATGTCTTTCGGCCGTTGTCCTTAACCGAAGTCGCTCCCGGACGACTGGCGCTCGATGGTTCACCCGCCGACTGCACGCGGATCGGTGCCACGCAAATCCTACCCGATGCAACGTGGGTTCTGTCAGGCATCAACGAGGGGGGAAACCTGGGCATTGACGTGTATATGTCCGGCACCGTTGCCGCTGTCCGCGAAGCGGTCCTGTTGGGCAAACCGGGCATCGCTTTTTCGCAATATCATCGGGGTATCGTAGCCATTGATTGGGCGGCCGCCGAAGTGATGGCTCGCCGCGTCCTGGAATTACTCGCTCCCCAACCGCTGCCACCGGGCGCTTATTGGAACGTCAACTTCCCCGCACTCGACGACGACTCCGCAGCGGAGCCGGAAATCGTCTTTTGCCCTTTGGACACCAGTCCCCATCGGTTGGAGTACGATTGCCGGGAAGGGAGCTATCACTATGTCGGTAGCTATCACGATCGTCCGCGACAACCAGGACACGATATCGACGTCTGTTTCTCCGGCCAAATTGCCGTGACGAAGGTGGTGCTCGAAGGGGGCGAATGACGTCTGGCTGTTTTCACAGCCGACTGTCGTGGGGCAGCAATCACAGGGTGGCAGCGATTGCCATCGGCAATCGGTGTGCCGTAGGCACAAGACGCAGCAATTTCAGCTGTCCCTGCCAGCGAGAGTTTGCTTGTTTTAGAGCGCGGAAATTGCGGCTTCGTGCGGGCTGCACCCGCCCCGATGTCTGCGCCATCGCGGCTACCCTGGAGACTTAGAGAATGACTGCGTCTTTGCTCACAACTTTTTCGACGCACTCTCCCCCGTCGCGGGCCATTTCAGGCGTCTAACTCAAATCCCGCGCGGCGGTCGCGTGATAGCCAGCGATTGGCTTCTTCGTCATCGACGAACAACTCCGCTTGCGGGTCCCATTGCAGCTTACGGCCCAGGCGCATGGCGATGTTGCCGAGATGGCAGACGCTTACGCTGCGGTGTTGGCTGGCGACGTCGGAAATCGGGGTTTCGCGTGTGACCACACAATCGAAAAAGTTGCCCATGTGATTGATGATCGCATCCAATTTACCGGCGCGTTCCGGGCGGTCCAAATTGTCATGGCCGTACAAGGCAAAATCACCACGGTTCAGCGGCTTGGTTTTCAAATCTTCGACCGGTTTTCCCGAAACGGTCCCGCGATTCACAAAAATCCGGCCCTCGTCCCCTTCAAACATCACGCCGTTGCGCCCATTGTCGGCAACGACCAGTTCCACGCCGTTGTCGTAGCGGTATGCCGCGTGATAGTTGGTTGCCACGTTATAACCGTTCTCGGTGTGGGGGAAATCGGCGGTCCCTTCAATCTGTACCGGCCCACTGTGTTGTTGGCCCATGCCCCATTGGGCAATGTCGAGATGATGCGCGCCCCAGTCGGTCATCTGCCCGCCGGAGTATTCGTACCACCAGCGAAATGTGTAATGGCTCCGCTCTTTGATATAGGGGACATCGGGGGTCGGGCCTTGCCACAGATCCCAATTGAAATGCGCCGGTGGTTCCGACACGGCAAACGGTCCGCCTACGACGTTTTTGCCAAGCACAATCGACACCCGCCGCAACTTGCCGATCCGCCCTTGCTGGACCAATTCGCAGGCCAAACGGAACCGCGAATCGCTGCGTTGCCACGTTCCGACTTGTACCACCGCGCCGGTTTCTTTGACCGCTTTGAGGATCGCCTGGCCTTCATCGATCGTCAATGTGAGCGGCTTTTCGCAATAGACATCTTTGCCCGCGCGGCAGGCATCGATCAGCATTGACGCGTGCCAATGATCCGGCGCACCGATCGTGACAACGTCAATGTCGTCACGCGACAGCAAGTCGCGATAGTTTTCATAGATGTCCGCTTTGCCGCCGAACTCTGCTTGGGCCTTATCGGCAATTTCACGATCGACATCGGCGATGGCCACAATATCGCCATGCTCCGCCGCCTTACGGGCAATCACCGAACCTTGATAGCGCATCCCAATCGATCCAATGCGGGGCCGTTCATTGGGCGATCGCGGTTTGGTTTCTGCCCCGGTGGTGAACGTATAGGGAATCAAGATCCCGGTTCCCAGTGCAGCGGAAGTTCGTAAGAAGTCGCGGCGTGTGTTAGTCATCAACCGGTCCTGTGAATTGAGCAGATCGGAGCAAACTGTTGCAGTGATGTTTACGCCATGATAGCACAATTCCAGCGAGAAATTCACCGGAGACCATATGAAACGGCTGAGTACTGCGCGTCAACTTCCTGGCAAAGTCGCGCCGTACCTGAAGGCGAGCATCCCAAGTGGCTTGCCCCTCACCCTCTGGGACAGATTGCGTTTATCCGTGGAAAATCAAGCATCGGGTGGCAGCGATTGCCAACGGCAATCGGTGTGCCGCAGGCACAAGAAGCAGCAGTTTCAGCTGTCCCTGCTGATGAGACTTTGCTCGTTTCAGAGCGTGGGAATTGCGGCTTCGTGCTTCTTGGCAAAGCTGGGCCGAACCTGTCGGCGTACATCATACGTGGCTTGCCCCTCACCCCGGCCCTCTCCCAAAGGGAGAGGGAGCTTGCGCGGAATCACCGTCATCAACTCCCCCCTCTCCCTCTGGGAGAGGGGTCGGGGGTGAGGGTTTTCGCACAGCTATTCGCGCAGCAACCCGAATGTTTGCCCGACAGTTTGGGACTAGGTCGGACAGCGCGCGTCAAGAATCGCATTGGTGCTGAGAGGATGAAACCGTTAGCAACGTATTGTCTAAATTTCTAGTTTCGTCACCAGAGTTGCTAGATATTTGTTCTATCAGCCATGCAATCGCATATCCCAATAGCAAGCCGATGATGGCCCCGATCGTGGCCCCAACATAGATCGGAAAATGCGATGGGAAAATAAACTCGCCATCAACAACATTCACCTGTACCAATCGAGTTGCCTGTCCGACGGCGCTCCCGAGGGCAACAAAGACGAATACAGAAACGCCCTCTACCCAGTAATACAGTTTTCTGTTTTCGTTCGCCATTGGTAGCTCCCAAACTTGCCGTTAGCCGATTCTGGTCCAGGAGTCTGTCAGGAACTAATTTCCGCGAAAAGATGTTGCACTTGCCGACGACCCATCGCTGACGACATTCGCATGGCCAATTTCTTGGATGCTTCCGCCGAGCTACGCATTGCTCAGAATTGATTGCCGGTCGAACGATTTATCGCCAGACTCCTCGGCGGCAAAGGAACCAACAATATCGGCTGTCACGGCCACTGCTCCGGCGGACATGGCGGCGAGCAGGCTCATGTCGCACAGGCGGTTGAGCTCGCGCGGCACGCCGCCGCTCAATGCGTGCAGGCGGTCCAATGCCGAATCGGTGAACAACGGATCGCGACGCCCTGCTCTGCTCAACAAGCTAATCACGTAATCGCGCGATTCATCGTTACTGAATGGCGGTGCTTCAATTGTCAGATCAATCAAGTGCCGGAACAGGTCGCAACTTTCCTGCAGGGCTTTTTCTCGGACGGCGACCACGATGGTTGTCCAGGTGGGTGTTTGCGTATTGAGGTGAACCAAGCGGGCGATGGCTTTTTGACACTCACGATCGGCCCACTCAAAGTGATCGAACACCAATACGGTTTGTACATGGGCTAGTTGGTTACCGAGCAACACTTCTTCGATCTTGCGCCAAAGCGTCCTGGGGGGATCGTCGGGTCGTGGGCTGAGTCGTAATCCCGCAGCGAGTTCCCAAACGACTTCCTCCCCCGAGCGACCGGCGACGTTGACGTTCACCACTTGGCCTTGGGCACGTTGCACGGCGCGTTTTAAGACAGACAGCAACATCGACTTGCCGGTTCCCGCTTCTCCCACCAGCACACCTAGGCGGCGATGTTGTTCGACGATGAATAACAACCGGGCGACCGCCTCTTCGTGAGAGGGTCCTTCATAGAACCAACGTTGGTCGATGGTCGATTGAAAAGGGATGTCTACGAGACCCCAGTGTTGGGCGTACATGTCGGCAGGCTTTCTTGTGCGGTTTTAAGACGGGGAGTCCGGCGACGGTTTTCGCGCGCGTCTCAATCGATACAATCGGCATGCGTCGTTCCTCGGCATGACTCCCAGCGGTCAAAAAACGCGCGATCCGTGGCGAAAACGGTTCCGGAGTCTCTAGACGCGATCGCTTTACCGGTGGCGGCTGCCCAACTACACTAGCGCGCCCCTGCTTCACACCCCGACCGGCGCGGTGCGACAAGCAGTATTGGTGTACTGAGAACGCAAGCAAACGACCAGGAACGCGTGATGAAAATCGGACTCGTGGGCTATCAAGCGGGCGGAAAAAGCAGTATCTTTGAATTGCTGACCGGAACCGCCCCCGATATCTCCAAAGCGCACACCGGACAACTCGGCACCGCCACGGTTCCCGATCAGCGTTTTGATGATTTGGTTGCCTTGTTTAATCCCAAAAAAATCTCACCTGCGAAGATAGAACTGTTCGATACTCCCGGTTTGAGTCGCGATCAGGGCGAAGGGAACGCGCAGCGGATGTCGGTGCTGCGGGAAGCCAACGTGTTGATCCAAGTCATCGGCGCTTATGCCGGAGCGGATCCGCTCAGCGATGTGCAATCCTTCGAAGAAGAATTGATGCTGGCCGATATGCAGGTCATCAGCAATCGCATTGCCCGACTGCGAGAAAACATCAAAAAGCCCCGCCCCGACCGCGACGAACTGCAGACGGAATTGGAATTCTTAGAGCCGATCGAAGTCCTGCTCAACGAAGGACAATCGCTCCGCAGCCAGGAGTTTTCTGACGAGCAGGAAAAGCATACCAAGTCCTTTTCGCTGTTGACGCGCAAGCCGCTACTGGTCCTGATCAACACCGCTGAAGCCGATTTCGATGCTGACAAACTGGCGGCCATCGAAGCATTGGGGCACCCGGTGATTGCCGCTCCGGCCGGGTTGGAGCTGGATGTGCAACAACTTGACGAAGCCGATCGCGCCGAGTTTGCTGCTGAGTTGGGACTGGGGGAACCGTGTCGCAAACAACTATTGCGGACGATTTTCGAGATCACCGAGCAGATCACGTTTTTCACTTCAGACGAAAAAGAAGTCCGGGCCTGGCTGTTGCGGCGGGGCGAAACAGCGGTCGAGGCGGCCGGCACGATTCACACCGACTTGGCACGGGGCTTTATCCGAGCAGAAATCATGGCGGTGGCCGACCTGCTGCGGCTCGGTTCCGAACGCGAAGTCAAAGCGGCCGGCCTGCATCAGTTGGTCGGCAAGGAGTACGTGATGCGCGATGGCGACGAGATTCTGGTGCGGTTCAATGTTTAGCGGAGTCGGGGAAAACCGGCTCTGGTGACGGTCAAACCTGTTGATCAGCGACGCGGCGACAGCAATTTGTTATGATGTGTTCCGTGACGCCCGGTTGCCTGAACAGTTGTGAATCGGCGTTTTCTGCGGTCTTTGGGTTACCGACTCGTATCGGAAACAGCGTTGAGTTCTCAGTCAATCATTCGGGGCTGTAATGGTTCATTACCCCAGTAGCGGCAAAACGGATTCAAACGATGAGGACTGCGCAAAAAAATAGCTCCTCGATCCAAAAATGGCGGATGAGGAGCGAATAAACGTCTCAAGTATGTATCTGGGCAAAAAATAGAGGGATATGATAGGAGCGCCAGATATGAAATTCCGTTTTCGTCACAAAGCGCGACTTTGGCAAAATATGCCGGTTCGCTCTTTGAGATGCATAGTTGAACTGATGATAGACTAAGAATCAAGGGTTACTACCCATTTTTTTTGATTTTCTTTAAATTTTCTCTCCGGGAGCCTCTGGTGGACCTGCCGCGCAACCCCACTCGTGCCGTCAATATTGGTTCTATCACCATCGGTCATGGAAATCCCATCGCCGTGCAGAGCATGTGTGCTACGCACACGCAAGACATCGATGCCACCGTTGCGCAGGCCAATGCGCTGGTTGCAGCGGGTGCGGATGTCGTGCGGATTGCCGCTGATAGCAAACCGGATGCGGCTGCCCTAGCCGAAATTCGCAAACAAACCACCGCCAATCTCTCCGTCGATCTGCAGGAGAATTACCGGTTGGCGGAGATCATCGGTCCGCACGTCGACAAGATTCGCTACAACCCGGGACACCTGTACCACCACGAACGAGAAAAGCCGTGGCAAGAGAAGGTGAAATACATTGTCGGCATCGCGGGAGAGACTGACTGTGCTATTCGTATTGGCGTGAATTGCGGCTCTGTTGATCCGGCCATGGCGGACAAATATGACGACGACGATTCGATCTCGCCCATGCTGGAAAGCGCGCTGGACCATTGCGAATTTTTAGATTCACTCGGCTTTGAGCGATACTGCGTTTCGCTGAAAGATTCGGATCCGCAAAAGGTGATTGAAGTCAATCGCCGGTTCGCTGTAGAGCGTCCTGATGTGCCGATGCATTTGGGAGTCACCGAAGCGGGCATGCCGCCTGATGGGATCATCAAAACCCGCATCGCCTTTGAACAACTCATCAGCCAAGGCATCGGCGACACGGTGCGCGTTTCTCTAACGCTGCCCAACTCCCGCAAGCCGGAAGAAATCGACGCCGGCCGAGGAATCTTAGCCGACATCGCCGCCGGCCGCGTGCGGAGCTTCGTCGATTTTCAACTCGACACACTGAACATCATCAGCTGCCCCAGTTGTTCGCGTGTGGAAAACGAAGCCTTCATTGAATTGGCGCAAGACGTCAAAGAAATGACCGCCTACGCCAAGGACCACGCCATCACGATCGCCGTGATGGGCTGCCGCGTGAACGGCCCCGGCGAAACCGACGACGCCGACTTAGGCCTGTGGTGCGGCCCGACCGTTGTGAACCTCAAAAAAGGTCCGCAATCGATTGGGGCGTATGGCTACGACGAGATTCTGCCGCGATTGAAGGCGGAGTTAGATGCGCTGATTGCCGGCCGCGAAGCGGCGGGGGTGTAGGCGGGCAGTCGGCGGGCGCTGTCCAACATTGGCAAAGCCAGTGGCACCCGTGTGGAATTTACACTTCCACCAAAATTGCTAAGAGATCCAACTGGTCTTCGCATAACGACTCCATGATGCCTAGCAGATCGTCGCGAGCATCGTCCGCTTCGGGGTCGTTACAAGGGGGCAGTGAGGCGAACTCGTCGGCGACATACTGCTCGATGGCGGGGCGGCTCAGATAGCCTACTTGTGGAAATTCTTTGGAGGAACCAGGCACGGGAAACGGCGGCCTTTCTGCTTGAAACAACGGCCACACCCCGATGTCCTCGAGATAATCGATGGAGCGAAACAGGTTGAACTCCGGAATATCAATCTTTTCTGAAAGCACCTCGCACATCCAACACAGCGTGTTGAGTTCGTCGGCAGTATCTTCGTCTGAGAAACTTTCCGTGCAAATGTTCTTCGCGAATTGCCGGGAATAGACTAGATCCTGCTCCGTCGGATCACCCTCAGCGGATATTCTGGCGACGACTGCTTCGGCAATCGCGTCCGGCTCATGGCGGAGCCGTTCGGCAACTGCGGCGGCATCCATGGCGAAGAAGTGGATCGAGTATCTCATGATTCGTCGTCGCTCCGGCTACGGAGTCGTGTCCAGTCCCAGCGATTTGCAGGTCATCACGGCCGCATTGAGTTTGTCTGACAATTCGGGAAATGACAGCCCAGCGCGCTTGGCGATGAGCCAGATCACCGTTTCGTCCAAGGCTGCGCCCATGTGCTCGGACGGATCGTCTTTGCGCTTGATGAACGACTTGATCGCGGCGGGGAACGCCTTGTCGAACGCCGCTTGATCACTCGCAACCGCTGCGTCCCAGGCGGCCAGCAGATCGCGAAGCCGCTTTTGACGGCATTTCTTCGCGCTCTCCAGCAGCTTCTCAAACCCCGCGTCCCACTGCCCGCTCAGTTTGCCGGCGACGCAAAGGTAGTAATGGAAATATTCGTCAATAATCGTTCCGGCGGAGTACTCGGGGGCGACGTCGGCATCCAGAGCCGAGCAAATGTGCGCGACATCGTCCCACTTTTCGAGCAAGCCGCCGAAAATGATCCCGCTCCGCAGAGGCTCATACCACTGAAACATGCAATCAGGATTGGATCGATCCATGCGTTGTGCATTGTTTTCGATAATGTTTTCTACTGTGCTCCACGGCTTGATACGCAGCAGTTCAGGTGTTTCACGTTCAATGCGACGGATATTCTCTTCCCGCCACCAATCTCCATGGAAGTAATCGATCACCGCCTTGCAGCCATCTTCCAATCGCTGCGGCAAATCTGAAATCTCTATGTAGCCCATCTGTTCCCAGCAAGGATATTCCAATAGTGTCAGAATATAGCTTCTCCGATAGGTCCAGCGAGGACACTCTTCGGCGTCGCGGCGTTCCGCATCAAGCTCCCTTAAGCGGTCTGCGAATTCCTCAGGGTTGTTGGCATCGATGCCCAGCAGTTCGTAATTCTTCATTGGCTATCTTTAGAATTTCATAAGACCTACGGTGTCGAGTCCAGTCCCAGCGATTTGCGAGTCATCACTGCCGCGTTTAGTTTGTCCGACATGTCGGGGAACGACAGCCCGGCGCGTTTGGTGATCAGCCCGATCACCGTTTCATCCATCGCGACGCCAAAATATTCCGACGGGTCGTCTTCGCGTTTGAGGAACGACTTGATCGCCGCGGGAAACGCTTTGTCGAACGCCGCTTGATTTCCCGCCACCGCTGCTTCCCAGGCAGCTAACAGATCGCGAAGCCGCTTTTGGCGGCATTTCTTCGCGCTCTCCAGCAGCTTCTCAAACCCCGCGTCCCATTGCCCGCTCAGTTTGCCGGCGACGCAGAGGTAGTATTGGAAATACTCATCGATAATTGTTCCGGCAGAGTACTCAGGGGACACGTCGGCATCCAGCGCCGCACAAATGTGCGCGACCTCGTCCCACTTTTCGAGCAACCCGCCGAAGATGATCCCGCTCCGCAACTCGTCATGCCATTCAAACTTGCAATCCGGATTCGACCGATCCATGTCCTGGGAATTGTCCAGGATAATCGCGTCGACGTTCATCCATGGCTTGATATGCAGCAGTTCGGGAGACTCACGTTCAATCCGGCGGATATTCTCAGCCCGCCACCAATCTCCATGGAAGTAATCGACAACCAACGCCAGTCCTTCCTCCAACTCCGCCGAGACATCTCCTATCTCCTCGTAACCCAACTGTTGCAGGCATGGATAATCGAGCAATATTTCGATGTGGCTCCGACGAAACGTTGCGCGAGGACATCCGTGAAGTTCGCCCCGTCTTTCCCGTAGATACTTTGAATAATTCCTGGTCACTTCATTCACTTCATAACCCAACAACTCATAGTTTTTCATCATCACTCCTAAAATCCCAGATGTACTAGCCCATTGATTTTCTTGTCTTTCCTTTCCCAGTCTTCCCAAGCAGTCTCATTGAAGGTCCAGACCTGGAAGCCAACGCGCAGTTCATCGTTATCCAAAAGTTAGGGGTACGAGTCCCGGATTGCCACTTCTCATGGATGGTTGGTTTGGGTTTGCGTCAGGTAACCACCCCCAGTTCTATACCAAATCGTTGTGCCGAAGGCATGCAAAGCCGCAATTTAGCGCTTACATTTTAACAAAGGTTTCCCGGTCGAGGTTCGCGGTCACTGCGGCTTCTTGCGGGCTGCGCCCGCCCCGATTGCTGTTCGCAATCGCGGCTACCCTTTTAGGGGGGGGATCAACGTTTCTCGGTGGCTTTCATCACGTTTTCACATGCGCGCGCAAACCCCATTGTTGGACTAAACGATCGATAGCGGGTTGTATTTCGGTCCAGGACTCTGTGGCGATTTCTAAGGTGACGCGGACGAGGTCGGGCGCATCGTTGGGTTCTGGTTCGGGTTTCCAATCGGGGTCGGGGAGCAGTAGAAGGTCCCGCACGTCGTCGACGTCAAATCCGGTGAGGGTTTCGTCGAAGTCGGGGAGTTCGTGCAGTTCTTGTACGAGGCTTAATAACTTCTCCGCATCCCAATCGCCACCGATTTGTGAATTGTTCAGGGCGACGTTGAGTGCTTTTTCGCGTGACTCGTCGAGGGCTATCACCATCACGTCCACGGTTTCGTGCCCTTCATTTTTTAGGACCGACAACCGTTGATGTCCGCCGACGACGTTCCCGGTTTGTTCATTCCAGACAATCGGTTGCACCAATCCAAACTCATCAATCGACCGCTTCAACCGGTCATACCCCGGCATGCCTGGTTGCAATTGCACGCGCGGATTGTATTCGGCACCGTGTAGCTGCGCGATGGGGACGTTTCGTAGTTCCATGTTGGTTCTCCTTAGTTGGAGTTAGGCTGTAGGGACGTAGGGGTGAGGCTTGAGGGGACAGGCGTGAGGGTTGGTCGTTGTGGGCCGTTGGGCAAATGCACAATCAACAGCTCCCCTCCCCTATCTGGCCACCGGCCACTGACCACCGGCCACTAATTTCCTGCCTACTGATTATCGCGGATTATCCAACGGCCATTTCTCTTCGCTCTCTTCGCGGAATCCTTGCCTGAGGTCCTGTTTGATGCGGGCTAGGCAGCGGGTGACGTGGCCTTTGGGGTGTCCGAAGACCATGCCGATTTTGTCCAGCGGCCATCCGGCGTTTTCCCGCAATGCCAGCATGGCTAAGTACTTCCACTTGCGCTGATCTTCGCCGGCATAATGTTCGTGTACGGTTTGCCAAAACACGTCGGCTCCGGTTTTTGGCAGCACAATCTTCGTCCCGTCTAATTTCACAGTCGACATAGTCACCCTCCCCGTTGAGAAACCCTGGGATCATCCGATAGACTAGTGGTTGGGTGCGCATCGATGATCACGTCGTGATTCAGCATCGTCGCGCCACCCATCGCACCTCACCCCTGCGCGCGACAGTCTGACTCTACTACACCCATCGTGGGAAGACAGATTCGGAGAATTTTTTATGCCGCCCGCGGAAAAACTACTTCGGAGGCTTGAGGCGTGAGGGAACAGGCTTGAGGGTTGGCCGATTCAAATCGATGAGGCGATGACGAACTTAGAACCGAAAAACGATACCGATTGCATTCACTGCAGAAATTCTGGCCACTGGCCACTCACCACTCACTCACCGCCGACTAAAAAATGACCGACGACCTACAACGATACAGCAAGCAAGTCCTGTTTCATGGGATTGGCGAAGAGGGACAACGGGAGTTGATGCGGCGGCGCGTGCTGGTGTGTGGTTGCGGCGCGCTGGGGACGGTGCTGGCTGAGGGGATGGTCCGTGCGGGGGTCGGCTTTGTGCGGATTGTGGATCGCGATTTTGTTGAGCTGAGTAACTTGCAGCGGCAGGTGCTCTTTGACGAACAGGATATCGCCGATCAACTTCCTAAGTCGGTTGCTGCGGGGCGCAAGTTGGCGAAGATCAACAGCACGATTGAGATCGACCCGATTGTTGCCGACGTCAGTTATGAGAATGTGATGGGGTTGGCCAACGATGTCGATCTGATTCTGGACGGCACTGACAATTTTGAAATCCGCTATTTACTCAACGATGTTTCGTTGGAAACCGGAATACCTTGGGTTTATGGTGGGTGCATTGGCAGTCATGGTCAAACGATGACGATTCTGCCCGGCGAGACGGCTTGTTTGAGGTGTCTGATTGATGCGGTTCCCGAGCCGGGGTCGGTTGAGACGTGCGATACGGCGGGCGTGTTGGCGGCGATCATCAATGTGATTGCATCGTTGCAGGTAGTCGATGCCCTGAAAATTCTGTCGGGACAACGCAATTTGATCGAGCCGAAGTTGACGGTGATCGATGTTTGGGACGGCACGTTTCGGCGGATGAATATGGAGGGGCTGCGCGATCGCTCCGGCTGCCCTGCCTGTCATGCGGGGGAACGGGTTTGGCTGCGGGGTACGTTGGGGTCGCAGACGACGATCCTCTGTGGGCGGAATGCTGTCCAGGTTTCACCTCCCTCGAAGACGCGGTTGGTGTTCGACGATTTGGCAAATCGCCTCGCAGGAATCGGCACGATCAACTACAACAAATACTTGTTCCGAATCGCCCTGAACGAAGGGGATTATGAACTGACGGCGTTCCAGGACGGTCGCGTGATTATTAAAGGGACCGAGGACATTCCCACCGCCAAGACGCTGTACGCGAAATACATAGGAAGCTGAGTCAAACCTTATGCCCCAGTCACACTCATCGGACTCTCCGCCCACCGGGGGGGACTCGGTTTCTCGGCGCGATGTGCTTAAACTTGGTAGTGCGGGGATATTGGGAATGTCGACGGCTGAGCAAGCTGCGCTCCGCGCTGAGGATCAACGCGCAGCCAACCGTGATATTGACGGTTGTATTTTTATTGTGCTGACCGGCGGTCCCAGCCAGTTGGATACATTCGATCCCAAACCGGCGGCGCCGACGCAGATTCGCGGGCCGTTTCAAGCCATTGCCACCAACACACCCGGCATTCAACTGAGTGAAACGTTGCCACGTCTTGCGCAACGGACGCATCAGTTCGCCCTGCTCCGCTCACTGCATCACACGGCGGCGCCGATTCATGAAGCGGGTCTGCAGTTGCTCCAAACTGGTCGCTGCGCGCGAGGCGGAATTATGTTCCCGGCGCTGGGATCGATGATTGATGCATTGCTTGGCCCGCGCGAAGGGGTGCCGAGTTATTGTGTCGTGCCGCAATTGCTGGGGAACACCGGCATCCGGACCTATCAGGGACAAACCGCTGGCATACTGGGCACCGCACACGACCCGGTGACCGACAGCGGTTATGAATCGGCCCTTCAGAAAACAAGCTCGCAACCGTATGGCACAACTCCGTTCGCCCGCGCCTGTTTTCAAGCGCGGCAACTGATCGAAGCGGGTGTCCGTTTTGTGACCGTCAATATGTTCCTTGATCTTGATCAACACAAGTCATGGGATTGTCACGGGACGATCACGACGATGTCCGATTTGCGCGACACGGTTTGCCCGGACTTCGACAAAACTGTTTCCAGCCTGTTGGATGACTTGGAGGCGACTGGTCTGCTCAAACGGACATTGGTGGTTGCCAGCGGGGAATTTGGACGCACACCGCGGATCAATTCCCACGGGGGACGCGATCATTGGCCCGGGGTGTGGTCGGCCTTGATGGCTGGTGGGCCAGTTAGTGGCGGGCGGGTCATTGGCGCTAGCGACGCGCGGGGAACTGCGCCGATTGACTCTCCGGTGACGCCCGACGCACTGCTCTCGACCATTGCCGCTGCCTTCGGGATTCCTCAAGCAACCACGTTGACGGCGCCGGATGATACGGAGTTTTCGATCGCGACGAGCCGTCCGATCAGTGAACTGGGCAAGGCTCGCGTGTGATCGGTCAGTCGATGACCCGTACCTGCATGGTCGCGTGAGCCGCTTGGTGGCCGAAGAGGTCCTCGACTGTCAGCCGCAGCGTGTACAGCCCAGCCGGGAGGGACTCTGGCACGGCGACTTGGTGCGTGAGGAAATAGTCTTGTCGCACAGAGCGAGACGCATCGGGGGCTTCGCTCAATTGCACTTGATGCAACACACGGTCGCCGGCGCCCAGCCATTCGACGCGGGACCGGGTTAGCGTGCGAAATCCTGCGGCGGATCGGACGCTCTCGGTATTGGTGAGCGTGTTGTAAATCAACAAATCCTGCCCGGCGCGCAATTCGTTGCGATCAATCTCGCTGAAATCCTCGTAGCTACGGACTTCGGAGCAGAGTCCCAAGGTCCCGATTTGAAACAGGTTCAGTCCGCTCGGTTGGACCGGCACGAACTTGACTTGTTTTGCGCCGCCTTGGCCTGGAGCGGGCAGGAGTTGCGGACCACGGTCGTCGAAGTCGTCGTCGTCAAATTGTGCGTCGTTGAATTCGTTGCCGCTCTCATTGAAATCGTCTCTGAGTTGTGGCACGTCGGAAGGCGCCGGCGCTAGTGTGGGAGTCGGCGTGCTATGACGTAATTGTGGGGCATACAGATCAAATTCGCCTTGCGAATTGGAGACCGGCAGCGACAAGTTTTGCTGGGGCTGACGGTAGTTCGCGTTTCCGTCGGGAAGTTCCACGTCGCCGGGGATATTTTCCGTCGGCAGGCTCAAGTCGATGTTTTCATCGAACTCGTCGAACGATTCAGAATCGGGGACGGGTGGAACCCGCGGCGGATAGGCGTTGCCTGCGCCCGAGAATGCGCCGGACTGGTTACCGGCCGGTTGTCCGAGTTGTGGCTGCGCGGAATACGCGCCGGGTGATTGCAGATCGGGTGACGACACGTGATCACGGCCGATCATTTCGTCTTCGGCGACTTCTTCATCCCCTTTGATCATGCGACTCAATTTGGATCCCAAGCGGCGCGACCCATCCTTGATGGCTTGAACAGGACTGCGGCGTTGCGGAACGGAATAGGCTTCGCTGGGTGCCGGCGTAGCTTCATCGGGTTCGGGAGGCATGGGCACATATTCGCCGTCATCCCCATACGGTTGAGACATTGTCTCGGGTGTCGAATAGGGGGCGGTGGGGCAGTAGTTGGAAGCCGAGGCCATTGGTTGCGTACGGCACTCGTGCTGTTGCGCGTGGCGGCAGCCGACGGCGGTCAACAGCGATAAGCCGAATGTCACCGAAACGGCAAAGGACCGTCCCATCCCTGGATACTTCAACATGATTCGCGTCCACGTATTTTGTATGTTTCAGTGCATCGCGCTCGCAGCGCAGCAGCGACATTACCTGAGCGAAGCCCGGAGAATCGCCGCACCGGTTTTGAGACATAACCGGCTGATAGCGATTCTCGTCATCTCGACGATTCATCGTTTGGAATCGGTAAAACCTGCATGCTCGCTTGGGGAGTTTTGGGCTAGAGACTGGGTATGCGGATTTTGACCGTCGATCATGCCCGGCATGACGGTCTTCGCGAACATCCCGGCGGTGCGTGTTGGCCGGGTTGTGCCGGTTGCGTGGATTTGCGCGTGGTGGCTGGCGATCCTCGTGCATCAAGCTAGCAGCGGCACCCGACATTGGGGTGCTTTGGACGGAGCTTGCCGACTAGGTTCCAGGAAATTCGATCACCGTAGGAGTGTGAAGGCTCCCGCCTGACGCGTGGTTAAAATCGCTTTCGATACACCGAACGGCAGACGGGAGGGTCCCCTGAATGGATTACCCCAAAATGATATCGTTGGGGCTGTTGATCGTGGGAAAGCCAAAGGCTTCGGTTGCATCGAGGGGGTCGTGCTCGGCGAGGCTGCCGAATGACAGGCCCGTCAATTGCTCGATCGTTCGGATCGGTGTTTGATAGGTGCGAAATTCACCGATCACAAATTCCAAGTCATCCATGAATTGTTTTTGGCTGAGTAGATAACCGGTGGCCAGCAAGTCGTCGTCCTGAACCATGACCGCCACCTTCCAAAAGTCCTCCGGCAACGTCGTTCCGCGGTAGTCCGTGTCACATCGGGTGAACACCGGTCCGGTGAAGACTGTCAATTTTTGGTCGTCCTGGTTGGTGTTGACGAGCAGATAGTCTTCCAGTGCGAGCCAGTCGCGCTGGTTGAGTCGGGCATGTTGCGGTGCGGCGTTTGTGTAATGGAACGTATCGTCGTTGGCTCGCTTGGCTTCGTTGTAGTCTCCCCAGACGGGATCGAGGCGTCGGACCAGATGACCGCGATCGAGTTTATTCCGCACATACAGATCGTTGTCGTGTTGGTGGTTGCGGTCGATGCGCGGATCCACTCGCCAGCGGGTATTCGTTCGTCGTACGGCCACTTCTTGAGTTCCGTCGATATTGACAGCAGCATAATAGGCGAGCCGTCGGGTTTTATTCATGACGACCGAAAAATGCGTGTAGTCGAGTACGTATTTGCCGATCCCGCGATCCCGTTCCCGCCCGCTGACGGGAGCGGCGTGGTCCAATTGATCGGAGTTCAAAGCTGGTAGCGGAACGGCGAGCGAACGATTGCCTAAAAACGCTTCAGCGTATCCGCGGCGATTGTTCAGCGATTCCACGGGGACCGGGACATCGTCGACCGCGACTTGAGTGGATACGCGGCGTAGTTCTCGCTTGATGGCACTCACAGGGAGCGCGTAATTTTCCGACATGAAGCGGCCCGCAAAATGCAAACCGACGACCTTGCCTGTTGTTTGGTCAAGCACCGGTGAACCGCTGTTGCCGCCCAAGGTGGAGCAGTCGTGTGTGATCACGCCGCTACGCACGTCGGCGATTTGCCCGGGCGCATAGCGTTTGACGTTGTAGATGTCTTGAAAAATGCGCGACATGGCCGGTCCTGGATTGCGACGTCCATCCCAGGCCGGGTATCCGACGACTCCCACATGATCGCGCTGGTTTGCGTCGGCAGCGGCTAACTCTAAATGTGGGGGTAAATTGCCTTGATTGCGGAGCTTTAAAATGGCGATGTCGGGATTGCGACTTCCCGTGTTCGCCACGTACAGGATCGATTCGACCTCGATTTCGATTGCATCCGCACGATGATGTTCCTCGCGAAAATCGATCCAGGCACTGACCGTGTTTCCAGCGAATTGCCGGAAGGCATAAGCGCCGCCGCGCCGTTCCGCAAAGATGTTGGCGACATGACGATTGGTCACCAACATCAAATCTTCAATCAACCAACCGGTACCCACCCATTCGTAGTCCGGGTGAAACATCAACTCAACACGACCAATGGCCGGGATGGGATGTTCAATGGTCGCACGGTTTGCCTCCAGGCGTTGTTTCAGGTTGGGTAGTTGCACGTTACCCAATTGGATTTCGTTGTCTTGAATGAACAACGACGGACGGCCGGTCGCCAGCACGATCGCTTCGGAGAAAAATGCGTCGTCGCTGCTGTGGTTTTCCGTCGGCCCCACCGGGTCATCAAGAAATTCGACGATCGCTCGCCGGTTGAGGGGATGAATTTCTTGTGCCAATTCCAACTCATCGACTTTTCGACGGCTGCCAAAGAGATCGCGGAGATTTTCCATGACCTCGTGATCTTGTCGCAGTGAATCCAAGGGAGATGTGTACGAACTCATAAGAATCGTCTTTCAAAAGAAGTAGAGAAACTGATGAACCGACGACCAAAGATGGAAACCAGCTTTTCCCACGACATGTCCGTTTTCACGTATCATCAAAATGACAGCTACGGCTTGACGACATGACGGCAAATGCGCGCATACTTTTTGTGCCACGGAAACGGATTGCTAAGTTCGGATCCGTAGCTGCAGCGACAACGGAAAATTGTCATGGCAGAGGGGAGAATGCGAACGGCGATGCGCGGGAGCAAGCATGGTGTCTCTCTTCGGAAATACGAAATGGGCCAAACTTCGAAACCGAAGGCCGGTTCGAAATCTTGACGGCATCATTCTGTAACGTCGAAGAGATGGATTCGCAGAAGCGACTCGACGTAAGAGCTAGTATGCGCAACTGGCTCGTCGAATCAAGAAAAATATTGTTTATTTGCCACAATAATTGGTGCGACTTTTTGGGCCTTCAAGTCAGTCGTGGCACCCGCAATTCGCAGGTTGAGCAAGTGGACTGCGTGTTGTCGAAGGATTTGGCCTGCGCCCAATTTTTTCTTGCTTGCCTGGTGCCCCCTCCGTATGCTGAATCTGCGCGATTTCAAAAACTTTTTAAGCGATGAAATGAATTTCGCATTTCTGACTGGTTCGCGCATGCAATGTCGTACATCAAATCAAGAATTGGAAAAGCGCGATGTCCTTCCAGGCGAAATGTCCAGAGTGTGCGGCAGTTTTCAAAGTCGCTCCCGAACTTGCGGGCAAAAAACGGAAATGCCCCAAATGCAGTTCAGTATTCACCCTACCCACTCCTCGTACTTCACCGAAGAGTATCAAGGCTCAAACCACCCAATCACGGTCGGATCCCGCGGCGACGGCACAGCGACGCACGAATGGCAAAAAGAAAACGCCGGCCACGACCGACCCTGCGCGATGGCTAAACCGCGCATTTCGGGGTGACATCAAACCGGTTCGACGATCGATCGTGTACCGATTCGGTATTTTGTTGGTGACCATCGTCATGGTCGTGCTTCCGTTGCTGTACGTGGCTCTGATTGGCCTGACCGGATATGCGGTCTACTACCATGCGGTCAACCACACCGGCATGCTGGGAGCCGCCCGCGGCCGCGGCATGATTATGGTGTTTCTGGTCTATCTCGCGCCGTTGGTTATTGGCGGGATTCTCGTGCTGTTTATGATCAAACCGTTATTTGCGCGACCGGCCAAACATGTCCGCCGCCGTTCGCTGACCAATGCGGGAGAGCCGTTGATCTTCGCGCTTGTTGAACGCATTTGCGAAGTTGTTGGGGCGCCGCAACCGCGACGTATTGACATCGATTATGAATTAAACGCATCCGCGCGATTTCGCCGTGGTTGGTTGAGTTTTTTTGGATCGGATTTGGTTTTGACCATCGGCATTCCCTTAGCAGCCGGGCTTTCTGCTCGGCAGCTCACCGGCGTACTGGCCCATGAATTCGGCCATTTTAGCCAAGGTGTGGGGATGCGGTTGACGTATATTGTACGAAACGTCAACGGCTGGTTTGCCCGCGTTGTTTACGAACGGGACGAGTGGGATGAATGGTTGGCGGAGACCGCTTCGGAAGTCGATTTTCGGATCGGCTGGATTTTATTGCTCAGCCAATTGTGTGTGGCGATCACTCGTGGCGTGCTCTGGTTCCTTATGCTCGTAGGACATGCGGTCAGCGGATTCATGTTGCGGCAGATGGAATACGATGCGGACCGCTATGAGACCCGCGTCGCCGGCTCGGAGACATTCGCCGAGACATCGCATCGAATCCGGCAATTGGGTGTGGCCTACGGATTAACTCAGCAAGCTGTCGTGGGGTTGCTGAATCAAGGTTTGTATCCAGACGACCTAGCCAAAGTGATGCTGAAAATGGGCGATGAATTAACACCGAAAGCGCTGCGCCAAATCAAGCAGTCAGGCGATGAGGAAAAGACCGGCATCTTTGATACGCATCCGTGCGATAAAGATCGTATCGCTAGTTCGGAGCGGGAAAAGGCTCCGGGGATTTTTCATGTTGACGGACCGGCGTCGAAGCTGTTTCAGAATTTTGAAGGCCTATCTAAAAACGTCACCTGGGACTTGTATCGCGACATTGGGTCCCCCATCAAACCGCAGAACATGGATCCGGTAGAGAAATTGTTTGAAAAAGAAGAGGAGCCGACTCAGCCATCGGTCGAGACGCTCCCGCCGATTCCGTTTGATTGAACCGTCCGTCGTGGAAAGCTACCGCCCAGCATGCAATGGTGACGTGCCTACAGCAACTCGCGGATCGGTGTCCCAAAGGGAATCAACGGGACCGGGCGGCCGTTGTTGTCGGGGACCATTTCTGCGTAGTCAATGCCCAGAAAACGGTAGATCGTCGCCAACAGGTCGTTGGGGTCCAGCTTGCGATCCTTGGGGCGTTCGCCCTTGGCGGTTGTCGAACCGATGACTTGTCCGGTTTGCATGCCGCCGCCGGAAACGAGTACGGACATGGCGCCGGGATAGTGATCGCGGCCCGGTTGGAGCACCTTCGATGCGGTCCCTTTTTGTGGATTGATCCGCGGCGTGCGGCCGAATTCTCCCGAGACGATCAGCATCACTTTTTTGTCCAAACCGCGCTGATAAAGATCCTCGACCAGGGCGGCGATGGCTTGGTCAAAGACCGGCAGACGTGCGCGGGCATCGTCGAAAAGGTGTCCATTGACCGCATGGATATCCCAGTTGCCAATCGCCCCCGGGATGCTGGGATTTTGCATTTGCATGGTCACAAAACTCGTACCTGCTTCAACGAGTCGCCGCGCTAACAGCGCGCGTTGGCCCCATTTGTGACGGCCATATTTGTCGCGGACCTTGGGGTTTTCCTGCGACAAATCAAATGCGTTCTGCGCCTTGTTACTCGTCAGGAGGCTGACCGCTTCGCGATCGTATTTGTCCATCGAGTCCATCACGCGCGATTGATCGATTTCGCGGTTGAGTCCGTCGAACGCTTTGCGGAGCAAACTGCGGTCATCTAAGCGGTCTTTGATCGCCGGGGAGAGCGACAGGTTTTTGACCTTGAAGTCAGGGGCGTTCGGGTCCCCACCGACAACGAATGGCAAATACGCCGGTCCAAGACTAGCACTGCCGCCGCCGTAGACGTTCGACGCGTCGGCGACGTAGCGAGGCATGGCCGGATTGCGGCGGCCCTCTAACATCTTCGAGACGACCGGTCCCAAACAGGGAAACTGTCCGAGCGGATCGAGGAGTTTGAATGGGTTGTAGCCGGACAAAAACCGTCCCGCTCCGGCGGCGTGGTTGGCGAAGCCGTGCGAGATGGAGCGGATCACGTTGATTTTGTCCGCCACCTGGGCGTGCATCGGCAGGTGCTCACAGATATCCATTCCGGGAGCAGCGGTTGCGATCGGATTGCATTCGCCACGATAATCAATCGGTGCTTCAGGCTTGAGGTCATAGGTCTCCAGATGACTCGGCCCGCCTTGCAGCCAAATGAGAATCACCGACGTATCATCGGCCAGTCCCGTCGCCTCTTTGGCAGCAGCGCGCCCCCGCAGCAAATCACTCAGCCCCAATCCACCCAGCGCCAGCGACCCCGCTTCTAAAAAACTACGGCGACTAACCGGTCCGCGACAGGCAGTGGTGGGAGCCGTCATGGTGAGACCTTTTATCGTTTAAGAAAACCGTGGCATGGGGAGGGAAATAACGGTGTCATGGGGCGTGCAGCAACGATTGTCGCCCAACCGGTCCCGGCGTGTCAACTGCGGTTGGGATGCGGCAGGCGGGGGACAGGCCTGATGGCCCATTGCCAAAACGACAAGTCGCGCTGCTTACGACCGCAAGCGGTCGGTTTGGGAAATGTCTCCACGCAACTTTTTATCTGTGTTTGATCCGTGTTTCATCTGTGGCTACTGAAAACCTTCCAATCGACAACAACGATCATTGAAAGGCGGCGACGAATAGGATGATGGCGAGGATGATGCCCAAGCCGACTATTATTGCTGTGGTGACTTTCTTCGCTGAGATCGGAACGTCGCCGGTGATTTTGCCGGTTTGGCCGTTGAGTAAAATTCGTACCGGGGGTTTGGTTTCGTTGTATTTGACGGCGAATGTCCAGAGCGGCAGGAGCACGAGGTCGATGACTTCGTTGCTTAAATTGGTGTGGTAGCGCAGGTCGCGGTGGCTGTCGCCGGGCATGAATTCGTCGAGCATCCGGCCCACTTTTTGCACGCTCTCTCTATGCGCGAGTTGGAAACATTCTTCTTGGGTCCGTGACGGATCTTCGGCCATCCAGCCGGCGATCGCGGCGTGGGAATAGCGGTTCAGTGCCCGGAGGTCGTAGGGCTCGATCGCTTCGAGTTTGTTGTTGCTGACGCCGTGGGAAGCAGTGACGATCACGTCGAGGACGTAGCAGGCGTGGTTACCCCGTAGCGGTCGCCATTCGGTGCGGGTAACGGTCCGCGTGCGAACAACGGTGTTTCCTTTGGCATCGGTGGTCGTGTAGGTTTCGGTCTCGGTGTAGTTTTCACCGATATCGGCTGTGTAGTTTGTGTGGGCGACGGCACCGTAGAGATAGGCGGGCACGTAGACCCCTTGCAAGACCTCCGGTGCTGCTTCTTTGAAGTCGGAACGGGCAAAGACACCGCTATTGCGTAGCCAACGCCGTACCGATTTTTTGGCTCGGTCACGATCGATGACAAAGCCCAAAACAAAGGTCGGATCGGGGCGATCGGCTGTGGGGGGGCGTTCGACGATCGACGTGGAAGCGCAATACGGGCATTGCACAGTCCGCATATTCGCTGCCACCAGCACTGTCGCGCCGCACGACTGGCAGGAGATTTCGAGTTGTTCATCCGCGGACTGCGGCGCGTCGGCGAGCATTCAGAAGCCTTTCTGAAAGGCGAAAACCGAGGAAGGAAGCAAGCGGCCGGTCAATACGGCCACAAATCTACGCAATCATGATAACGGAACAAATGCACGGCTGGATCATCACTTACAATGGTTTTTCGTGGGCGGAAACCAGTATAATGCAGGGTAGGGCCACTACCAAGTTACTAGATCTGTCGTAAGGACTCGCTCATGCTGTTGGACAGGAGAACCGCGCTCGTTTGTGCCGCTCTGATTGGCTGCGCAATCACAACGCCGAACTTCGCTGCCGAAGTAGAAACCGATAAACCGTCTGATCGTTATACCGATATCGTCAAAGCAGACGAACCGATCGCCTATTGGCGGTTTCAGGATGCTCAGGGCGATACGGTACGCAACACAATAGCGGCCCCGGAGGCGGAAGCGTTGTTGGACGGAACTGTGGTGGGAAAAGTCTCACCAGGAGCGCCCGGTCCGCAATCGCCCGATTTTCCGTTATTCGGCAGCGACAACCTGTCCGTTCGTTTGCCGGCCAAAGGCTCGTACGTTCGTATCGCTGATCCGGGGGCGGACAGTCCTTTGGATTTTGATACGGGGGATGCGATCACGATCGAGGCTTGGGTGAATCCCAAATTGACCAGCGGCCGCGATTATCACTACATCATCGGCAAGGGGCGAACGAACCATCCTGATTTTGCGCGTGACAATCAGAACTGGGCCTTGCGACTGCAATCCCCAACCGGCACGCTTAGCTTTTTGTTTCGCAGTCGTGGCGAGAAGGGGGAATGGCATCGCTGGACTTCGAAAGAGGGTTTAGGCGGCGATAGCGGTTGGCACCATGTGGCGGTGACGTATACGTTTGGCGAAGAAAAAAGCTTGGTCGGTTACATCGATGGTCGACCGGTGAAAGGCGTTTGGGATTCCGGCGGAGCGACCGATCGTGCACCGGTGGTCGATGACGACGAAGTCCGCATCGGGTCGACATTCCATGGCGGCGCCTTTGGCGGTGCCTTGGACGAAGTTGCGCTGTACCGCCAAGCATTGGCACCCGAACGGATCGCCGCGCGTTATCGCTATGTGGCTCCCGAACTGCGGCCGATTGTTTGGGAAGAGATTCCCAACGGGACGTTGTGGGTCGATATTTTTGAAGGACTGCCCAATCGCCGCTCTTGGGAATTCCGCCCGCCCAAATATGTCGAAAGCTTTACCACTTCGACGTTGGCGTTTGTAGCGGTTCCCAAGAAATATGATGCGCGGGGACTGCAAAAGGACCGCTCAAATCCGTTTTTGTTGCGTGCGGCGGGAACGTTTGAAATCCCGGCCGGGTCGCAGCAAATTTTGTTGCGGTCACGCAATGCAGCGCGGCTGTATTTGGATGGACGACTGATTGCGGAAACGAAATTTCACAGCATCTCCAGCAGCGCGCATGGGCGCGTTTTTGATGTGGATACCAGTTTAGCCCCCAACATCCGCCCCTTGCGCCGCGGCGATACCGAAACGGTCGCCGTCATTGAAGGAGACGGAAAGCGGCACCATCTGCGGTTTGAAATGATCGTGGGAGGGCAGGGGCATCGTCCGGAGTTTGGTGAAACCTCGGTCAGCATTGCTGCTCCGGGTGAGGATTTCCGGTTGGTAGGCAGTGGCGGAACCTTTTTGTTGACGGATGAAGGTTGGACGGAATTCAAACGAGGTGAGCGGCAGCGAATTGCACAGTTGAGCGCCGAAAGTCGCCACGTGGCGGGCAGTGCAGAAGCCGAAAAATGGGCACAGCGGCACGCAGCAGCGCGCGACGTGATTGCCGGGCAAGACAAACCGGTGGTGCCGGAAGTTGCGGAAACGGCAGAGGTTTACAATGACATCGATCGTTTCATTCTAGCGCAACTGGAAAAAGCCAAAGTCGCGCCGGCCGCGTTGACGGATGACTATTCGTTTTTGCGACGGGTGGCATTGGATGTGACGGGGACGATTCCCAGCGAAGCACACCTCGCGGAATTTCAAGCGGATCAAGATCCGAATCGGCGGAGCAGGGCGATTGACCGGTTGTTGGCTGAACCGGGCTGGGCGGACAATTGGATGGGGTATTGGCAAGACGTGCTGGCCGAGAATCCTTCATTGGTCAAACCCAAATTAAACAACAGCGGACCGTTTCGGTTTTGGCTGCATGAATCGTTGGCGGACAACAAACCGTTCGATCGATTTGTCACAGAGTTGATTCGCATGGACGGCAGTCGTCGTTTCGGAGGCCCGGCCGGCTTTGCGATGGCAACCCAAAACGACGTACCGATGGCGGCCAAGGCACAGATCATCGGTCGGGCATTCTTGGGGCTGAACATGACCTGCGCCCGTTGTCACGATGCGCCGTTTCATGATCACAAACAACAAGATTTGTTTGCCTTGGCGGCCATGCTCGACCGCAAGCCGCTGCGTGTGCCCAAAACAAGTAGCGTCCCGGGTGACGAAGAGTCACTCGCCTCGATGATTGTCGAAGTCACGCTCAAACCAGGATCGCAGGTGGCACCGGAATGGACCTTTTCGGAATTGATTGATGACGCGGCACTGACGGAAGCAGCTGCGTCGCAAGCGGATCCTCGCGAGCATGTGGCCGCTCTGATCACGTCGCCGCACAATACGCGGTTTGCCGAGGTGATCGTCAATCGCATGTGGAAACGGTATTTCGGTCGCGGTTTTGTCGAACCGGTCGACGATTGGCACGATGTCGAACCATCGCATCCCGAGTTGTTGCAATACTTGGCGCGCGAGTTGGTTCTGC
This sequence comes from Symmachiella dynata, assembly GCF_007747995.1. Taxonomy (NCBI): domain Bacteria; kingdom Pseudomonadati; phylum Planctomycetota; class Planctomycetia; order Planctomycetales; family Planctomycetaceae; genus Symmachiella; species Symmachiella dynata. The sequence goes on along the minus strand of NZ_CP036276.1, from coordinate 7,688,162 downwards.
ATGATTACGACTTGAAGCACATCGCGCGGTTGATTTTGAATTCGCGGACCTACCAGAGCGAAATTGGCGAATTGTCGGAGGAGCAAACTCAGCTATTCGCCGGCCAAGTTCCACGGCGGATGTCGGCCGAGCAGTTGGTCGATTCGATGTTCGCCGCGGCAGGCAAGCCGCTGCGGGCCGGGCAATTGTGCTTGGATCCCGACGGAGCGATGAAACTGGATACAGCAACAAACCTTGGCGAGCCGCTGCGGGCGTGGGAGTTTGCCTCGTTATCGAACGAGCGCGATCGTCCCAGTTTGGCATTGCCGTTTGCCCAACCGTTTGTGACATTCCTAGAGACATTCGGTTGGCGGAGTGCTCGGCAAAATCCGATCACCGAGCGCGATGACGATCCGACTGTCCGGCAACCGGCGGTGTTGGCCAACGGGGTGTTGGGTCGTCGCATGACGCGCCTCTCGGACGACAGTGCATTCACGCGATTGGCTCAGGAAGAACAACCGGTCGAGCGGTTGGTGGAACGGGTCTACATGCGTGTCTTGACGCGGAAACCGACGGCCCAGGAGCAAACGCTGTTTGTGGAATTATTATCACCCGGTTACGTCGAACGTTTGGAAGATCTTCCACAAGCCGTCGAGAAACCGCAGCGGTTGCCGTTGGGAATGGTCTCCTGGTCGAATCATCTGAGTGAGCGGGCCAATGCGATTAAAATCGAATTGCAACGCGCCGTCGAACGAGGTGACTTACCCACGTCGCGATTGAACACCGATTGGCGGGAACGGATGGAAGATATGTTGTGGGCGTTGATGAACTCACCGGAGTTTGTCTATTTGCCGTAAGAGGGAAATCAATAAAAGAAATCACACTCGATCGATGGACCGATGGTCGGGATTGGGTGCCACTGGCGGCTCGTCCGCCAGTGCGCGCGTTGGCGTACACGAGCATGGAAATCGCACTCTAACCCTGCACTGGCGGACAAGCCGCCAGTGGCACCCGTTTGTGGGACTTGGGAACGAGAAGAGCGCGACGACCGGTGGAAATGTTGAAAGGTGAGCAGTCTTGATGTTTGGGATCACAGAAATGGATGAGCAACGACGGCGGTTTTTGGCGCAAAGTGCTGTCGCTGGCGGCGGACTTGCGGCGTTGTCGCTGGGACAACCGTTGCGCGGTTTGGCCAACGAGGCGTCTCCCGCTCCGGTCGTGCCGCGGGGCAAGGCGGAGCATTGCATCATGATTTGGTTGGGCGGCGGATCGAGTCATATCGATACGTGGGATCCCAAACGGATGGGCGATGCCAAAACAAAAAAGCCGGGTTCGTATTATCCGTCCATCGAGACCGCTGTGCCGGACACGCAGGTTTGCGAACACCTGCCCAAATGCGCCCAGATCTTGGACCGGTTTAACATCGTGCGGACCGTGCATCACGATGTGATCGACGAACATGCCGCTGCGACCAATCAAGTGCACACCGGTCGTCCGACCAGCGGCACGGTTGTTTATCCGTCGGTGGGTTCTATTGTGGCGCACAAGCGCGGTCCGGCCAGCGAACATGCACCGGGATACGTGTTGATCGGCTATCCCAACGTAACGCGTGGTCCGGGATTTTTGGGAGCGAAGGCGGGTTATATTTATCTGACCGACACCAAATCGGGTCCCGCCGGCTTTTCACGCGCTCCGCATATCACAGCCGCCCGGCAAACGCGGCGCGAGGATTTGTTGCGCCGCGTTCGCGACGAATATCGCAAACAACTCCCCGCCGGATCGGTCGTCTCCGACTACGATACGACAATCAGCGAAGCCTTGCGGCTCTCCGGACCCAAATTCGCGAACGTGTTTGAGTTGGATTCCGAATCGGCGTCGCTGCGTGAATCGTACGGTGGGGAATTCGGCCAGCGTTGTTTGTTGTCGCGGCGATTGTTGCAATCCGGGGTGCGGTTTATCGAAGTCTCGCACAATTTGAATTTCGTCAACGGAACCGGCTGGGATACGCACAACGACGGCCAACTGAAGCAGCACGTGTTGATTCAAGAACTCGACGACGCGCTTTCGGCGTTGGTGCTCGACTTGGAACAACACAAGATGCTGGACAAGACGTTGATCGTCGTTGCCTCGGAGTTCGGCCGCCCGGCGCAGTTTGACGGTGGCGGCGGACGCGGGCACTATTCCAAGGCGTTCAGCGTCGTCTTGGCCGGCGGCGGGATGAACAACGGCAAGACAATCGGCGTGACCGATGAACTGGCGATGAAGATTGAATCGGATCCAGTTTCGCTACCCGACTTGCATGCCACAATCCACAATGCCATGGGAATCGATCCGCACGAGGAGTTGTATACTCCCGACGATCGCCCCGTACCGATCACCGATAACGGCCGGCCGATCGCGGCGCTGTTTTCGTAACGATCGGCGCGCTCAACATGGTTGTCGCCCCACATCAGGGCACAGCTCTGACGCTTTGTGACACCCAAGAATTTGTGTGCCACTGGTTCTGCCAGTGCAATCTCGGTATGGGGATCACTGATAAACACTGGCACACAGCCGCCAATTTAAGCAGCAATGAAGCTCTAGGATGATTAGGACTAATGATGCGTCGATCGTGGTTGGTGATGTTGTGCGCGCTACTGTTATGTCATAGCGGATTAGTTGCGCAGGCTGAGGACGCGCCGTCAAAACAAAATGACATCTACGCCAAAGACAATCTCGTCGCATGGTGTATTGTTCCGTTTGACAATCAAAAGCGGAGTCCCGAGCAGCGAGCCGCGATGTTGGAGCGGTTGGGGATCGGCAAGCTGGCCTATGATTATCGCGCCGAACATGTCCCGACCTTCGATGCCGAAATGGAGGCACTCAAAGCGCATGGTATCGAATTGACCGCCTGGTGGTTTCCGACTGTGCTCAATGACGATGCGCGGCATATTTTAGAGGTGCTCAAGCGACACGACATCAAAACGCAGTTGTGGGTCACCGGCAGCGGTGGACCGAAGACGCCCGAGGATCAGCAGGCGTGGGTTCAACAGGAAGCGGCGCGGATACGTCCCATTGCAGAAGCAGCAGCGAAAATTGGTTGTAGCGTGGGGCTATATAACCATGGAGGTTGGTTCGGCGAACCGGAAAATCAAATCGCCATCATCCGTGCGCTGGATTTACCGAACGTGGGGATCGTTTACAACCTGCACCACGGCCATGCGCATGTCGACAAGATGCCGCAATTGCTCAAAAAGATGCTGCCGTATTTGTATGCGGTGAACCTCAACGGCATGGTCCGCGGCGGTGATCAGCGGGGGGCGAAGATCCTTCCGCTTGGGGCAGGGGACCTGGATGCGGAATTGCTAAAAACGATTCGCGACAGCGGCTACTCCGGGCCGATTGGGATTTTGAATCACACGCAAGAAGATGCCGAAGCGCGGCTGCAGGACAATCTGGATGGTTTATCCTGGCTGGTGGGGACGTTCAGCGGGCATCCCCCCAGCGCCCGCCCGCTGTATCGCAGTTGGCAACCCTCCGCGCCGGCGGCATTGGACGGGGGAAAAGTCTATGAGGGCCGCGACGATTTCCGCCAACCGCCCATCACGGTGGAATGTCGCGTTCGCCTGAATCGCAAGAATGATTACAACATCCTCGTCGCCTGCGATGAAAAGAAATCTCCCACGCACTGGGAAATCTTCACCATGCCGCGCCAGGGAGTTTTGACCGCTTACCTGCCGGGAATGTCGCCCGATCACGTGCGTTCGAAAGCGGCGATTTGCGACAATAAGCTGCACACGGTGGCGATGGTTTATGAAGCCACGCGAGTGCGGTTGTATGTCGATGGCAAGCAGGTCGCCAGTCAAAAGATCTCAGCCAAAGGCGGTGCTGCGATTCCCGGGGGATTGGCGATCGGGCGGCTGGTCGAAGGGGGCTTGGCGTGCAACGGCAACATCGAATGGGTACGGATTTCGAACGGCGCGCGCGACATCCCACACGAACCGCAACAAGCCGTGAAAAAAGATGCGTCGACGATCCAGTTGTGGACATTTCCTAAAACCGTTGCGGTGCAGCAGCCACCCACCATGGCTTCAGAATTCAACGCCGGGTTTGTCGACGAGACCGTCGCTGCCGCCAAAGAGAATGGTGATTTCATGCGGGGGGCGGCTTTGTTCGCCGATGCGAAAACCGCTTGTTTGTCGTGTCACAAAATCGGCATGCAGGGCGGGACCGTCGGTCCTGATCTGACGATGATCGGCAAACAGCGCAAGCCGGAACAGATTATTGAATCGGTCTTTTGGCCGCAGCGGACGGTGGAACCGGAGTTCGTCTCATTCACGGTCATCACCAACGATGGAAAAGCGATCCGTGGCCACAAACTGCGTGAGGATAAAAAATCGATCGTGCTCCGCGACCCGCAAACCGGGGTGGAAAGCACGATTGCTCACGAGGATATTGATGAAATTGTGCCTGCCGGTTCACTGATGCCCGACGGGTTGACCGCTGCGATGACGCGGCAACAACAAGTGGACCTGATTCGCTTTTTGACCGACTTAGGTCGCTCCGATGCAGCCAAGCCCGAAGCTTTGCACATGCTGATGGGACATGCGCACATGCATACGCCGGCCCCGTTTGAGTACGACCGCGCGCCGCTGCATCCGCAGGATTGGCCGTCGTGGCAACAGCCGGTCAATCGCGACCGCATCTATGATTTTTATGCCAAGCAAGCGGCACATTTTCGCAAACAGAAACCGACTCCGCCGTTGCTACCCGGATTTCCGGGCCTGGACGGGGGCGAACTGGGCCACTGGGGAAATCAATCCGAGACAACGTGGTCCGACGGGCGTTGGAATGAGACGCGATTGGGCAGCGTGCAAAGCGGCGTGTTTCATGGCGGGGGTGTGAACGTCCCCCGCGCGGTTTGCATGCAATTGGGAGACGACGACGAACTCTCCGCTTGTTTCAATCCTGAGACGCTCAGTTATGACGCCGTCTGGAGCGGGGGGTTTGTCAAGTTTTCATCGGTCCGTCATGGATTCATGCACGGCTTGATCATGGACGGCCAACCGGTGAAGCACGAGAAAACAGCCAAGCCGAACCAGCCATTCGAGTATCACGGGTTCTATCGACATGGCCGGCGCGTGGTGTTTGCTTACCGTATTGGCGACGTTGAATATCTCGATGCGCCGTGGGTCGAGGATGGCAAATTCACCCGCGTTGTTGCGCCGACCGACGAACATCCGCTGCGAGAATTGATCCAACCGGGCGAACGGCAATGGCCGGAGGTGATCACCACAGCGGTCAAACCGGGAACCGGGCGGCCGTATGCGGTCGATACGATTGAACTGCCTTTCGACAATCCTTGGAAGGCGCTGCTGTTTTGCGGAGGACATGACTTTCTTCCCGACGGCAGCGCGCTGGTCTGCACGATGCAGGGAGACGTGTGGCATGTGAGTGGATTTACCGATGGCGGTCAGCAGGCGCAGTGGCGGCGTTTTGCTTCGGGACTGCACCATGCATTGGGGCTGGTCGTGACTGATGCGGGAATCTTTGTGCAATGCCGCGACCAATTGGTCCGGTTGCATGATCGAAACCAAGATGGCGAAGCCGATTATTATGAGTGTTTTAGCAACGCCTTTGAAACCTCACCGGCGGGGCACGATTTTATTTGTGGTTTGCAGTGCGACGACGCCGGTAATTTTTACACCGTCTCGGGCAATCAAGGGATCGTGCGGATTTCTCCCGATGGAAAAAACGTGGAGGTCATGGCGACCGGACTAAGAAATCCTGACGGGTTGGGAATCTTGCCTGATGGGACATTAACAGTACCCGCATCGGAAGGAGACTGGACCCCCGCCTCGATGGTGTGCGCCGTTCGTCCGTCTGCTGAAGGTGAAGACGGCACTCCGCCGTACTTTGGTTATCAAGCTCCGCGCGACGGGAAAGCGCCGGAACTGCCATTGGTTTATTTACCGCGGGGATTGGATAATTCCAGCGGGGGCCAAGCCTATATCGACAGTGACCGCTGGGGACCGCTACGAGGGGCGTTGGTCCATTTGTCGTTTGGCGGCGGGCGAAGTTTTCTGTTGTTACGTGACGAAGTCGACGGGCAATTGCAGGGGGCGATTGTGCCGCTTCCTGGCGAGTTTCGTTCGGGCGCGCATCGCGGACGCTTCAATCCGCAGGACGGGCAATTGTATGTCTCCGGCATGGCGGGCTGGGGTTCCTATACGCCCGATGATGGTTGTTTACAGCGCGTGCGTTATACGGGAGACCGCGTGCAATTGCCGATCGGGTTTCATGTCTATCAAAACGGGGTGACGGTAAAATTCACCGAGCCGATTGATCCCGCTGTTGCCGCGAAGATCGAAAATCAATTCGCCCAGTGTTGGAATTACCGGTACAGCGGGGCGTATGGCTCGCCGGAGTTTTCCACGCGACACCACGGCATGCGGGGGCACGATCATTTGCCGATCACGTCGGCGCATGTATTGCCCGATGGCCGCTCGCTGTTTTTGGAAATCCCCGATCTACAACCGGTGAGCCAACTGCATTTGCAATTGCAGGTGGATGCGGGGGAACCGCGCGACATGTTTTTAACCGTGCATCGTTTAGACCGGCCCTTTAGCGACTACCCCGGTTATCGCCCGGTGGCGAAAATGGTACATCCGCACCCGATTCTTTCTGACTTGGCCTTGGCCACGATTCGCATTCGCAATCCCTTTATGAAAGCGATTCCCGAGGCGCGGCCGATCACGTTGGAGACGGGCAAGAACCTGACGTTCGCGACCCGTGAGTTACGGGCCAAACCGGGCGAAGCGATCCGTTTGAATTTGGTGAACCCCGATGTGGTCCCGCACAACTGGGCGTTGGTCAAAGCGGGAACGCTCAAGAGCGTGGGGGAGATGGCTAACCGGTTGGTGGCGGATCCCGAAGCGGTGGCGCGGCATTACATTCCGCGAACCGACGACGTGTTGTTTTACACGGATGTCGTTCCACCCAAATCGCAGTTCACGATTTACTTTCGCGCGCCGAAAACCCCGGGGCGGTATCCCTACCTGTGCACGTTTCCGGGGCACTGGATGGTGATGAACGGCGAATTGATCGTGGAGTGATTGCGAGGCTGTCAGCGCGGCCAACACCGGTTTTCAATTTCTTGCGCACAGCTTGCGCGCCGCGTTTACTTGTTCAAGATTAGCTTCTTGTTCCGCGTTGAGCGCAGGCGGTAGACCTGACCGTGAAATTCGATGAGCACTTCGGTTTGACCCTCGGCGAGTGCTTCGAAGGTGATCGATTTCGGGGGATCGGAATCGCCGGGGTCGCTGTTTTTCTCTGCGGGAATTCGCGGAGTCTCACTGGGGTCATGCATATTCATGGTGGCGGTGCCGTGGATTCTTTGGGCGAGGTCGTAGTGAGCAATTTGTTGCCTGCGATCACGGCGAAAAAAATCAGGCGGAAATTTTCAGGCCGGGTGCTTTCGCGATTGACAACAATGGCACAAGTCGGCATTATGTTGACATTGAGACTCAGTGTCAACTCTAGAATGCTGCAGCAAGCTTCGACGCGGAACTCCGCGCAGCCAGCCACACATTAAGAGACCGCGGATCACAACGCACCAGCGTCTGTGCCGCAATTTTACTCTTAACTTGGCTTCTGCAAAGGAGATGCTTTCCATGTCCGTTTCTACACAACCTGCTCGCCGCGGGTTCACGCTCATCGAATTGCTAGTGGTCATCGCGATCATTGCCATTCTCATTTCACTGCTGTTGCCGGCCGTGCAACAAGCCCGCGAAGCAGCCCGCCGTACGCAGTGCCGCAACAATCTGAAGCAGTTTGGGATTGCGACACACAATTATCACGACATTTATGGGCAATTTCCCAATGCCAACGCCAACAGTTCGCTGAGCGGCGGAAGCTTGTTTGTTTCGATCTTGCCGTTGATCGATCAGGCGAATGGATACAATTTGTGGGATTTCAACTTATCCAACTCCGATCCGGTAAATGTCGCCGTCTCGGGGCAGCGGATTCCGGTCTTTATGTGTCCCTCGTCGACGGAACCTCGTATGGTCCCGGGGTGCGATGTCGACGCGGGGCGTGCACCGGGAAACTATGCTGTGAACATCGGTTCGAAGGATTTCAATCAGTACTGGTCATATTATGGTGAGCCAGCTCCCTCGTTGGACGGAGCAATCGTCTATACCGACTCAGCTGATGGCAAGACATCGCTGAAGCATTTCGTCGATGGCGCAAGCAACACGCTGATGATCGGTGAAACGGCCTACAATCTGCCGGACTACAAATTCAGTTCCGGAGCCTGCCTGGACGAACCGCGTTATTCGTTCACTTATTGGTCGAATCCGTATCCTGGTTCCACTGCTTGCACGACCGAATACGCATTCAACCCTCACGACAAACTCGATGATGGCGATTTCGATCCCAACTGGGTCCGTTCCTTCCGTAGCGACCATGTCGGAGGTGTCTTTTTCGTCCGTGCTGACGGCTCGGTGCATTTTGTGGCCGAGAGTATCGACGCGGGAGTCTTGGATGCCTTGGCGACTCGAAACGGTGGGGAGATTATCAGTGACAACTAAAGCATCCAACAATCTGCTGTTGGCTGCGATGTTGTTTTGCGGCCTGATTGTCGGCTGCGGTTCCGGCGCAGCTGAAGGACCTCCCCGCGCCGATGTGCGGGGGGTCGTGACCTTGGATGGTCAACCGTTGCCGAAAGGAGTGATCCTGTTTGTTCCGCTTGAGGGAACACCCGGGCCGAAGACGTCGATTGCGATTGCGGACGGGAAGTTTTCTGCCGATGATTCCACCGGCCCGGTGGTCGGCAAGCACCGTATCGAAATCAAATCGACCGACGACGGTGGTTACGCTCGGGATGATGAGTCAGCGATTGATCGTTTGAAGGAATCGAGAACCCGCCGTATCGATGTCGTACGAGTACCGGCAGCCTTTAATGCAAATAGCCGCTTGACCGAGACCGTTCGCGAGGAGGGGACTAACGAATTTGAATTCCCACTCACGACCAGCAGGCGTCGCCGGCGCTAAACGGCTTCGGTTACGGCATTCCATGTTTAGTTAAAACACAAATCGCAACGGGACTTGCTACCGTTTGCTAAACCCCCTTTGCTCATTGAGGACACATTTGATGAGACGAATTTTAGTTTTCTCCGCTGCCGCATTGTTCATGCAATGCGCAATTCTACAAACGGCAAACGCGCATTTTATTTGGCTGCTGCCGTCTGTGGAAAAGGATGTGCAAAAGGTCGATGTTTATTTTTCCGAAGCGGCCCAGCCGGACGACCCCGAATTGCTGGAAGGCTTGCAAGGTATGACTGTCTGGCGGTTGTCGGCCAAAGGCAAACCGATCAAATTGTCGCTGAAAAAAACAGAAGAAGCACTCCAAGCCGAAACGGACGTTGCAGAAGTAACAGCTTCGCTGTTCGCAGGGCGACACGATTACGGTGTGATCACCCGCGGCGAGAAACCGTTTTTACTTCGTTATTACGCCAAGACCGGCCCCGCTCTGACCGATGCCGCCTGGACGAATGTGAAGACGGCCGAACAACTCGATTTGGATATCGTTCCGCATAAAATGGAAGACGGCAAGCTGAAGCTCGTTGTCAGCTTTCAAGGAAAACCGGTTGTGGGTGCCGAAGTGAAAGGCTACGGACCGGAGTTGGATGAATTCGAAGCAGCTACTGACAAGGATGGTGCCGTCGTGGTCGCGGTCGTGCAACCGGGTGAGTACGGATTCCGCGCCAAGCACGTCGAAGCGACCGCCGGCGAATTGGACGGTAAAAAATACGACGACATTCGCCACTATTCGACAGTGACCTTCGAAGCCGAAAAGCCCGAAGCGAAAGTTGTGACCGATGCCGACACGTTGCCGGAGATTCCCGTATGCGTAACCAGCTTCGGGGGCGCTGTTGCCGGGGATTACTTGTACATCTATGGCGGGCATACCGGCGCAGCACATTCCTATTCGCACGAAGAACAAGCGCACACGCTGCAGCGGCTTAATCTTCGCAAGCCGGGTGCCTGGGAAGATGTGATCGATGGTCCGCATCTGCAGGGTCTGGCTTTGGTCCCGCATGGCGACAAAGTCTATCGTCTGGGAGGCTTCACCGCTAAAAACGAATCGGGCGAAGACCGGGACCTGTGGTCGCAGGACTCCACAGCGGGTTTCGATCCAGCCACGAAAAAATGGACCGATCTGCCCGCATTGCCCGAACCGCGGTCGTCGTTCGACGCAGCCGTGTTGGGCGACACGATCTATGTAATCGGCGGATGGCAAATGCAGGGTGACAAGGATGCCGTGTGGCATAAGACAGCTTGGAAACTCGACCTGTCGGCAGCGAAACCGCAGTGGGAATCCATTCCCGCACCACCGTTTCAGCGTCGCGCGTTGGCCGTTGCCGCCCATGACGGAAAAATCTTTGCCCTGGGCGGGATGGCCGAAAAAGGAGGACCGTCGCGCAAGACCAATGTGTTTGACCCCCAATCGCAGCAGTGGTCCTCACTGGAAGACTTGCCAGGCGAAAAGATGGCCGGATTTGGGTGTTCAGCATTCGCTACGGGCGGCCGGTTGTTTGTCAGCACTTTCGATGGGAGTCTGCTCCGACTCTCCCCGGATCAACAACATTGGGAGCGCGTGGGACAATTGCCGACCGCCCGCTTCTTCCATCGCATGTTGCCGTATCCCAACAATAGCCTGCTGATTGTCGGCGGAGCGAATATGGGCATCGGCAAGTTTGAAGAGGTGGAAATCCTGCAGTTGGACTAGCGCCCGCCTTGTCGGTTCTGCTAACGTATTGAGCGCCGACGGTGAAGTGGCCAGGATTTCGACTTTGGTGATGCGTTTGTTGCCGCCCTTTGTCCGACAGAGGGCGGCAACACGTATCATTGGCGCTTTCAAAATATCCCAAGAGGAAACGGACGCATTCGTCCGGACCGACCTTGGGTCAAACCGTAACGAGGATGATTGACGATGAGACCGCTCGCCTATATTCGCGGGAACCGATGCTGGCTTGCCGCATTACTAGTTGTTTTCGGCAGCGGAGTCGTATCCGCGGGAAATGATTGGGATTCTTTTCAAAACGGCGGGCAGGTGTCGCTGTCCAACTCTGCGGAGGTCGGGGACTGGAAACTCGCTCCCGAGCTTGCCTGGACAGCGGATCTCACCGGTTATGGGCAATCCTCACCGGTCGTGTGGGGCGAGCATGTTTATGTGACATCGGTGGAAGGTCCTGAAAAAGAGACCTATCTGGTCTCGGCCTATGCGCTGGCTGATGGCAAGCAGGTTTGGCAACACAAAGTCAAAAACGCGACGCCGCAAAAAAGCAGCAATTATGTGAGTCGCGCAGCACCGACCCCGGCAGCTGATGCGGAGGGGGTCATTTGTTTCTTCGAAGGGGGCAACCTGTTGGCCTTCACGCACAAGGGCGACGTGCGTTGGGAACGGAATCTGGCAGAAGAGTACGGAGAAATCAGCTCGCGGCACGGCTTGGCTGCTTCGGTGGCGCAAGACGAGCGGTCTGCATTCATTTGGGTCGAGCGGAGCGAAGAACCGTATGTCCTGTCGGTGGATAAAAAAACGGGAGAGAACAACTGGAAGGTCGCCGGCTTGGGCGCGACGAGTTGGTCGAGTCCACGACTTGTTCCGGTGGCTGACGGACACCATTTGGTGTTGAGCGCGTCGGGACATTTGGTCGGCTTGGATCCGGAATCGGGAGAGCGACTGTGGGCCGTCGAGGGTATTTCCGGCAACACGACACCCACTCCTGTTCCGCTGGGTGAAGGGCGGTTTCTGATTGGTGCAAGGGTGGGTCGTGGGAATTCCGATGCGGGGAAATCCGCTAAATCGAATGGTGTTATTCAAATCACAAAGAATGACGACGGCGCATGGGAAGCTGATTATGTTTGGCGGGCGAAACGGGCCACCAGTTCGTTCAGTTCACCGATGGCACACAACGGCACAGCCTACTTCATCAATAAAACCGGAGTGATCTTTGGATTAGACCTGGAAACCGGTCAGGAGAAATTCAACAAACGGCTCGGTGGAGGCGTCTGGGCGACTCCTATCGGAATCGGCGAGCTGGTGATGATTTGCGGCAGGGATGGAAAAATCAACCTGCTGGCGAACAACGGCGATGATCAAGAGCTCTCGAAATGGGAAGCACTCCCCGAGGATCCTGAACCGGTCGCCGGCGAGAAAACAGACCGATTCTCCGCCAGCGTGCTTTATAGCGCCTTGTGGAGCGAGCAGCTTGTGTTGCTGCGGCGAGGAGAGGCCTTGTTCGCTGTGAAGGTGGTCCGCGAATAATCCTCACATTCAGCAAGCGGGCGATGGGGCAGTTTGAAGGCAGGCGCCCGCTTGCTATGAATTCAAAAAGTTGGCTGCGTGGAAAACCACGCCGACTGCGCACCCGACTATTCTTCGATTTCCAAATCCGCGAAATAGATGGCCGTGATTGATTTGCCGTCGGCATCTTTTTCGTGGCTGGAATAATACGAGACAAAGCCGCGGGTGTCGCTGAGTGCGACGAAACCGGGATAGGAATTGTCGCCGCCGCTGGGAAGTTCGGCGAATTCGTGCAACTGGCCATCGACCAGCCAATACAACGCGGTGACTGCCGGCCCGATTGTTTTGCGTCCGGCAACCAAATAGCGATCCCCCCATTTGGCGACCAGGGGGCCGCCGATGTAGCGATCGAAATTCGTACGGTCCCATTTCTCATAGGGGGGCTGGGAGCGGCACAATTGTGCGTTGAGTTTGCTGCCGCTACGGGCGACGGCAAGTACTGATCCATCGTCTTCGAACAAAAAGGCCGTTTCGTCGCCGTTGGTGGTTTGAAACAGCGCCTTTTTGCGGTAGATCAACCCGTCGTCGCTCTCCAGCATGGCCGACTCGATGAGCGGATCGCGCTCGGCGCGGGTTGTGGTTTTGGCGAATTCTCGTTTGCGGCGGCCACACAGGTAGGCTTTGTCGCCGTGCGCCGCGGCCCGCCAAATGTAATGTCCGTAGGTCCCTTCCAGCATCACCGGACTGTGCCAGTTTTCGCCATCGTCGCTCCACGCCGCATAGCCCAGGTGGTCGTCCATTTTATAATTCTTGGGCGACGTGTCTCCGCAATACCAAGCGCCGGTATAAACAAACAGCTTGTCCTTAAAGACCAAAAAGTGTGGGTCACGAACGTCCCGTTTGGGGACGCTGAATTGGTGCACGGTTTTCCAGGTCTTGGTGTCGTCGCTGGATTGAATGATGATCGACGAGGTGGGATGCACCATGTGCCCGTCCGGGCAGGTGCGGAAGGCGAGGTAGTATTTGTCGCCAAAGCGGCACAAGTCGGTGAAAGCGTTATGCTCGCCGTTGTCAAAACCGCGACGGACGGAGAGGACGTTGACCTTGGGGGTTTCGTCGGCATGGGCCGCAATATTTATTTGAACAATCGCCGCAACGGCGCAGATTGTGATCGCTAGGTTTCGGAATCCAAATGACATTTATCGGGGCCTATTAAAATGGATAGTTCGGTAGCGCAGTGCAACTGGATACAACCCGCATCCTATCTTGCCGGGCATCGATTGACCACCACCCCGGTTTCTTTAGCGATAGCGACAAATTGTATTCAGCCGTGAAGAAACCATCACAGGGTGGCAGCGATTGCCAACGGCAATCGGTGTGCCGCAGGCACAAGAAGCAGCAGTTTGAGCTGTCTTTAACCAATAAGACTCTGCTCGTTTCAGAGCGCGGAAACTGCGGCTTCGTGCGGGCTGCGCCCGCCCCGATGTCTGTGCCATTGCGGTTACCCGGAACGGATTATCCGAGTCGTTGGCGACGGTTCCAGGCGGCGGTTCGTTCGGCGTGGTGGCGGGATGCGTGATAGTGTGGCTGGACGGGGATGGCGGCAGGTTGCCAGGGGGTCTTACAAACCGCGGGACATACAGCCCAACCGGCTTTTCGCTTGGTGCGACATTGACAACTTCCCTGTCCTGTAACCTGTCCGGTTTGGCCTAAAAATGCCAGCCAATTGATCATGATCATCCGCTTCGGCTCCTTGAAAACGTGAATCGTGATGATGAGGAACGTCGCCGACCAGTGCGGGCATGCCGCACGCTGGTTCTTTAAGGATACTGAATCGGGGTGGGAAAAGTCAAAATTTTGTGCGTGCTGAACCGCGACATATTAGCAATGACTTCTTGCGAACAAAAACGGGGCAGGGTAGGGTGGGAGCTACGATTTGACCGCGTCTCTTGTCCGAAGGCCCTATTCCCCCCATGACCGAGCCGAATTTCGACGAACACGACACGTTGCCCCCTTCCATGGATCCCGCGGTAGGGGGCGGCACAGAGGACCCGCCACGTGATTTTATAGGCATTATCAAGCGGCTGGGGCCGGGGATGATCATTGCCGGCAGCATTGTCGGCTCGGGAGAATTGATTGCCACGACCAAGACCGGCGCCGAGGCGGGAATCACGCTGCTGTGGCTGATCATTATTGGGTGTGTGATCAAGGTCTTCGTGCAAATCGAAATCGGCCGTTATACAGTCAGCCACGGCGAGACCCCCTTAGCTGCGCTGAACCGCGTCCCTGGACCGCGACTGCGCGTCAATTGGCTGCTGTGGTATTGGTTGGTGATGATGATCTCCATCTTGGGTCAAGCAGGCGGCATTGTCGGCGGCGTGGGGCAATCGTTGGCGATTGCGGTCCCGATCACGGGCGACTATGCAAAAGCGGTCCAAGTGCCGAACGAAGCTGATCTGCTGCGGTATGTTGATTTCATTGACCACGACCAAGTGACGAGTCCCGATGAGCTTCCGGAGGAAGCCGCCCGTATCAAACGAGGCAACGAATTTATCGCCGGACGGATGGAACGGCTGGGGGAACGCGGCGGAAAATTGATTGCCACCACGCGCGAGCTGATTCACGCACAATCACAACTGGCGGAAATTGCCGACACGACCCCCGCACCGACCGACGGTGAGTCCGCTTCACCTGCTCAAATTGAACTGGCGCAGCGGGAACAGACTGTCAGCGATATCAAAAGTCAATTGAAGGAGATGACCAGTCCATTCACGTTTGATGACCGAATCTGGGGCACAATCATTGCATTGATCACCGTGGGGCTGTTGTGCCGCGGGCGGTACAAGTTGATTCAAAACTTGTCGATGACGTTGGTCGTGTCGTTTACGTTTATCACGATCGGCAATGTGATATCGTTGCAAACCCATGAGGAGTTCGCGCTCAAGATGGACGATTATTTGTACGGATTATCGTTCCACATCCCCGAAGGGATTGCGGGGTTGAAGGCGGCGATGTTTACGTTTGGGATTATCGGGGTGGGGGCGAGTGAATTGGTCGCCTATCCCTATTGGTGTTTGGAAAAAGGCTATGCCAAATATGCCGGACCGCGCAGCCCCGACGAGAGTTGGGCCAAACGGGCGCGGGGCTGGATGATGGTCATGCACTACGATGCGTTTGCGTCGATGGTGGTCTATACGATCGCCACGTTGGCCTTCTTTGTGATGGGAGCAGCCGCGCTGTATCAGCAAGGGCTGGTGCCCGAAGGCATGCGGATGGTGAGCACGCTGATCGAGCAATATGTCCCGGTCTTTGGCGAGCATGCCCGCTGGTTGTTTTTGATCGGCGCGATCGCGGTGCTGTATTCCACGTTCCTGGTCGCCAATGCCGGCTTCGCGCGGCTGTATACCGATTTCTTAAAGGTGCTCGGTGTGATGGATCCGCACAATGAGAAGACGCATGATCGCTCGATCATGATTTTCGGCATGGTGCTGCCGATGATTTGCGCAGGCGTGTATTGGATTCCCAACGCCAATCCGGTGGCCCTGGTGATGTTCGGCGGGCTGACGCAGGCGGTCATGCTGCCGATGTTGGCATTTGCGGCGCTCTTTTTCCGCTACCGCATGACCGACCGCCGGCTCTGTCCGGGCCGGCTGTGGGACGTATTGCTGATTATTTCCTGCATCGGTTTGACGATCGCCGGTGTGTTTACGGCGTTTCTAAAACTTGCCGGGTAGTGATTCAGCCCGCTATTCCTTACGCATTACGCTCACACCGGTAATCCAATCGTCCGCGTCGTGTTGAGCGCGGAGTCCGGAGAAAGGGTCATCGTCACCGCTGCCCCCTTCGTCCAGAAGTGGCAGATAGGTCACATCCTTAAAGCGAATCGCCACGCTGACGGTGATCGGATCCTTCGACTCGGCGGATTGGATCGTGTCGCCGCTTTCGGTCGAAACGTCAATGTCGACCTGTCCCGCTTCGACGCCGACGGCGTCAGTGATGAAGCCTAGGATGTCTTGCTTCACTTCCTCTTCAGTGAATGTGCCACGGATGGCCAGTCGCGAGCCTTCGCGGGCTGCGTTGGTGACGAGTTGGCCGACCATCATATAGCGGCCAAACTCGATGACGCCTAAGACCAGCAGCATAAAAACGGGGAATACGAATGCCATTTCAACTGCGGCAACACCGCGTCGATCTGACGATTCGCGTTGGATCCGAAACATCTTCATCTTTTGCACTCCTCCAAATGTCGCGTTGTATCTCGTTGGGAACTTCATTTTGAGCGACAAACGTACTTAGTGTGTTGGGAACAGGGGTTACTCGATCAGAAACGGTGGTGCCATAATTTCATCAGATTGAAACGTCTGGTAACTCCGAATGATGTGCGGTCCTGTGTAGGGGGCCTGTTGGATGGTGACATGTTTTTTGCTGGGGCTGCCGGTCAGTTTTACGGCGACAATTCGGATGCCAACAAACTTGACGACCGTGTACATGGTGTTGTTGCCATTGCCGCCGCCAACTTCGGAGAAGATTGGAATGGCCCGCGGCTGTCCGATAATTGCCGTCAATTGCGCTTTGATTCCTGCGCTCAAACCGGTATCGGCATTCACAATCAACGGCTCGGCCCAGCTCGCCTTGATTTCATTGTTGGGAAAGAACGAAAAATCGTAGTCGTTCAGTCCATACAAAATTTGCCGCTTCAGATCATTGGTGCTGTTGTTGGGGCTCCCCAAGTCGACCGTTCCCCGGTTGCCCGGAGGCAAGTCGACCGTGCCGTTGGGGTACATGTTCAATTCCAGAATTCCATCGGATCCTGAAGAAACGGTCCCGGTATCTTCATGGAAATAGTAATTGTCGGTGAACAGTCCACCGGGTGTCGTGGCGGTTGTGAAGTCCACCCAGGTGTCCCAATCGACGGCGATCGGGAGTAGCCCAGTGGTTTCGGTGCTACCTGGTTCCACGCGAAATCCACTGCCGTTCATCATGGCGGCTGCAGCAACGACGTCGACGTTGGCGTTGTTGTGTCCAATCACTGGGGCGAAGAACAAGTCCAACGGGCCATCGGCGTTATTGCCATCGCGGTGCAGGGCGACTTCGACCAGATTGTAAGGGGCAGTTCCCCAGGTCTTGACCCACGAACCAGATTCGGCATCCCACTCCACATGGCCAACGCGTACGTCTTGTTGTTGGTCGGCGCTGATTGCCGCCAATCCGCCACCGGCGTGCGAGCCAGCCATGTCGACGGCCACATCACGCGAAGCGGTATCGACTTCCGTCGGAGTCTTTAAAGCACCCCCTCCGATCCCGTCGGGTAGCTCCAGCGCTGCTCCCAACGCGCCGGAGTCGGCGGCATTTTGTAACTGGGATTTGGTCAGTGTGATATAGCCGACGTCGACCACAAAGGCGGTGAAGCCCATCATGGCGATCATAAAGAACGCGGCCAGAACCAGGATATTTCCGTTACGGCTTCGGGCCTGTTCCGCGGCCTGTCGCAGATGGTGTTGAATTTTCATGGTGCCTACCTTCATCAATTGACTGAAACAGGCCGCCCCCTGAGAACCCGCGGATGTCTCCGCGGGTGGGGATCGGTGAATTAGTTATTGCTCGGTCGTTCGTGCACGACTCGCGACGCGCTGTCGGTGGAGATCAAATTATTGTCCGCGTCGTAATACCGGACTTCTTTGATTCGCAGTCTGACAACGCGATAGGCACCGTAGGTGACGGCTGAGTTTTCCACTGATGTTTCGGGCGAATAGCTGTTGAGGTTATTGACCAAAATCAACTCGCTCAATTGCATCTGGGTTCCGCCGAACGATCCCCAGGTATCAGACTGCCCGTTTTTAATCCGTAGGGTCAAAATGTTGTTGTTGACCTTCAAAGATTGTGTCCAAGTGATCGTCTCGCCCTTGGTGCTGAATTCACCTTCATGAAAATTCTTGGAATACAGAAACAAATCATCCGACCACGATTGCAATTGCAATCCACCGGAATAGAAGCTGGGGATTTCGCGGTAATTCCAGGTGACCATTCCATAGAGGTCTCCGAGATCTTCCTTGGGGCTCATCACGGTCATCATTTGCGGAGCGGATATGGAGTTGGACGGCTCATCGAGAATGAGCTCCCAATCTTCTTCGACGCGCAGGACGTCGGGCGTCGCGTCGTATGAATAGACGGAGGTTCCGGCAACCATGAATGCCACGGCTGCCAAAGCAGCGGTGGTACGATGTCGCAGCAGACTACGACATCTCTCAGACAACGCGCGAATCAACATGACTCTCTCCCTATGACGAAAACGGTTTTGAAATCCGAACAACGAACTACAAATGCTGGATGTTCCGGACCGCGCTAGTCAGGAGTCCATCAAACCGAGGGGAAACCGGGTTGATAGACCGGCTGTTACGAATTGTTTGACATTTCGTAATAGCCGGGAGAGGGGTTTCGGCGTGGTACCTATTTGGAACCGCCAAATCAAACGTAGGTCATGGGCGCAATAGAGCAAATCATTTTGCGAATTTTTTAAGACGAATTTGTTCGTTGAAAGTAAAGATTCGAGGCGCACGTATTGCCCAGGTGTCGGCTATTTCGTTGATGGTGAGCGGGTTGCGCGCTGTTGCAATTTAGCATCGCGCCCAAATAAGCCGATCCCATGCGTGGACGACCTCCAACGAAGGGCGTGTTCTTAAACAACGCTCTATTTTTGCGGCGAAGATACCCGTTAGCGAGACAGGACCACGTCGCGCAAAAAAAGCCGCCCCCAGTTATGAGGGCGGCTTTATGGATTTGCGAGATCCTGAGCAGCTTGAAATCATTGCCTATTAGGCAGCTTGCGACTTGCGTTTTCGCCAGCCGTATCCGGCCAGTCCGAACATGCCCATGGCCATTAGTAGCATGCTCGAAGGTTCGGGGACGAGACCAGGTCCAGGGTCGGGACCAGGAGGCAGGTTAACGAAAGTCTCGCTCCCTCCACTGGCATAGCCCTGGACATGGATGCCAATGCGAAGTCCTCCAGCGGCACCAGCGAGGTCGATCGCTGCAACTGTATCGGCGAAGGTCACGCCGCTCGTCAGATTCATGATGACGGTCAATTGTTCGCCCGGATTCACACCATTTGGCTGCGCTGGAGCATCAGAATCGGCTAATAATCCTGCCGTCACAAAAAAGCTGGGGGAAATGTTATTGTGGGCGGGGATATTCGGGGGACTGGCACCTGTGCTGAAGTCAACTCCAGGGTCTCCGCCAACACCGTCGTCAGCATCAATCAGCGATGCAATACTTGCCAAGTTCCCATCGTCATCGAAGTAGACATCCGCAATCGACGAAGCGTCGGGGCCAGAATTCCTAAAGATGAATGCGACCTGACCGCTACCGACATCACTCAATTCAACAGTGAGCTGAGTTTCACCAATCACCGAGTCGCCTACACTATTCGCGGAGAGACGTCCGAAGCCCAAAATTGGACCAGCTTGTGCCCTCGTCTCAAAGGCGAAAAGCAGTATGGGAACTGCAAGACAACTGTAAATCGTTAGCTTAGTTTTCTGCTGCATAGCCGGACCTCCTCGCAAAATTGAATCTACCTCTTCTCAAATGTGTTGGCCCGATAAGACCATTATGACGATGCGCGATAGGAGTGAGCAATCATATTTTACTCAACTTTTCCGAATATAAGGGTTTTTATCAATATGACGGGCTGTTTCCGCCAGCTCGGCTGAAAACCCCCTTCATTTGCAGCGATATCAAGGTCCAATTTTCGCATTCCGCTTTAGTTCGTTTTTTTGAGCATTTAAAAATTTCTGGCTATGGGGGGAGAAAATGGCGACTGGGGCGCCGCCTCCGCGCTACGCAATCGCACCGGCTGGTTGAGTGGACCTCTTGCGTCGGCGAGCGACCAGGTGAGCGTGAGTGCAAGTCGGTCGATTTCAGCGAGCACAAAAATGCAGCCCGAGCGGGGTGTCAAATCCTTCCGCTTCGGGCTGATATGAAAGAAACGATGGGACGCGTCGTGATTCTCGTGTCAGTTGGAGAATGGATCGTTTGTTTACGGGCGATTCAATACGGCTCGGCTTTTCAGAATACCATCAAATCCATTCGTTCTCGGTCGAGTGTTACCGAATCGGTAAAGGATTGGCCGATGAAATACCGTGGGATGATCCAGCTGTTGTCATCGAGTGGAACGTCAATCGTGACTGTCACGACAGTTGTTTCGGTCGTGACCACACTGGGGATCACGGTGATTTCGGAGACCGAGACGCCGGCAATGTCGAGAATGTTTTGTGCCGTCGCGCGGACTTGGTCTGCCGTTGCTCCCGGCACAACGCCCGCGCGTGCTCCTTCATAGCAAGCGGTCGTGATCATGTTGCGAATCATGTTGGCGCGTGAAAACTCTAACTGGGCGAAAAAGAATAAGAATAACACGGGAACGACCAGTGCAAATTCGACAGTCAGTGCGCCGCGCCGTTTGCTTTGTTGGGATTTGTTTTGTTTGATTTGTCGCATGAGCTGTGACTCCCAGCTGGTGTTGCCTTCGCCCCGAATTACTCTGTGAATGTCACAGGGATTGTCAAAGCGATTTTCTTAAAGATGGCTTTCAATGAGTCGGCGTCCAGCGCGTGGAAATGTTGGCCGCCTCCTGCCGTGGCAATTTGTTGCATTAAGTTGAGATCCGCTTCTCCAAACGAAATTGTGTGAATCGTGATATTGTTTTGCGAAGCGTAATTCGCAGACACAAGTGGATCGCCGCCGCTGGTCGGATGTCCGTCGGACATGAGTATCATGGTTTTGACGGCAAACGGTCGGGAATGATCGGGGTCCAACAAGACGGATTTCCCCGAGTCAATTCCGGCGGCGATGTCGGTCGCCCCGTTAAAGATTCGGGCCGTAATGTCATCCATGGCGGAGTCGATCAAGGCATGATTTTCTGTCAGTTCTTGATCGATGTCGACTCGATGGTTATGGACCCCAAAATTCGTGTAGTCGCTGGCATAGGAAACTAATCCCACCCACTCGACTTGCGGAGTCTGCCCCAGCGCCTCGGTAAAGGCCTTGGTGGCGACCGACAAGGCGACCCAGCGACTATCGGGTTCCGGAGGAATTTCAAAGCGATACATGTTGGAGCTGGTCCAAGCCGTTTCCCCTTCGACGTCCCACTTCATGGAACCGGAACGGTCGACGACGATACAGATGTCTCGGTCGAGACGGACGACCGTCGAAGCGCGGGTCACCTCGAAGTCATCCTGGTCGAAGATCTTCGCGAAATACAGGCCAATGCTTCCTGAAGGAGAAGTCCTTGTCCTGCGCCCAATCACACGAATACTGTTAATCGGGGTGCCTTGAGGGGTGAACGCCCAGCTACCATTTTCTTGAAAATCGGAGTTGCCAGGAATAATGTCTGCGTCGTCCAGCAACAAAGGTTGCATTGCGACAAGATTAACAGCTGCCAAGTCGCGTGCTGCTTGTCGTGCAGCCTCCATATCCTGGCTGCGGGTGAGTGCTTCGCCGGCTGCACGAGCGGCCGCATCGGTAGACACCTGGAGTTCGGTCCGGCACAACTGCATGTATGCCACATCCACCGAAAATGCGACGGCAGCGACAAAAACGACTAGCATGGCACCCACCAGCACAGCCATGGCACCGCGGCGATTTGACGATTCATTTTTTGATGCGACCATTCGTCGTAACTTGTACATGATATCTCCCCAGATTTCACAAAATGTAACTTCAACAGGCGTCTATTCTCGCACCATGATTGACTGGACGGTGATCAATTGATCGTTGAAAAACTGTAGGGGAACGAGTGAATTCGCATTGCATGGAATGGAAACGGTTACGGTGATCTGATCGCCACGCTCGGCACTGCTGACTTCGGCCGGTGAAATGGTGATGACCGCACCGGATACGTTTCTAAGCTCAAGCATGGCTTCCACCTTGGCCACGACATCATCAGTCTCAGAATCGTACTTAGCCGCCGTACGAGCCCCTTCGTAACTGCTGACGGTCAAGGCTTCTTTTAAGAAGATCATGCTCGCGGCTTCGATTGAGCCCATGAACATTAAGGCGATCACGGGAAGGCAGATTGCAAATTCCACTGCAGCGGTTCCGTGGCGATGCTCTGCAGAATCCTGCCTCTCGACCGGCCTGCTGGTTGGGGTTCTTTTAAACATGACCATCACCCTTCTCAAATAACGCCGTGAAGTTTGAGCAGATTTCAGAACGATGCGATCGAGGGCGGCGACCAAGACGTTGCCAAGGCAGGCCGTCGAATTGATCGGCAATCAGCGAGGAGTTATGGGTGATAGCGCACCCATACCCGTTACAAGTAGTTTCAAAACCCTCTGACGCGTCCCACTGAAATTGATCTGAACGTCTCGAGATCAAGCGCAACCAGGTTTTGAAACTGGTTCTAGAAGCATTCTGCCCGCAGCGCGCCGATTTTGTCGCGGCTACATTGTCGAGCAGCAACTCGCGGCGGCTCAAAAACAATTCGCAGCTCAACATGGCCCTCTCCCAGTGACTAGACGGTTACGAAATCCGCATGACAGTCTGCCGATGCTGGGATTTCTGGGCCGCTCAAGTCAGGACAACATCAATCCAACCTGAAGGGCCGATTGACATTGTTGTGAAGCTATGGTTGCCTGCGAGAGGATTCGGCGCGATTCGCAATCGGAATCGCCAAATCAAACCTAGGTCATGGACGCAAAAAGTCAAATCGTTTAACCGATTATTTTTGCACTGACGAAGCATTCGTCAAAAGCGAGAGAGTGAGCGCGGTGCTGACGAGCGCCCAGGCGAGCGAGAGCGCGAGCAACCAAGAGAATGGGAGCGCAGAATGCGCCCCCCCGAGCGGGCGCTATTCTTTCCGCATCGAACTGACGCCGGAGATCCATTTGGTGTCGTCGTGATTTTCGCGTAGGCCGACGAACGGGTCGTCCTCGCCGCCTCCACCTTCTCCAAGCATTGGCAGGTAGGTCACATCGACAAATCGCACAGCGACACGGATCGTGATCAAATCCTTCGCATCGGCATCGAAAATGGTTTCACCGCTGGCCGTTTCGATTTCAATGGTGACATCTTCCGGCTCAAGGCCGATCGCTTCGGTCACGAAGTTCTCGACGTCGGTCCGGACCTCTTCTTCGGTGAAGTAGCCGCTGATTGCCATCCGCGTTCCTTCGCGAGCGGCATTGACGACCAACTGGCCGACCATCAGATACCGTCCGAATTCGATGATACCCAGGACAAGCAACATGAACAGCGGCGCCACCAACGCCATTTCCACGGCGGCGACTCCCCGTCGTTCGGAAAAGCCTTTTCGAGCAAAAATCGATTTCATCATGCTGCCCCTGTGCGAGCTAATTCTATGCGAGTGAAAGTCGGTTGAGAGACTTTAAAATTAAAATTGGGAGAGTTCAATCTGTGTCTTCGTGCCAAAAATATAGCATCCAGCCGATGCCCTGCCTGAGCGGACCAACCGAAGTCGCGTCCCGCTTAGGCGAGGGCAATTGTGCTGAGGGATTAGTTGTTATATTCCTCATCAATCAGCTTCAATGGCCGGTCGGCTGCGATCGTGTTGAAGTGCGCTTGAAGTTGATCGGCATATTGCGCGACGGTTTGGCCGCCGGGAACATTGAAGTGTTCACCGCCGGTAATGTCGGCAATTTCCTGCATCAAATCCGTGTCCGCACCCGCACCAATACTGACGGTCATGATTTTGATCTTGGCCGCCTTGGCGTAATAGGCTTCGTCAAGCGCCGACTGTGCCGGCGAAGCTCCGGTCGAGGACCGGTTGGCAATACCATCGGTGATCAGGATCATCATCCGCATGGCTTTGGGCCGTGCGTTGGCGATCATCTCTTCCCGACCGACACGCATACCGGCACCAATGTTGGTATAGCTGTTATAGTGACCCGCCTGACGATGCGTGGTCGTTTCGAGAATGGCGGAGAAGTTCTGTGACAGCCCATGTTCCAACAAGGCGTCTTGATTCGCGTTGTTGTACAGCGACAAGCCCACGTTGTCCTCGGCTTTCACCGATTCCAGATAGTTGACGAACAGTGATACGGCATCTTTCAAAGCAGTCACTGGTTGAGCGCTCGCCTTCCAAAGGTCTTCGGTCTGATTGTGTGCAGGTTTGCTACCCAACCACCAGTTGACCATCGACAATCCACCGTACTTGTACCGGTAGTCGTAGCCACCCTGGTTCAGTGCCGAGTTGCCTTGCACGTAGCTGAAATAACTGCTCCAGCTTCCCGAACCGAAGGGATAATCGACATCGCTTAACCCGAGTGCTTCTTGAATGGCGCTGGTGGTGAAGTCGAACCGCTCGCCATAACCCGATCCTTCGCCACTGGCGTTACTACCCGACTTGACCCAGCAGCGTTTCAAATTACTGGAGCAGTTAAACGTGTGTGATTGGCCCACGTTGAGGTTGTCGTATTTGTATTTGTTGCCGTTGGTGTACTCGACGACCACATTCGATAGGTCTTTCGTCGATTCGACGAAGATTTTTCTCTTGCTTTTCAAGGTGACCTTAATATGCGGAATCGCTCCCGAAGCCGGTTGACCTTCGAAGGTCACATAATCCGGCGCGAATGGCAGGTGCTCACCGATTTCGGCGGCCATGGCCCCGGGATCCGTCATTTCGCCCCAGATTTGCTCCATGTTGTCTACGATTGCATCGTGCCCCAACTTGTTAATGGACTTCAATTCGCTGTCGTCGTTCATCGACCCAGAGAGGTCGACCACTAGGATTACGTCGCGGGGTTGGAACGTCGCGATTGATGTGACTTCGATCTCGGCAAAATCGTGTCCGATGACCGGCGCGAAGAATAATGGGAGTCGCGCGTCAATGTCTCCACCACCCGGTGCAATTCCTGGACGAAACGTGCGTTTGCCCGTGACTTTGATCACGTTGTAGGGGGAATCGCCGCTACCACCGCCGAACGAGAGCTCGTAGCGGCCAGTGTCATGGTTGAATTCCTGCCGCCCGAATTCGATGTCGATCGGTTGGACGGTCTGGAACGGCTCCCCTTCGGATTCTCCCTGGACGGTGATTTCTCCGCCCGGATTCGTTGAAGCGACTTCCATGGCGGCTGCGGTGGCAGCGGTTTCCACATCACCCTGATCGCTCATCATGTCCAATTCCAATGCGGCGGACAGGACAGCAGCATCGGTAACGTTTTGCAATTGCGCCTTGGAATAAGCGATGTAACCGACGTCTACCACGAACGCGGTAAATCCGAACAGCATCACCATACAAAACGCGGCCAGCACCAACACGGAGCCTTTGCGTTCTCTGGCTTGGGCAGATAACGCCCGAATTGTAGACTTGAGCCGAAGCATAAATTTTCCCCTCTCCCAAGAGACTAACGGAACGAACAAAGTCGAGCACGGAATTCGCGCTCGCTCCGCGAATGTACTTAGGGAATCGACATCTTGAGCACTGACAATGCGATCGTGGAACGCAATGTCGGCTTTAATGCGCTCTAATGCCGACAACCTGGTAATAAGTTTTGGGTGAACCACGACTTCCGAGGAGAAGGTCGCCGCCGACGAATCGACTGGGGGATTGGCGTTTGTGTGGTTAGCTCCTACTTAAAAACTAGTGTGGCTTTTGCGAGAGTCAAATGAATCTGCGCAGGAATCGTTGAATTCCCGATGACATGAGGCAACTAGTAAACACGTTCACAAATTGTGACAATGGGCTGAGTGCGATGTTGTCTTTTGGCACACGCCATTGACTCGAAAATCCATCAATATGATGCGCTGGGTGATGCAAGATCATGAATGAGCAACCAGATGAACAACTCCGCAAGGAGCACCGACCCGAGGCGGTTGCCAAGCGAATTGCCGGCGAGCCGTTGCAAAACTATCTCCGCGATTTCGTCTACGGTTCCATTGACGGATGTGTGACGACATTCGCCGTGGTCTCCGGCGTGATTGGTGCGGATCTCCCTGTGAATGTCGTTGTGATCCTGGGTTTTGCCAACCTGTTTGCCGATGGCTTCAGCATGGCGGTCAGCAATTATTTGGGAACCCGCGCAGAGGAACAATTGCTACGCCGCGCCCGCCGCACAGAGGAAAATCACATCGACATCATCCCGGAAGGCGAAGTCGAAGAGATCCGTGAAATCTTCCGGCAAAAAGGCTTCGACGGAGAGCTGTTGGAACGTGTGGTCAAAGTTATTACCTCCGACCGCCGCCTCTGGGTCGAAACCATGTTGCAGGATGAATGGGGACTGTCGCTGGTCGGACCCAACGCTCGGAAAGCCGCCGCTGTCACGTTCTGCGCCTTTGTCGCTGTCGGCTTTATTCCTCTGTTGCCGTTTACGTTTTCTCTGGGCAAAGATATCAGTTCCGCCCAACTCTTTGCCGCCAGCTCGGTCCTCACCGGGCTCGCCTTCTTTGCCGTCGGTGCGCTCAAGTCGCGGTTCGGCGTCGAACACTGGTTCCGCGCTGGTGCGGAGACGTTATTACTCGGTGGCTCCGCAGCAACAGTAGCGTATGTCGTGGGCGTACTCTTGCGAGGCATCGGATAGTCAGCACCGCATTCGATTTTCCGTTGGCAACAAACAACGACACCGATCCAATAAGCGATGCGCATGTACAGGCATCACGTTGACTTGCTTCCGCGCGGGTCTATAATCACGCCGAACAGCCACGATGACTCCCTTCTCCCACACAGCAACGGCCTACTATGAGCGAGCGACCTCGAACACTCGGACAACTCCGCGAAAGCGGTTACAAATCCCAGAGCGTCAAAGCGGAAATGCGGCGAAATCTGCTGGCCAAACTTCGCAGCGGAGAACCGCTGTTTCCCGGCATTCTGGGCTATGAAGAGACGGTCATCCCGCAAATTCAAAACGCGATTTTGTCGCGGCACGACATGCTGTTTCTCGGCCTGCGCGGCCAGGGCAAGACCCGCATGTTGCGGATGTTGTCGCAGTTTTTGGACGAGGCCATGCCCATCGTCGCCGGTTCGGAAATCAATGATGATCCGTTTCATCCGATCTCCAAATACGCCCGCGACCACGTCCTCAGTCGCGGCGATGACTGCCCCATCGAATGGGTCGGTCGCGAAGCCCGGTATCACGAAAAACTGGCCACGCCCGATGTCACGATCGCCGATTTGATCGGTGAAGTCGATTTGATCAAACATGCCGAAGGCAAACATCTCTCCAACGAAGATGTGATGCACTACGGCCTGATTCCCCGCAGCAATCGCGGCATTTTCTGCATGAATGAACTGCCCGACCTCAGCCCGAAAATCCAGGTTGGACTGTTCAATGTGCTCGAAGAGCGCGACGTGCAGATTCGCGGTTTTCCGATTCGATTGAACCTTGATCTGCAGATGGTGTTCAGCGCCAATCCGGAGGACTACACCAACCGGGGACGCATTGTTACGCCGCTGAAAGACCGCATCGGTTCGGTGGTGCAGACGCATTATCCACTGACGCGGGAATTGGGGATCGAAATTACCGAAGCCAACGCTTGGCGCGATCGTGATGGTGAGGTCGACGTCCGCGTGCCGGGGTTCATGAAGGAAATCATCGAAGAGACATCTCGCCTGGCGCGGAGCAGCGGCCATGTCAATCAAGCTTCCGGCGTGAGCGTCCGCATGTCGATCGCCAATTACGAATGCATGCTCTCCAATGCTGAACGCCGCGGCGTGGCACTTGGAGAAAACGTCGTCGTCCCCCGCATCAGCGATCTGGCGCACCTGGCGGCCAGTTCCCGCGGAAAATTGGAATTGAACATGACCGAGGAATCCGGCGAAGAAGACCGGTTGATCAACCGTCTAGTGGAAGAGGGAGTCAAAAACATCTTCGACTTGCACTGCAAACCGAGCCAGTTCCGCAACGTCGTGGAATATTTCGACGCCGGAAACGCGCTGGAAGTCGGCGACGGAGTGAACACGTCCGACAGCCTCAAGAGTATGTACGGCATCCGCGATTTCCAAAACCAAATCGAAAGCCTAGCAACCCAACTCGCCCCCGACCTAGCCACCGGCCCCGCCGCCGACGAACTCCACCTCAGCACCGCCGAATTCATCCTAGAAGGACTGCATTGTCATAATCGGATCAACAAGCAGCGCAAGACGGGTGGGGCGTTGTTTCAGTTGTGAGGGTGTAGATTTTTCAATCGGGATGCGGTTGCCAACATTCTCTTACCATCCTACCCAAGGTAGTATCGTTTCCTGCTTGGCATGCGGAAGTTGCTTTCGGGGTTGACTTTACGTCGAATATTAACCATGGTTTCTGTTGACGATACTTGCAGCACATTCAACAGTACACGATCCATTGACGATATTTACCAACAAAAGTAGAGTCCCAGCGCGTAAAATACTGATGGTACCGTGGATTGGATACTTTTTATATGAGTCAAGAACCCAGCCCGTCGTTTGGCAATCCGCCGGTCGTGGAAACGGTGCTCTCAATTCAGTTCGATGAATTGGAGAAGTTCCGCACGACGCATTTTGGGTTGTTTCATTCGACGACGATGGACCGATATCCGGATGCAGTGGATAAGCAGCGGTTGGATGGAATAACCGAGGCTTTTCCGCTGACCCCCCGAATCCGTAAACTTCAAATTACGCCTCATGAAGGCACGCCTGAGCGAGTTTGGTTTCGCGACCATTCCGGTTGTGAAATGATCCAACTCCAACCCGATCGGCTAGCGTTCAACTGGTGTCGACGGAATGATGCGCCAGAATATCCGCGATACGAGCCCAATCGCACAAAACTTCTGGAAGAGTTTGAGAATTTTAACGAGTTTGCAACCGCTCAGGAATTAGGGGCAATACGACCTAATCTATGTGAAGTGATCTATGTAAATCATATTCACCCGCAAGACAACGAAGACGTGATGGATTGTTTTGCTTCTGTATTTGCTGGAGTGAATTGGATATCAACCGACGGTTGGTTGCCGCAACCTCCTGAAATTGTAACCTTCAATCGCGTTTTTATGATTCCACCCAAAAAAGGACGACTTTACATCGAGGCGAACATCGCTAGTGGAAAAAATACCAAGCAATTCATATTGTTAAAGATAACTGCAAGAGTCACTCACAATGACGGTGATCAGCTGATTGAAAGTCTGGATTTAGCCCATGAATGGGTCGTTAAGAGTTTCGTTAGTGTTACAGACGAAGAAGTACGCCATAACCGCTGGGGACAGGAATAATGACGCACACTTCATTTGCCGCTGAAAGCTCAACCGCAATTTCGCAATCCGAAGCACTTGATGCGACAGCTGGCGGAACGGAAGAGGGACTTGTGTTCGCGCGTCGTGATTTCGTAGCAGATTGGCTCCAGGATAGATTGATTGCCCTCGACCAACTTCGAAAGTTGGAAGAAAATTGGGACAGTTATGGTGCTAGATCTGTTGATTTGACATCAATTGCTATTGCAGCAGCGATCATCAAACTACTCGCCGAGGTGATCGGAATTTGTCGACCCAATATCGCTGCATCGCCTGCCGGGAACGTCGGCTTATCCTGGGAATGGGAGGATTGCTCACGCGAATTAGACGTAGAGATACTTCCAGATATTTCTTTTCGGTATTCGTATTTAGACGAGGAGAATCCCGACCTTGATCGAGAAGGTACCACCCGAGATCTAAACATAATCGCAAACCTGTTAACGGCGTGGTAATGGATTGTGAACCCAGTGCAGGATCAACCAATCCAGGAAGACGAAATCTTGCTGCGACGAGTTAGGCGGCCCTCCGCCAGCAACGTCACAGTCAAGAAACGACCCGATGGAGGCGACCAAGCTACTAGTTGGGCAATGAAGACGAAGGACAATGAACTATCGTGCTCAAGAAAAAAAATCACTACGCCGCAACAACTGCTTAAATCACTGATCCTTCAGGGGGAAGACCCTTTGGATTTCCTTGTCTGCGAGTTTAAGGTTTCCGATATAAAAGAGATTGGCCTTGAAATTGCATTCACCCCGACGCATGACGATCCAGGCCACTGTAGCATCACTGGAGAAAACCAATCACGCTATCCAAACGGCAACAAGGCAAAGAGACTAGCCAGAAGAACCCGCATCCTCACGGAAGACGAAATTGAAGAGTTGTCATAAACCACTCCGCCGGACCCTCCGTTGGAATGAATACAAAGCCGCTACTCGCCGTTCAGATAGCGAACTAGCGCCCCCTCACTTCACCACCGCCTCAAAATCAATCATCGACTCCGCTGGATGATCCGGGACCTGCAGCGTCAGGTATGGTTTGTCGGCGGCTTTGTGGCAGGCGTAGCAGGCTTCGAGGGTGAAGCGGTAGGCGGTGTTGAATTTTTCGCGGTCGCCGGATTGGATCGCTGCTTCCAAGTCCTTCAACGGGCGATTTTCCAGTGATTCAAGAATGTCCGCCAGTTTGACTTCCTGCCCTTGGTTGTCTTTGCGGACCGGGATAATTCGCACTGCCCACCGCAGGTGCGAACGGGTCTCGTTGAAATAGAACTGTGCCAGCGGCCAATTGCCGTGCTGGCCGGCGAACCACAAGTTGTCGTAGTGGTAAGCGACATCCATCATTGCGTGCGCTTGTCCGGGTAGCTTGCCTTTGATCGTGTCGAGTTCCGCACGCAGCGCGGCGGGACTCTCGCTCCCGTCCTCCCCCGCTGCCCATGTCGCAGGGCCCAACAACCCAGCCCACATGAGTCCGACTGCCAAACCGGCAACAAAGACTCCACTGCCGCGAACTTGATTCTTCAGTGTCATTGAATCGCTCCTGTATTCTTGTGACCACTGGCAGCAATTCTACGGCGTGAGTTGATTGTATGAATAGACAAATTTCTTGGCCGTTATTTCGTTAGGCAAACCGGACAACTGGGGCGGACGGTGCAGTTGGTTGTCCATTGGTCTTTGCGTCAGGCGGGAGCCTGACCTTCTATGAAAGTTCGTTGCTTGTCAAGTGGCGATGCTGTGATGACGTGCGTCCCCATTCTTCTATCCGAGCAAGGGAATTCTCCCAGCCCAAGTGGGTGGCTTCGAGGTGATGTGACAGCCCCATCTACAGGACGAGCGTAGCGACACGGCGGCCGCCGGCCCAGGTCAGGCTCGAGCAAGTCAGCATCAGCACGGGTTAGCAATCATCATCAACAATCGTCACTTGCATTCACTTTTTCATTATACGTTCGATGAGCCTCGTTCGTCTCGCCGTCGTCTCGGCCTGCACAACCAGGAGGTCGAGAGGACGGCGTGGCGACCCTCGTTTGTTGAGCTGGAGTTGAGGTCTGGACATGGCGAACGCTTTCTTAAACGGAAATGGTTTTCATTTGATGGTACAACCAACGCATCCAACGGTTGCCGATCGCCGCCGCCACCACGCTGCCCGGCTTGCCGCGTCGACGCAAACGCGTGTTCATCTTCGACAGACGCAGGTCGTAACGGCCCAGGCGATGGGCGGTCTCGATGATCACACGCCGCAATTCCGGATTCCCCGCCTTGATCAAACCGGCGTCCGCCTGGCGGTTTCCGCTGGAGGCATTTCGCGGAGTCATGCCGCAAAAACGAGCCAACTGTTTCCCCGTACGAAAGCGGTCGAACCGGCCGATTTCCGCACGCAACGTCACAGCCGTCACCAAGCCCACACCTTTGATCTCCAACAGTTTTTGGACGATCGCATCATCGCAGGTCGCCGCGCAGAGACGTGCTTCGGCTGCGCGGATCTCCCGTTCCAATCGCTGCAGCGCCTCTAGATGCTGGTCCATCACCCACCGCATCTGAGGCGAGATTTCGTCCAGCCCGGCCAGCCAGTGCTGCCACGCTTTGGTCCAGCGGCGCTGCTCTGCGACGATACGTTCCTCGCGAAGCAGAGCCGTGATCCGCAACTTGACGTTTCGCCGCGCGGCGGCCAACTGTTGACGATACCGCACCAGCCTCCGCAGATCCCGCAACGACTCCGGTGGCATCCAGACCCGCGGAAGGTACCCCACACGTTCCAGGTCTGCCAACAAACGCGCGTCGCTGAAATCGGTTTTGTCGGGGCTTTGTTTGAGTTTGGCGACGTAGCCGGCATGGGCCAGATCGACGGACCAACCCGTGTGGCGGACCAATTCTTCAGCAAAGTTGGCTGCTCCGGTACAAGCTTCGAGGGCGACGAAGACCCGTGCGGATTTGGGAACCACCCCGCGCACCAGTAAGGCGACATGCTCCGCACTGTTCGGCGATTTGAGGTTAGCCAACACATTGCCCTCGCGATCCAACACGCAGACCTGAATGAACGACTGGTGGTAGTCGAGTCCGACAAAAAACGATAAACTGGACATGCTCGTTGCTCCTGATAGGACCAAATTGTTGCGTGAAATCAAACTTGGTTGTATCACAGCAACGAGCTTTCATCCCCATCTACGGAATTTGGCGGGTCGCATTGCGTCTTATTGCGCTGCGGATCAATTCGGTTGTTTCATCTGAGTTTCACGAGCTTTTCATCACATGCTCATAATCACGCGCTAATCTGCTCTCCCTGACGTGGATGCCAAAACAGATCTGACCCGTTCTGTTGGATCTTGACGACAAGTCATGGAGGAAATGGAATGCAGCGAACCCAGGGAGGGTCCCGACGGCAGGTACGCACCGTTTTTTTGAGCGACGTCCACCTCGGCAATCGGCATTCGCAATGTCAGGCACTGCTCGATTTTCTTGAGGATGTCACGCCGGAGTCCCTCTACATCGTCGGCGATTTGATCGACGGTTGGGAAATGAAACGCTCGTTTCGTTGGCTCCCTTCCTACACCCGCCTGCTGCAACACATCACCGCTCTGGCTGAACGGGGGACGCGGATCTTCTACCTGCCGGGCAATCACGACGACTTTTTGAGGCATGAGGATTTCATACGCAGTTTGGTCCAACAACTAGGATGTGTGGAGATTGCCGAAGAGTTCATCTTCAAAGCGGCTGACGATCGTCGTTTTTTAGTAACGCACGGCGACCGCTTCGATTGCGTCGAACAGTCAGCGCAATGGCTGTCGATGGGCATCACGGGGATTTATAACGTTGCCCTGTCGCTGAATTGGTGGTTGAGCCGTTTGACGGGCAACACCAAACGCAGCCCGTATCATCTTTGCGCGCTGGCTAAAAATCGTGTCAAAGCTGTGATTCGTTTTATGAGCCACTTCGAAGAATCACTGATGGGGCATGCCAAACAACAAGGTTGCCAGGGGGTGATCTGCGGGCATCTGCATACCCCCGCCATTGTGCACCGTAGCGGCATGACTTACTGCAATACGGGCGACTGGGTCGAAAACTGCACCGCGCTATTTGAATACAACGACGGCGCGCTCGAATTGGAATATTACTATCCGCAAGCCGCAGTGCAAAAGACACCCCCGCGCCGCGTCGCTGCCACGCCAGCCCGGCCGCTCGAACTGGCGCGGCCGATGCTGTCGCTGCCGGAAGTCACAGCTTGCACCATTGCCACGGGAGACCTGAATGATTAACGCGCGATCCATTAACCAAGCTTGCTTCAATTGGATTCACCGGCACAACCTCGTCTACAACGCCTGTTGGGAAGATCCCCGGCTGGACCGTCAAGCTTTGCAGCTTGGCCCCGAAGATGAAATCCTGATGATCACCTCGGCCGGTTGCAATGCTCTGGATTATGCACTCGTTGGACCAAAACAAATTCATGCCGTCGACGTCAATCCGCGGCAAAATGCTCTCCTGGAATTAAAGCTCGCCGGCATCCGTGCGCTGGACTACGACGAATTCTTCAACCTGTTCGGCCGCGGACGGGTCGCTGCGTGGGATTCGCTGTATACCGGTCGATTGCGACCGCAACTCTCGCCGGCTGCGCAAAGCATTTGGGACCGTTGGGGCGTGTTGTTTCAAGGACGCGGACGACGCAACAGTTTTTATTTCCGCGGCTCCTCCGGATTTTTCGCGTGGATGATCAACGGCTACATCAATCGATTAGCTCGCATTCGTAACGACGTGAACGAACTGCTCGATGTCTCCACCGTGACCGAACAGCAACAAATCTATGACAGTCGGCAATTGAACGAAGCCTTGTGGCGTCCGCTGGTGCAGTGGTGCATGAATCGCGACATGACGATGGCCCTGCTGGGCGTGCCGCAAAGCCAACGGCGACAGATTGACACCGGCTACCCCGGCGGAACGGTGCAGTTTATTGTCGATCGTGTTGAAACCGTCTTCCGCACCTTGCCGCTGTACGACAACTACTTTTGGCGGGTCTATCTCACCGGCGAATACACACGCGCCTGTTGCCCCGAATACCTCAAACCGCACAACTTTGAGTTGCTCAAAAACGGCCTCGTCGATCGCATCAGCGTGCAGACGAATTCGGTCCTGGGGTTTCTCGACCAGCATCCCGGCACGATTTCACGCTACGTGTTGTTGGACCACATGGATTGGTTGTACAGCAACGCGCAAGATGTGCTCGCCGCCGAGTGGCAAGCGATGGCCGATCATGCCTCGCCCGATTGCCGTTTGATTTGGCGTAGCGCCGGTTTGAAAGTCGATTTCGTCGATCCGATTCTTGTCAAATCCGGCGGCCGCGCACGGCCGATTGGCGAGCGACTGCACTATCACACGCCATTGGCCGAACAACTGCATCAAAAAGACCGTGTGAACACCTACGGCAGTTTTTTCATCGCTGACTTGGCAGCTGCGTGATCACGACTCGGCACAAGGACTGCTGCGCATGCCCCCGACCTCCACTGCTACGAACGTGTTTCGCGATCTGAAAACGCTGTTTCATCTGACGTTATCACGTGTACGCGGCAGATCGCATAGCGAACGGCTTGAATCGTTCTATGGTCCACAAGCGGCCGGGTATGACTCGTTTCGCTCGCGATTGTTGCATGGCCGGCAAGAACTGATTGATACACTCGGATTTCCTGATCAGGGGACCTGGATCGATATCGGTGCGGGGACCGGCGAAAACGCAGAACGGGTCGGACCGCGCTTAAAAAACCTGAAGCAGGTCTATCAAGTTGACCTTTGTCCGTCACTTTTGAAGGTCGCCCAGCAACGCGTGGCCCAACACTGCTGGCAAAACGTGCAACCGGTGCACGCCGATGCAACAACTTTTGCGTGTGAACCAGCCACGGTCGACGTGATTACTTTCTCATATTCACTGACGATGATCCCCGATTGGTTCGCCGCGATTGAAAACGCTTGGCAGCTCCTCAAACCGGGGGGGACAATCGGTGTGGTTGATTTTTATGTCGCTCGCAAGTACCCCGCCCCTGGCCGCACACAGCACGGTTGGGGGACACGGACGTTGTGGCCGCTCTGGTTTGCCGGCGACAACGTCAACCTTAACCCAGACCACATCCCGTACCTGCAGCGCTGCTTTGAGCAAGTAGAACTACAAGAAAAGACCGGCAGCGTCCCCTACCTACCGTTGGTGCAGGTGCCGTACTACGTCTTCATCGGCCGCAAATAAACGTAGGTCAGGCTCCCGCCTGACGCCTATCGCATTGAATCGTCCTACGCTAAGGGTGCTAGGCGTCTACGTCTGAGACAGCCAAAGAGTGCCAAGCTGATGCCGCCGATGCCCAGTAGCACAATGGCGGATGGTTCGGGGACTGGATTCACCGGGGGCGGCTGGGTGACAAATCCGATGTTGTCGACCCCCACACCGCGGTCCAGATCGCCTAATTCCAACACAGCTTTGACGGCGACACCGGCGGCGAAGACCTGAAGAAATTCCCAGTTGCCATCAATCGGTTGAGTTTGCATGTTCACCGTTAACGACGACATACCAACGATATTTGTCATCGCTTGATCGGCGAATAACGTTAACGTTGCGGTCGCTGAATCGAGAGGCGCGTTCGAAGTCCCTTGTGCTCCGCCGTCGATGCGGAAGTCAAAGATATCCAGGCTCAGTTCGGTGATGCCATTCGCAAATTCAAACAGGTAGTTCGAAGCATAAATCCCGGTGTCGGTGACGTGTTCATCGGTCATAAAGAACGATCCGCCTCGGCCGTTGATCACATCATCATTGGTCAGGTCGGGATTGAACGAGGTTGTAAACGCACTGCGGGGCAAACCAACGGCGGCTATGTATGGCAAGCCGCTGGGATTGGCTGCGGGTCCATAGGTAGTCATCGTGACGAGGTTGTCCCCCGTGTCGATGGGACTGTCGATCGTTTCCAGGTCGACATACCCGCTATCAAAGTCAATAAATCCTGCGCGGGCGTCGACCCCGCAAACGGCCAACACGACCGTAGCGAGCATCAAAATTCTGATCATCGAAGTTCGTCTCAAAGTTGCCTAGCTCAATTGAAATTGATGATTCTTCCCTGGTGCGGTGAGCTAACCGACCACTCCGAAATCATCGCTCGGAGATCATCATCCGTGGAGGATGGAAAGCCAGCTTTCTCCTTTTAAAGTCGGGCAATGTGTCGCACAAAACACATCAACGATGGCCGACTTATTGAGCCAGTAGGGAAAATCGTGCCAAACAATCACTATTTGCCCTGTCGGTGCAACACAAGTGAGGCAGTCGAGTGGAATGTCGGGATTATTCCGGTAAGGAGGGGCCGTCTCGCGCTGTCTCGGATGTTTAGCATGTCAATCACTGGCTTTACACATTGTAATGTCGGCTGAACACCTTGCAGTCGTCCAATCCATCAACTGCTGTCGCCTCCAACTCCCCGCTACGGAAAAATAGGTTCGCTGGTAGCGTTTTCTTTTGGGGGGCGACAGCTCTGCGGGTCCGGTAGCTGTCCGGGCTATTGCGACTAAACAGTTTTCCCTCGCCGACACAAATGTCCTCCCGGAACAGTTCCTCTTCAAGAACTTTTGGGGCGAGCCTGCCGGGGGCAAGAATTGTATCTTGTTTGTTTTAAGAGGCTTACGTCACATTCTCTTCGGTTGGAATATTGCGTGTTACAAGGATTATCGGCTTTTTCTCAATTTTCTCTCAAATTTGTGGCTCGTGACGGGTACCGTTGGGCATCTAAGAGTAGATCGCTAATTTCCCCTTCAACAATGTCTCACTGAATGTGAGAAAGGTTTGACGAAAACATGACAAACTTCTCAAAGACGTTCGCATGGGTGGTTTTAATCTTGGCAACCGGATTAGGGCAGGTTGCCGCGGCCGCCACACCAAAGTTCGCAAAACTGGATCGTGGACAAGGCCGCACGCTGAACTTAATCGAAATGCATACCGAAACGCGGACACGCTCGGTGACGGTCCCAAGAGAGGTCACGACCGCTGATGGCCGCATCGTGACTATCCAAGAGCAAATCGAACAGGAGTTTCAAATTGAAGTTCCAACCAGAATCGAACTGCCCTCTACCGATACGCAGTTCCGCACCGTCCTCGGTCAAGATGTCAGTTATCGAGAAGTTTATGGACGGATTACCCGCCCCACCCCCGTTGTCGTTGCGTCAGAATCTATCAAATCACGTTGGCTAGAATTATTGGCACCGGACACTTTGGTTGTCCTCCTCAATTCCCCCAATAATCTTCCTGCACCGAGCCCTGTGGTCAATTTTGAACTCACGATTCCAGGCACCAATGTGTTCAGCATTGCCCGCTTATCCGGCCGAGTGCTGACACTGAAACTCGCGGGTGAACGATTCGTTTATGAACGTTCTGAAGAATACGATACGCCGCGTTACGTGGGCTATTATAATCGGCGGCACAAGCTCGCACTGCGGTGGCCGCGAAGCGATAAAGGAGTTTTATTCAAGGGCGATGTCATGGGCGG
The DNA here is from genome assembly GCF_007747995.1 of Symmachiella dynata. NCBI lineage: Bacteria > Pseudomonadati > Planctomycetota > Planctomycetia > Planctomycetales > Planctomycetaceae > Symmachiella > Symmachiella dynata. The sequence continues at coordinate 7,650,219 of NZ_CP036276.1, read as the reverse complement.
CGGTGCGGTCCGTTTTTATGAAACCCGCATGCGAATTGTGGGAGTCCAAAAAACAAAACCTGGACCGGACACCATCGGACCGAACGATGAAGTCCTGCTGAATGTCATCAACAACTCTGGGCAAAGCGTGAAGATCAGCTATTACGACGCGAAAACTAATAAAGAACTGCCATACAATCAGCTCAAGGCAGACGACTATTACGAACAGCCTTCCTTTGTGGGGCACCTCTGGTTTGCCAAGGATCTGCAAGGCAATAAGGTTGCAGAATTCACCGTCCCAAGAGAGTCGACATCCAGCTGGGTAATTCGTCCCCCTGTGCAGACCACGGGATTTTGGAAATCGTCCATGGGGGGCATGTATATCGACCAGGGAAATGGAAAATGGCTCGCACTCGACCCGTCCGGCCAAATCTCTGGTCGGTTCGAAGAACGAGAACGGACCGACGAATTCCTGGCAATTTATGACGGGGATCAGCAACGCTGGGTCCGCATCTATAACAACAAAGCGATCACGACAGGTGCGGGAATCGATGGCTGGCAAGATCTGGGAAAAGGGAAATGGGACCGCAGATAAGGTCGCTGGCAAGTCCACGTTCGCCGGCGTGTTACAGGTAACTCAACCACGCATCGCGGCGGCGGCGTTTGACGCCGGCGAACCAACGGCAAAGAGGATAGAGTGCGACAACAACGCCGAGCCAGATGCCGTAGAGCACCGGCAGATCTACTCCGCAGTTGTTGCCCGCACTATCCAGACCGGCATGGCCGGGAGGAAATGAAAACAACCAGGCGGGTGTCTCTTGGCACTGCAGATAGACAATCCCAATCGTCAGCGCGTGAATCACAAAAAGGTGCAAGATGTAATAAAACAGCGGCACGCGGCCATAGATGACCAAGAAGTGTCCGAACTTTCCCAGCGGTCGATCGGCGGCTGCTAACACGATGAGTGCCGGACCCAAGGTCATCAACAAAAACAGCAGCGACGGGGGATACTTTTGCAGGGCTAAGAAAGAGAGCATTGTTCGCACGAACTCGGGATGCGAACTCCATTGCCCCGGGTCGCCATACATATTCGTCGCACGCAGGCCGAAGAATGTCAGCGTCAGGACGATGCCCAATGCTAATGTCTCTACGCGACGTTTACCTTGCGGGAGTTTCAAGAGTGGCCCGAATCCATAGCCAGCTGCCATAACACCCACCCAGGGAATCAGCGGATAAGCCACATGCACGGGAACGCCGGAAAAGGGAGTGACCCCGCCTCCCGCATGGAGAAACCGCCACAGCCACGCCCAGTTTTCACCAAAGCTATCGGCCGAGACGGGATCAAACACATTGTGAAAAGCGATCAACAAGATACCAATCGTGGTAATGGCCGAGATGGGCAAGAACACCAAACCCGACATCACGACCATCGACCAACCGATCGTCCAGATCACTTGTCCCACGCTGCCAGAGGCATAATCGAAGTTAAAAAACCATGCCAAGCGGATCACCGTTAACTCTAACACGACGAGCCACAACCCGCGTGTGAGTAAGAACCTCGAAGCGTGAGCTGTCGAGTGGACGCGGCGACCATACAAGTAAGCTCCGGTTCCGGCCAGAAACACGAACACCGGTGCGCAAAAGTCCGTCACCCAGCGCGTGAAGAACAGCGCAGCTGTCGTGTTCGCGACGTCAGTGGGACTGTACTGAGCCGCGGAGAGAAACTCGCGGACATGGTCGAGGCTCATCAAGACGATTGCCAAGCCCCGCAGCATATCGACGTTATCCAGTCGCGGTCGGACAATGTCAGTGTCGGCATTCTTTGCCGTTCCTGGTTCGGTCAGCAAAACGGAGTCAGCATCATGCGTCACGAATGGATCCTCACGTCGAGAGGGGGTGCGGGTCACGGTGTCAGCAAACTCCTAGAACAAGTCGCGGACTTCCCCCTTAGAGGAAGTCAAGGAGCTGCAACCGCCCTGAATAAGACACGATGTGTCGACGCTGAAACGCAAGCTCACATTAAAAGTGACTACTCAGTCCGTCGTCACTGTGCTTGAGTAACGTGGGACCGCAAGCAGCCCCGAAATCATCTTTGAGCTTTCCAACGCCTGCTTCTTCCAACCCAAATCACACACTTGAAAAGCCACAACTCAGCAAGCTGCCGGGAAGCATTCTCAAAGTCCAGTCGTACATTCGAAGAAAGTAGCCCTGCCGACTCCCCAAGGAGAGTCGGCAGAGCCATGTGTGAAGACGAGACGAAGAGTTTGAATCCGTCCCAGAGGGCTTTAGAATTCGTCCAAGATTTCGCCGTCGGCCCGTGTTCCTAATCCTTGATAGAGGTTGGTATCTATCGAGTAGTTCAGGAAGTGCACGGATCCATCAGCCAAAACGAAGAACGCTCCGCCTGTGTGATGGCTCCAAAACTTTTGCGTCGAGGGGCCGGAGTCAGGATCGTCGTCGGTAACGCCTTGGGAGAAGGTGAACATCTCGAGAATGTGATCCTTGCGGCCGGAATAGAGCGGGGGATACCCGCGACCACACAGCGGCCAGCCATAGGTCAACGACTCATGCTGACCACGTTCGCCGACCATGCAAGTGTTCGAGGTACCATCAATGACGTCGCGGATCCGGGTTCGACTGTTGCTGTAGAGCATCCCTTCATAACCTGACGCATCCTGGCAGGGAACTCCGTCGGGTGATGTGATTGACCACAACGACCCCATGCCGCATTCCCAGTTCAGTGTTTTCCCAGCGACACCCAAGTAGCTAGCCACGGCCATTGATCCGTTGGAGATCTCATAGGTTCCAGATCCAGTAATTCCGGTGAATTTCCCCCCTGCTAACGGATCGGTTGGGCAAACCAAAACCGGTTTGGTTTGTGTCCACGTCCAGTTTTCAGTCGGAAAGTTGGTCTCTTGCTGGCCCATGAACTCTGAACAGCGACCTGTGGAAGCGGGGTCGGCATAAGCAAAGTCCAACTGCTCGTAGTCGTTTCCAAGATCCATGTACGGGAGAATGTAAGCAATCCATGACCAGCCATTGGAGGTGGCTGTTCCGGCATAAAGGTTGCCGATGGGAAATGTCCCATGGACATCGTGGTAGTTGTGTAGCGCCAGTCCGATTTGCTTCAGGTTGTTGCGGCACTGGGTGCGGCGAGCTGCCTCGCGTGCCTGCTGGACAGCTGGCAACAACAGAGCAATCAAAATGGCAATGATAGCAATCACCACCAGTAGCTCAATGAGTGTGAATCCCGACGTGCGTTTTCGTGTTTGCAACATAACTCCTCCCGCTGAAAAGGGTTAAAAAGGACATCGTGTCAACTCAAAGAAAGATTGGTGATGACGTCAGTCAAAAACAATCTCTAGCTCCGGACTGTCCTCACTGTCGCGCGACGGGATTTCGACCGTCGTTTCCAAGCGTTCCGGAAGCTTGATCTGGTCCCGCGGCGTGTCGTCGGCAGGAATACCAGGTGATGTGATCACAGAAACATTGTACTTTTTGCCCGGTGTCGGACCGCTTTCTGCGGGGATCGTAAACCGACCTTCGGCAACCTCGCCACTGGAGCCGTTTCCACCTTGATCCGGCAAAGGATTGAAGTAAATCGTTGCTTTTGTCTGCAACAATTCTCCTCCTTTTTTGACGGTACCAGTCAGTGGAACACGGTCGCCGTGCGAAGTATCGCCGCAACCGGTCAAAGTCGATGAGAACAACACCATGGCAAACAAGACGGCCAGCGGGCGGAACAATTGAAGCGTCAATTGTGTTCGAAGAGGAGCTGCGAAAATTGCGCGAGCCATGAACTGAGCCTCGAAATTCAATGAGAGGGAGAGAAATCGTTGCTATTCAAGTTTTCCAGCCGTTCAAAAAACAGCGCAACGTCGCAGCGCGCACTGCTTTTTTCATCGCCGGCAAACTTTCGAGAACTGCGAGAGTTTGTATCTCCTGAAGCAGGCTCAAAACGCCTGCTTGACTTCAAATGCCACGCTGTGACATTTGACCTCAAAGGTTACTAAGCTAATGAGTCTACGGATTTGTTAAGGAATGTAAACAAAAAAATAGGGAAATTACCGAGATTCTTAGAACACATTCCTGCAAGCACGCTGAGCCTCGAAAAGTTATGCAAGTTGCATAACGTTATGGCAGAAAAAGAGCGCGGAATTGGCGACGCGCGACGAGTTGCTCAAAGAGATGTTTGTGTTGCGCGCGATCCAATTTGGCTGGAAGACATGCGATGCTTCGTTAGCCCATGAGCTCCACAGACTTGATGTTGAAAACCAGCACGGCATTCTTCGGGATGCCCTGAAGCTCTTCGTCGCGGTAACACAAATGCGGACTCGCTCGGAATTGACGCATGCCTCCGACGCGCATCCCCTCCAGGCCGTAGCGGAAACCGGCGATCAGATGCCGGGCACCGACGGTCAATATCTCGTCGCGGTCTTTGGCAACAAAGTCGCCACGGTTGAGCTGAATGTCGAATTGAAGCCGCACACGGTCACCCTTCTTCAACACCGGCCCTGTCCCAGGTGTCTCGGCGAGAAATCGATCTCACGTGGTGAACTGCCCAGCCAAGCATGCAGTTTAAGCCATTGGCAATGAGCGAGAAAATGCCGTTATATGTGGCTCCAATCGCTACTTACACCACTATGACCGTGCACGGTGCCAGGAAGCGACCTGGTGTTCTGCACTGTTTTTGCCGATAACTCCTTACATTAGGTGAAGTTATGGCCCCTTGACATTGGAGAAGGCGAATATGGTGAGGACGAGCATAAACAATTCAGCAGGAGTTCGGGCCATCGATTTATTCTGCGGCGCAGGTGGAAGCAGCTGGGGGGCCAAACTCGCTGGTGCCGAGGTCGTCGCAGGATTCGATAAATGGGATATCGCAGGTGATGCGTACTCTGCCAATTTTCCAGACGCATGGTTTTTTGAGGGGCGACTGGAAGACTGGACCAACCGGCAGTTGAGAAGTGAAATAAAAGACATTAACCTCTTGATTGCGTCACCAGAGTGCACCAACCACAGTCCTGCTAAAGGCAATAGTCCGCGTTGCGAGAAAAGCAAGGAAACAGCCTTTCATGTAATACGCTTTGCCAAAGTATTTGAGCCCCGTTGGATCATCGTGGAAAATGTTGTGAATATGCGTAACTGGTCACGCTACGACGAGTTCCTGGATGATCTCATAGGACTCGGCTATCACGTTAGCCCACAGGTGCTTGATTCGTCGCTTTTCGGTGTGCCACAGACGCGACGTAGACTGTTTCTTCTTTGTGATCGAGAACGCGAACCGGCATCGATCACATCCAATTTCGCGTTTCCCATTCCAGCCTCAAGCATCATTGTCAAAAATAGCGAGTACAGATTCACGCCATTGCGACAGCCTGGAAGAGCAGACGCGACGTTGGCACGCGCCGAGAGGGCGATGGATGTCGTGGGAACGAAACGCCCATTTCTAATCGTATACTACGGTAGCGATCATGCAGGAGGATGGCAGCGGCTTACACGTCCCTTACGAACTATTACTACGCTTGACCGTTTTGCATATGTAAAAGTTAAGAAGGCACAGCATTTTATGCGAATGCTTCAGGTGCCGGAATTAAAGGCTGCCATGGGTATGCCTATGAAGTTCTCTGTCAAAACTAGTAGTCGGCGTGATAGTATTAAGTTGCTTGGTAATGCCGTTTGCCCGCCTGTGATGCGAGCCGCGGTGAGGGGTTTAACAAGACAAGCGTGACCTATTAGCGAAGAAGATTATGTCCAACACAACAGACGAACCTAAATACCTAGCGCTTCGCCCAAAAGCTAGGATTCTCCGCACGCTCGGTGAAGAGTTGATTAGCAGTGAGACTGTTGCGATTATTGAGTTGGTGAAGAATTCGTATGACGCAGATGCCGAACGCGTCCTAATACGTTTTACCGGGCAGCTTGAGCCTGGTAAGGGAGCAATTGAAGTAATCGATAACGGAACTGGTATGTCTCTAAATGTTATTGATCAAGCTTGGATGGAACCGGCGACCTACAACAAACACAATAAGAAAAGTAGCTCAAAACTTGGTCGGCGAGTCCTGGGGGAAAAAGGGATAGGAAGATTTGCAGCTTCGCGTCTTGCCGATGAGTTGGAATTGGTGACGAAACAAGTGTCATCCTCTCTCGAGATCTACGGCGTCTTCGACTGGACACAATTTGATGACGAGCAGAAATATCTAGACGAGATTCTAATCCTTATTGAACAGCGTCCCCGAAAAGAGATCTGCCGAAATGGGGCTATTGAGTCGCTTTGGAAATCCAAGGAGCAGCCCCATGGCAAAGATTTGAGCCACGGAACCATTCTCCGAATGAATGGGTTGAAGAAGGTTTGGAGTAAAAGGGACTTTGAAGAGTTGCAGCGAGGTTTGGCTCGCTTAGTCTCACCATTCAGAAAACAGTCAGAGTTTTCGATAAAACTGGAACTTCCTGACAATCTTGCTGAATTCGCACAGGATGTATCGCCGCCGAAAATTATCAAGTATCCGCATTATTCCGTTAAAGGGTCGGTTGACGCCACCGGCAAATTCAACTTCACGTACCGTGTTTACTCCGAGGGGCAAACATTTAAAGAATCAGGGTACTTCGTTCATGAGGCAAATGATGCTGAAAAACTCCTTAAAATAGAGGGTGAGGAGGCAAGAAAATACACGAAGAAACTCTTGAAGCCTGATGCTGCTGAAGGGGAGATGGACGAGGACAAAAGGCAGCGTCCTGAATGTGGACCATTCGAGCTGGAGCTGCGAGTTTGGGATCGTGACGAACTTGGCAATGTTGTCCAACAGACGAGTTCCACGATTTCCGATGTACGGCGAGATTTGGATGCAATGGCGGGCGTGAACATCTACCGTGACGAGTTTCGCGTTCTGCCCTACGGTGAACCACGCGACGATTGGTTGCGTCTGGATATGCGCCGCGTACAAAACCCGACTTTGCGCCTTTCAAATAATCAGATCGTTGGGTATGTCAGTATTACAGCTGATGAAAACCCTAAGCTGCGAGATCAGTCGAACCGCGAGGGCTTGGATGAAAATCAAGCGCTGGATGATCTACGGCAAATCCTGATTGAAGTACTTTCCTTTATGGAGAAGACGCGATTTGCCGTACGGCCTCGGAAGATCTCCGAAGAGTCAAAACGACCGCTCGGCAGCTTGTTCGCGGCCTTTGACCTGGCGCCCTTGCGTGAACACCTTGCGCAGGCGCATCCGAAAGACACTGAGATGCCCAAAATAATCGAACGTGCGGAACGGGAGATCGCCAAACAAATCGAAGAAGTTCAAACTGTATTGGCACGTTATCATAGCCTTGCGACCTTGGGGCAACTTATCGACGTCGTGTTGCATGACGGCAGGCATCCAGTTGGGAAGATCCAGAAAGAATCCTTGCTCGGGCAAGAGGAAATTGACAAGTCGTCGAGAGATGACGTACGTCTCTTTCCTACCTTGCATCGCAGGTTTGCAGAAATTGAAATTCAAGGCGAAGTCTTGAAAACGGTGTTTCGGCGAATTGAACCGTTCGGTGGGCGACGTCGCGGCAAACCGTCTCAACTTTACCTGGAGAAGATCATCAGAGACTCGGTTGGCATATTCAGTACGGAAATCGAAAAGCTCGGCATTGTGGTGACATTGCCGAACACGGAAACACTTGTACGTCTGGACGCTGCGGAAATGCAGCAAGTGTTTTCCAATTTGATTCAAAATAGCATGTTTTGGCTTCAAAAGGTTGAGGACCGTCGTATTTCTATAGCAATAAAGCGAGTGGCATCGGATCACGTTGAAGTGCTATTTGCTGACAGCGGACCAGGAGTACCCCAGGAAAACCGCAAATATATATTTGAGCCCTACTTCTCAACCAAGCCAAACGGTGTTGGTTTGGGATTGGCGATTGCAGGCGAAATCATCAGTGACTTTTACGGTGGGAAACTTGAATTGCTAAATCACGGTCCATTGCCTGGTGCCGTTTTTCGAATCAGCTTGAGAAAGCGAGTTTAAAGATGGTGCCCAATACGACTTGGCGCGTGCTAATTGTCGACGACAGCCAAGGTGACGATGTTAGTGAGCTTTTATCCGTCGAAGGCGTTTTTCCTGATGCTCTAGCAGAGTGTAGAATTTGCGATCAATTTGACCAAGCATTTTCAGTGCTTGATTCTCAGCGAGTTGACTTGGTTGTCCTCGATCTTCGAGACGACTCCATTGAATTGGAAGATGAGAGTATCTTGCCAGGGTTGCAAGTTTACGAGCAGATACGCGAAAGACGATTCGTTCCAGTCATTTTCTTTACTGCTTATCCGCAGAAAGTTGACGATATCAGTAATCCGTTTGTTCGAGTGGTGAGTCGGGATTCACCACGTGATCTAAGAGTTGCGGTTCAAGCGTTATTCTCGACCAAGCTGCCTCAGTTATTACGTCACCTGAACGAAGAATTGCGTATATATATGTGGGAGTTCGTCGACCATCACTGGACGGATATGAATAGGAGCAATGAGCAGACCGATATTTCTATGCTTCTTGCTCGGCGATTGGCGAGCACGCTGAGTCGTGAGTCGATCCGTCGCTTCTTGACGGATCATGGACAAGCCGCGCCGACCCCGAATGACTTGAGTGTTGTGCATCCGATGGAAATGTACGTCATTCCGCCGAATAACCCTGAATTACTTGCTGGAGACTTGCTTTTTCTCACCGTCAGCGAAAAGGAGGAGTACTGGATTGTTTTGACGCCGTCGTGCGATTTTGAACAAGGAAAAGCTCACCAAACACTTCTTGCAAAATGCGGTTTGCTTTCAGAGCAAACAGAGTTTAAAGATTACAGCGATTCGATTCACAAAAAAGAAGATCCATCCAATAATGTGCTCAAAAAACTGAAAAGCCTGATCGGGGATAATCGCTCGGGCCAACGTGAGCGATATAGATTCCTTGCAGGTACGTTCCGATTTCCTGATTTGGTCGTCGATTTCCAGGCGTTGAAGCAAGTTCCGACGGAAAAACTTTCGCTAGACAATCGAGTTGCCTCGCTTGATAGCCCATTTGCAGAATCTATGCTCGCGGGGTTCTCGCGATACTATGGCCGGCTCGGTACACCCAACTTGGACGTTGATCTCGTAATGTCCCGTCTGGCTGAAAAAATGCAAAAGACGAAAAATGAGTCGTAACCGATGTCCTCACGTATGCGCAACGAATCTGATGCATGTCTAGCATCTAAGGAAAGGACAACAAGCCACAACTCATTGTCCGAGAATGGCTTTTGCCATGGGGGTCTGCTATAGTTTGCATGCACCCGAACTACCCGGGCGCCCAGATCTGGCCATCCCCAAGCAGTCAAATTTCGCCCCCCACCATCACCCGCGCGGATACCGACGGCAGTACTCATAAACCCCCATCGCTGCCGCTGTCGCCACGTTGTGGCTGTAGGGCATGCCGTAGGTGGGGATCTCGACGGTGGCGTCGAGGAGTGCGAGGATCTCTTCGGTGATGCCGGTCCGTTCGTTGCCCAGGACGAGGACTGTCTTGCGGGCGAAGGGGTAGTCGAACAGGGATTGTGAGCCACTGGTTTGTTCGAGGCCGACCAGTGCGTAGCCTTCGCCGCGGAGTTTTTCGAGTTGCGGTTCGAGTGTGCGGTGGACTTCGACTTCGACGGCATCGGCGCCGTCGCGGGCGATTTTGCGGATCACCTTGGCGGTGCCCGTGCAGAGCACGCGCGTCACCCCGCAACAGCCGGCGGCGCGGATGATGCGGGAGAGGTTCACGTTGCTCCGGAGTGGCGGACAAGCGACGATCAGTTCGCGAGGTTGATCGAGCGGGCTGAGCGGCTTGTAGCGTTGGTGGACAAATTCAGTCATCAGCCCTACCCGTACTGGGTGACTAGCGCACACTCAAAGCTCAATCTTTTGGGGCACAGTCTTGCTTAGCTGTAAGCACTGGCGGGCAAGCCGCCAGTGGCACCCTGGATTGTTTTCTTTGAGTTGGCGCTCGCGCATAAAACAACGGCGGACCGAAATATTGGGCCGCCGTTGTGAGTTGTTTTTTTTCGCAGTTTGGTCGCGCGCGGCTCGGCAGGAGCCTCGCCCTCCCGGGTCGCGATTATTAGTTGGCTTCGGCCATTTCGACGTTGATGCGACGACCCTTTTGGTCGAAGACAACAGTCCCTTCGACCAGGGCAAAGATTGTGTAATCTTTTCCCATGCCGACATTGCGACCCGGATGCCATTTGGTGCCGCACTGACGAATCAAAATATTGCCGGGCGAAACGCTTTCGCCGCCATATTTTTTGACGCCGCGCCGCTGCGCATTCGAATCGCGACCGTTCCGACTGGACCCTTGGCCCTTCTTATGTGCCATGACTACACTTCTCCGCTATTTTCGATCGTACGTACCGGTCGCGAGGCGACCTAATGGTTTTGGTCAGGAAACAGGCAGAATAACAGGAATCGAGCCCCGCGAAAAGCCTGCGCCACGCTGTTTTTGCCGTTGTGTCGGTGACTGAGGCATCTTTCGTGCCTTTTTTCACCACGGAGGCACGGAGGACACGGGGGGATGGGCAAAGTTTGGAGGTTTTGGACCTTGGGCTTTCGGGACTCGGTGCCGAAGCTTTTCCAACGGACTACAGTCTAGAGCCAAAAGCCGGTCACTTCTGTGGCAAACCTGCTGCTCGCCCATTATCTTGGCGTAACAGGGTACCCGAATCTCACGCCAAATGAACGAGCCACTCCCATGGATGCCAAATACCAGATCGACGACACGAGCGGCATTATTACACCCGCGCTGGTCGTCTTTCGCGAATTGCTGGATGACAACATTCGCCATATCATCGAAATCGCCGGCGATGCCTCGCGTTTGCGGCCGCATTGTAAGACGCACAAGACAGCTGAGGTCGTCCGGTTGCAGGCTGAACAAGGCATCACGAAACAAAAATGCGCCACGTTTGCCGAAGCTGAGATGGTCGCTGAGGCTGGGTGCCGTGATATCTGTTTGGCGTACAACCTTGTCGGTCCCAACATCGCCCGAGCGGTGGCGTTTCGACAGAAGTATCCCGATGTCACTTTCTCCGTCACTGCCGATCACGAAATTCCCATTGCCGCTCTCGGCCATGCGATGACCGAAGCGGGAACGACCATCGAAGTCTTGCTCGACGTCGATACCGGACAGCACCGCACCGGCGTCACTTGCTGCGAACGAGCGGAACGGTTGTATCAGTTGATTGCCGAGACGGAGGGTTTGATTCCCGGCGGATTTCATGTCTACGATGGGCATCAACACCAACAGTCGCACGAAGAGCGGAAAGCCGCTATTGATGTTGAGTGGGCCAAGGTGATCGAGCTACGCGACAAATTGGTCGCTGCCGGATTGCCCGTTCCGCGCATTGTCGCCGGCGGCACCGGTTCGTTTCCGGTTTATGCTACCAAAGACGATCCGACGATTGAACTGAGTCCCGGGACCTGTGTCTACAACGATGCGGGCTACTCCGCTGCCTTTCCTGATCTCAAGTTCCCTCCTGCGACGGGCGTGCTAACCCGCGTCATCAGTCGCCCCACGGAGAATCGTATCACTCTCGATTTGGGTTATAAGGCGGTCGCCTCCGACCCCCCGGCCGGCAAGCGATGTACTTTTCCCGAGTTGCCCGATGCCGTGGCAGTGCTGCAAAACGAAGAACACCTCGTGCTCGAAACCGATCGCGCCGGTGATTTTCAACCGGGCGACGAATTGCTGGCCATTCCCACCCACATCTGCCCCACATCAGCCATGCACAAGGAAATTGTGGTCGTCTCAGGCGGCAAAGTGGTCGACCACTGGGACATCGTTGCCCGCGACCGTCAGTTGACGATTTGATGGGGCAGGGGGGGCACCACGGAGGCACGGAGGGCACAGAGGTGAAAGAGGGGGCAGTTGCTCCTCTTAGCACTTTCGTATGAGGACGAGGCCGCCGTGCACGGCATGTCTTAGGCGTCTACTTGTGTTTGGCACCAGTGTTGCCAAGCGGTGCGGTATGCGGCTTCGATTTCTGCGACGATCGATTCCGGTTGGCAGAGCGACGAGGATTGCAGTTGCTGACGTAAATCGTTGCGGATTTCGCTGAGCTGGGCGACGTCGCTGGCAATCCCGATGGCTGTCGAAACGTATTGTGGTTTCGACGCAGCGGTTAAGTATCCGTAGCCGGTTTGGTTCAAAATGCCGGCGGACATGCGGCCGACGTAATTCGTGCCGCGCAGAGTGACCACCGGCACGCCCATCCAAAGAGCTTCGCAAGTGGTCGTTGCACCGGTGTAGGGGAAGGGGTCGAGCGCGACATCGACATCGTGATACGCCGCTAGATGTTCCTCTGCTGATTCGACGAATCCTTGAAAGAGAATCCGCTCTGCCGGGATGTGATGTTGCCGGAACAGTTCCTGATATCGCTGGCGCACCTTCTCGTCCCCCAGCGCCCCGTTTTTTAAGCGTAGGCGACTGTTGGGAATCGCCGCCAGAATTTCAGCCCAAACGGCGATCACATCCGGCCCGATTTTCGCGAGGTTGTTGAACGAACCAAATGTGACATATCGGTTCTTCAGCGCCGGCGGCGGCTGCACATCGGGTGCGGTTTGTGGCGGGGCAAAGGTAAAGCTTCCCGAGGGAATGCGGACCAGCGTTTCGGTGTGTCGGCAGGGTTCCTCCGGCGGGTCGCAGATGGCATCGGTGATGCGGCAATCGATTGTGGTTAACCCGGTCGTGTTGCCGTATCCCAGCATCGAAAACTGTACCGGCGCCGGTTTTTGGGCGAAGACCATCAGTCGATTTCCAGCGGTATGCCCCGCCAAATCGACGAGCACGTCGATGCCGTCTTGTTGAATCCGCTCAACGAGTTCCGTATCCGCTATGCCGGCGACGTTGTGCCACTCATCCGCCAACGTTTCTAAACGTTCAGTTACCGCATCAGGCGCAGGGACATCGCTATAGCAAACGACCTCGACCTCAGAAGGGTTACGCAATTTCAAAATCGGTTCAATGAACGACGCCACCGGATGACGGCGAAAATCGATTGAAATATACCCAATGCGCAAACGCCGTCGCGGCTGAGGCGAATTCGCATGCGTTGTGATGTGAGGAACATCGGCGGCATGTTGCTGTTGCCAACGGAGATGTTCAGCAAATAACTCATCCAGGTCGACGCCGGGATCGTATCCGAGCGAAATCAGCAGATTGCTATGCGCTTTGATGAATTGCGGTTGGAGTTGCAGCGTTTTCCGAAAACAATGCTGTGCCTCCTGTACTCGGCCTTCATAGAGATAGAGCACGCCCAAATTGAGGTGCGCCGTCGCATAGCTTGCATCGAGCTGAATCGCCGTTTGAAATTCCTGTTCCGCTTCGCGCAAACGTCCTTGTCGTTGCCGCAATAGTCCCATGTGATTGTGCGCACTGAGTGACTGCGCGTCGCTGCAGGCCGCTTGAGCGAATTGGGCTTCAGCTTCCTCCAGGCGGTTTGTTTGCGCTAGCACGTTCCCTAAGTTGTCGGCTGCGCTGGCGTGATTGGGTTGCAGATGGAGTGCCCGTTGAAAAAACTGGATCGCCGCTTCGTTGTCTCCTAATCGCCGATGCACGATGCCCAGATTGTTGTAAGCGGCCGGGCAGGTGGGATCGATATCGAGGGCCGCTTGTAGGCAGATACGGGCCTCTTCCAGGCGATCTAACTGCCGCAATGTGTCGCCGAGATTGACGTAGGCATCCACAAAATCGGGGCGCGCGGCGACGGCGCGCTGAAACGCAATACCGGCGTCATCGAATTGCTGCAGTCGTTTGAGGGCGACACCCAAATTGTTGTGCGCCTCGGCCAAATCGGGCGATACCGCCAGTACTTGATGGTAACACTCCGCCGCTTGTCGATAGTCACCGGCGGCCAACGATTCATTGCCGCGCAGAAAGTGTCCCGACAAATCAGCAGCCGCGTTTGCTGCAGGAGCATGTAGTTTGTAGTTCAACGCCATACCGAATTCTCCGGTCCGCTTTTCCGATGCCTGTTTGCTCTCTCGGCTTCAAGAACTCTCTAACCTGCCTTACGATTGCCCCGACACCAACGTTGCCACATGTCGCGATACAACGTCTCCATCTCCCGGGCTGCGTTCGCTGCATCACAGACCGGTGATTGTGCCATTTGTTCTCGCAATTGCGTGCGAACATTCCCTAATCGCGGCAAATTCTCCGTCAACGTGCAGGCGATCTCTTGATAGGCCTGTGGTGTCTCTGCGATCAATTCCGGGCAACCGATTTGCGTCAGTAGACTGGCGGACAATCGGCCGACGTATTGATGTCCGCGCAATGTCACCACGGGAACGCCCATCCACAGCGACTCGCAGGTCGTGGTGGCGCCGGTATAAGGGAATGAGTCCAACGCAATATCGATGCGGCCGTACAGTTCCAAATGTTCTCGCAATGTTGCAACCTGTCCCAATAGGTCGAGCCGCGCGGGATTGATGCCGTGTTGTGAGAACATCCGGAGAAAGTCCTCACGGGTAGCGGCATCGAGGAATGAATGGCTTTTCATGAACAGCCGGCTGGTCGGCATGTCGTGAAGAATGGCCGCCCACAGTTTCACCACGCTGCTGTTGATCTTGGCGAGATTGTTAAATGAGCCGAACGTGACGTAACCGTTTTCGAGACAGGGCGCGGGCGCCACCGGCGGGGCATTCAGTGGGGGGGCATAACAAAAGATTCCGCTGCGAAGATAGGCCAACTCCTCGACATGCCGTCGCGACTCACCGGGCGGATCGGCGACGACGTCAGTCAGGCGATAGTCGATCGCAGGGATCCCCGTTGTACCGCCATAACCCAGATGCGTGATTTGCACCGGGGCGGCCCGCTGCGCGAGGACTTGCAGCCGATTACCACCGGTGTGCCCCGCCAGGTCGACGAGGATGTCGATTTCATCGTCGATGATCATCTTGAGAACTTCCTGGTCGGTTTTTCCTTGCACATCTCGCCAAGTATCGGCATGGGTTTTCAACCGGACGGTCACATCGTCGGGAGCCGTCACGTCGGAGTAACAGCTCACGTGGACTGCGCGGCGGTCGTGGGCCTTCAACAAGGGTTCGATGAAAGAGGCGACGGAATGTGCGCGAAAATCAGCGGAGAGATATCCGATTCGTAGCGGACGTGACTGCAGAGGATTGTTCTTCAGTCGCGGAGCTGCCGCTGTCGGAACCACGTGTCGTCGGGACCAACGTTGATGCTCCTCAAAAATCTCTTCGGCGGACAGTTCAGGATCGTAGTGAAGAGTCATCAACAGATTGCTATGAATCCGCGCGGAGCTGTCGTCGATTTGGAGTGCGCTGCGATAGGCGGCGATTGCCTCGGTGGGTCGGCCTTGTAATTGGAGTATGCCTGCCAAGTTGGCGCGGGGCTCGGCAGCTTGTGGGAGTAGGCGGAACGATTCTGAAAAACAGTCAGCCGCTGCTGACAATTCGCCCCGTTCGCGCAACAGGCTGCCCAGACTGTTGTGTGCCATCGCAAAATCGGGGCGCAAGCGGACTGCTTCTCGAAAGCATACCTCGGCCTCGGTCAAATGCAGGCGCCGCAGATGGGCGACCCCTAAGTGATGATGAGCGCGAGCATGCTCCGGCGCGCGCTGGATCACATTGCTCAGTTGCACAATCGCTTCATCGTATCGCCCGCAATCCAGTAGCGTCGCAGCCAATTCAAAATGGGCGTCAATTTGTTGGGGGGATTTTGCACACAACCGCTCAAACTGTTCGAGCGCTTCATCTGTACGGCCTGCCGCGCAATGCGTTTTGGCGAGTAGCAAAGCGGCTTCATCGAAGTCGGGGTCGTGCACCAATGCTTCGCTGAGGCATCGCTCAGCTTCGGCGAGTTGCCCCTGACGTTTGAAGATCATACCGAGCCGATGATAGGCCTTGGCCATACCGGGTTGTTGGCGAACGACTGCGGCAAATTCAGCCAGGGCGGCATTCCACTGGCCTTGTTCCTGACGGAGTGCGCCGAGGTTGAAACGGGCATCAACAGATTGGGGGCTGATTTCCAAAGCGGTTTGAAAGTGTTGTTCGGCAGCGTCATAACGGCCGACGGCTTGGAACGCATTGCCCAGATTGTTGTGAAAGGTGGCGTTCCGCGGGCGCAGTTGCAGCGCGCGTTGAATCCACCGAATCGCGTCTTCGTACTCTCCCCGTTGATGAGCAATGACACCGGTGAGATGCAGCGCATCAACGTTTTGCGGATCGGCAGTCAGGATTTGTTCGTACGCCTGAGCGGCGCGGTCCCACGCTCCTGCTTGATGCAGCGCGACAGCCGCTTGAATTGTGACAGGTTGTCCATCCATGGAACTCTCCTAACCGAATTCGACGATCACACAACCGGTGTCGCACACCACCGTTGCCACGCTGCTTGATACTGTTCTTCCAATCCGCGCACGTAGGCCGGTTCATCGCACAGCGGGGACTCACTCGCCATGCAGCGCAGTCGTTGTCGCAGCTCCGCCAATGGTTGGATCGAATCTGCCCAGCGACATGCGGCGGCGACGTATTCTTCCCGTGATTCAACGATGAACTGGGTCAATCCAACTGTGGTCAGCAACGACGCCGTCATTCGCTCGACAAACGCATTACCGCGAAGAGAAATCACGGGGACACCCATCCATAACGCTTCACACGTCGTCGTCGCCCCGTTGTATGGAAATGGATCCAATGCCACATCGATACGGCCATAGAGCTCCAAATGTTCCGTGATTGAATCCGTGGGGCCAATCAGTTCAATGCGGTCGACGTCAATGTTCCGTGCTGCGAATTCCGCGACATAACGTGCGCAGACGGTGTCGTTGGCGAATGAGCGGTTTTTGAGGATCAGTCGAGACGCGGGGACCGCCTGCAGGACAGCTGCCCAGACGTCGAGGGTCGGTTGGCTCAGTTTGCTCAGTTTGTTGAACGAACCGAACGTAACCTGTCCGCTCTGTAGCGCCGGTAGCGAGACCACTTCGGGCGCATTCGGCGGTGGTGAGTAACAGAGGATTCCACCGGGAACGCGCAGAAGTTCTTCGGCATGTCCGTGGGTTTCTCCGGGCGGGTCGGCGATGGCGTCGGTGATCCGATAATCGACTGCTGCTAATCCGGTCGTGGTCCCGTATCCCAAGTAGGTCATTTGCACCGGCGCGGGACGACGGGCGAAGACCGCCAGCCGATTGCCCGACGTGTGACCAGCTAGGTCAATGAGAATATCGATTTGATCGTCGCGAATCATCCGCGCCACATCGTCATCCGTCCGCCCACACGTCGATCGCCAAGCGTGCGACAAAGGCCGCAAACGATCCGTCACATGATCGTCGTCACGATGTTCGGCGTAGCACGTTACGTCAAAACGCTCACGGTCGTGGTTTCGCAGGATCGATTCCATGAAAAACCCGACCGGATGCATGCGAAAGTCGGGCGAGACATATCCGATTCGCAAACGACGCTGCGGATTGCAGTCGTGGTTGAATGATGAATCCGCTGCGGCCAAACTCGACAGCCGCGCACCCCATTCACAGTGTCGGCGAAGAATCTCTGTTTGCGAGATATTTGGTTGATACAACGGCAGCATGAGGGCACTGCTCTTGACGGCCTCACAGGTCGGATCAATTTCCTCCGCCCGTTCATAGACCGCCGCAGCCTCGTCCATACGTCCCTGCAGTTGCAGAACGGATGCCAAATTTAGATGAACTTCGATCGATTGAGGACAAGCCTGCAGCGCTGTGCGGTAGGAATGCTCCGCAGCGCTGAAATCTCCCGCCGACGTCAAAGCTGTCCCCAGATTGATGTAGGACTCGACATGCTGCGGATCCAACTGCAGTCCTTGGCGATAACTTGCGGCCGCTTCCTGAAACCGGTCTTGCGCGCGGAGCACGTTGCCTAGATTGAAGTGGGCCGTCGCAGAGTTTGGCGACAGGGTCACGATGTTCCGGAAGCATGTTTCGGCTTCGGCAAACTGTTGCAGAGATTTCAGTGACACGCCGAGATTGTTCCAGGCATCGACGTAGGCTGTGTCGCATTGGACCGCTTGACGATAGTGTGACACCGCCTCCTTGAGTCGGCCTTGGTCCTGGCGGATCCGGCCCAGATTGAAGTGCGTTAGGGCATGTTGCGGTGCACGTTTCAACAGTTGGGAGAAACAGTCCGCTGCCGCGTCCAGTTGCCCTAACGATGCCTGTACCACTCCCAAATTCAGCCACGCTTCACAATCGTCAGGATGATTGTCGAGCACCGTTCGGTGACACTGCGCCGCCTCTTCATACCGCTTGAGGTTTTGGAGTGATTTGCCGAGATTCGTCCAGCCGGCGCGATGCTGGGGATGCGTTGCGAGCAATTGTTGGTAGGCGCCGACGGCCTGATCGTGATTGCCTTGTGCCGCGAATGCGGTTGCGAGATTGTGCTGGGCATCGGCAAAGTCAGGCTGCAATTGTACAGCGCGGCGATAGTGTGTGATCGCCATGTCGAAATCGCCGGTTGCCTGATGCGCGGCGCCCAGGTTGCTGTACATCATCGCCCGCGGTGGATCGACGTGTTGCACCGCGCGGCCGATCAAGTCCATCGCAGCCGTGGCGTTACCGCTTTGGTGCGCGAGCACACCCAACAAATGCAGCGCCTCGCCGTGTGTGGGATCGTCCTGCAAGACTGCCCGGTACAGACGTTCCGCTTGCGGCAGGTCACCAGCCTGGTGCCTGTCAAACGCTTCACGCAATTCTGAAACCACTTCGGTCATCGTAAAATTTGCTCGCAAGTATCAATGACAAACGACGTCTCTACAGGACACCAACGTCGCCACATGCTGCGGTAAGCCTCTTCCATGTTGGCAGCGTAGCGCCGCGCGTCGCAGAGGGGCGACGTTAAAAATCGGTCACGCAAGGAACTTCGCAGGCTACGCAGAGCAGCCACATCCGTAGCCAGTGTCGCTGCTTGAGACACGTAGTCTTCCCGCGATTTAGCGATCCATTCGTGCAGTCCAATGTGCGTTAGCAAACTGGCTCCCATGCGACCGGCGTGTCGATTGCCGCGGAGCGTGAGGACCGGGACCCCCATCCAGAGAGCTTCGCAAGTGGTCGTGTGGCCGCTCCAAGGAAACGCATCGAGGATGACATCGATCTCATCATAGACACGCATATAGCTGCCTTCTGCCGTAGAGAGTTGGCGGAAATCGATCCGTCCTGTCGCGATTCCCCGTTCAGCAAACTCAGCAGATAAACGTTCGGCCGAGGACCGCGACAACGTCGATCGAGCAATCAGCAACCGCGATTGTGGCACGCTGCGCAATACGGCACTCCAGGTTTCGACGACCTGCGGATTGAGTTTCGCCAAGTTGTGTAGCGACCCAAACGTCACATAGCCCTTCCGGTCCGCGGGCAACGAGCGAACCTCGACGTCAATATTTGGCGGCGCATAACAACAAAATGGCCCGGGCAGTCGGATCAATGTTTCACTGTGCGTCCGTGCTTCGCCCGCAGGGTCGGCAATCCCGTCGGTGATGCGGTAGTCGATCGTCGGCAAACCGGTCGTATTGGGATATCCCAAAAAACTAACTTGCACCGGCGCCGGCTTTTGTGCGAAGACTTGCAATCGGTTATGGGCTGTATGCCCGGCCAAATCGACCAGAATATCGATCTCGTCGGCGAGTACAGCTTGCACCATCTGCTCGTCGCTCCAACGGCGAACGTCCCGCCAACGGTCCGCACCTGCTTCGAACTGGGCGGTCATGCGATCCGGGCGAGGGGTATTGCTGTAGCAGGTCACTTCGACAACAGTGCGGTCATGTTGCTGCAGCAACGGCAAAAAGAAAGAGGCCACTGGATGCGTGCGAAAATCGGGCGACGCATATCCGATCCGCAATCGACGCTCCAGATCAGCCACGTTGAGAAATTGTCTTGGCGGACAGTCCACCGCATGTTGCTCAGCCCAATCGCGATGTCGCTGAAACAGCTCCTGCGGCGACTGCTCTGCGAGATAATTCGCTGCGACCAGAGCGTTGCTATGCGTGGCTGCATCGGCCGGCGCGATTTGTTGTGACCGTGTATAGGCCGCAAACGCTTCGGCTAGACATCCCTGAGATTGTAAAACCGAGCCGCGATTGTTGTGCGCAATCGCATGTTGAGGGTTGAGTCGGCAGGCTGTGGTGAAGAATGTCAGGGCTTCATCAAGTTGATCGCGGCTGCGGTAGGCATTGCCCAGATTGTTGTATCCCTCAGCGTAGTCCGGTTTGAGTTGGATCGTTGTTTGCAAACAGGCAATCGCTTCGTCGGTCCGTCCGATTTCAAGTAAGGCATTTCCAAGATTATAATGCGCATACGCAAAGTTGGGATTGCATTGAACGGACGCGCGAAACTCCACAATCGCGGCTTGAATCTCGCCCCGGTCGAACAACAGGTTCCCTAAATTCAGCCGCGATTCCGCATGCCGGGGATCGACCTGCAATGTGCGGCGATAACCCGCTTCCGCAGCTGCAGTCTCACCGGCAGCTTGGTAGGCGCGGGCCAAATTGAACTGTGCGGCTGCGTAGTTGGGAGCCAATTCGACCGCCCGTCGGCAACTGGCAATCGCATCGCCCAGCCGCCCCATGGCCAGTTGGCTGGCACCCAGGTTGCTGTGATAGAGATGATTGTTTCCGTTGATTGCGATCGCTCGCTGGATCATTTCCACAGCTATTTGATGCCGACCCGATTGGTGGGCGACGACTCCCAACAAATGCAGGGCATCCGTATGAGCCGGATCTACGCGCAGCACGCTACGATACAGGCCTTCGGCTTCACCGAGTCGCCCTGCTTGATGATTTTCGAACGCGACTTTAAAGAGGTCACGGTTCTCGTTCATGAATGTCGTTGGGGTGCGAATATTCATTGAGGAGATTGTCGATTGTGGTGACACCACCGTTGCCATGCCCGGCGGTAAACGGTTTCCAATTCACGCGTGTAACCGTCCGCATCGCACAACGGCGAGACGCGCATTTCTTCGCGGATCGCTTGGCGAATTCGAGATAGATCTTCCGTGGCAGCGGCAAGTTGTGTGGCGCGACTGACAAATTCCGTCGCTGTGGCAGTGATTAATTCCGGCATGTTCAATTGCGTGAGTATGCTAGCGGATATCCGCTGCACAAAACTTCCGCCGCAGAGCGTGAGCACCGGCACGCCCATCCACAACGATTCACAGGTCGTGGTGGAACCGGTATACGGCAGCGAGTCCAACATGATGTCGATCTCGCCATAAACCGCCAAATGTTCATCGAACGGTAGTTTTCCACCGCGAATGTCGAGGCGGCTCGGAGCGATCCCGTGACGAGCGAACAGTTCACGGTAGTAGTCCGCTGTTTCGGAATCATTGAACGTCGGATATTTCAACAGAAAACGCGCGGTCGGTACGTTCTTTAAAACATCAGCCCACAGTTCCACAGTCTTTGCATTGATTTTGGCGGGATTGTTGAATGACCCGAAAGTGATCCATCCATTGCGCAGTAGCGGCGCTTCGGCCACCAGCGGCGCGGCGGTCGGCGGTTGAAAACACAATAGCCCGTGCTGTAAGCGGATGAGTTGCTCGGTATGCGAGACCGGTTCTCCAGCAGGATCTGCGACGGCATCGGTCAAACGATAGTCCACCGTGTCCAAGCCGGTCGTGCCGCCATAACCCAAGTAGGTCATTTGCACCGGCGCTGGTTTGCGGGCAAAGAGTCCCAGTCGGTTTCCGGCGGTATGTCCCGCCAAATCGATGAGAATATCGATCCCATCGGCAACAATCGTCGCGGCTAGGTCGTCGTCGTTCTGCCAATTCGTGACCCGCCAACGATCCACGAGCGATTCAAATCGCGCTGTTGCTTCATCCGGAGATGTGACGTTGGAGTAGCAGGTGATTTCATAGTCCGCCGCTTGGTGAAGTTTGAGAATCGGTTCGATAAATGTTCCCACCGGATGCGCCCGGAAGTCGGGTGAGACGTATCCGATGCGGAGTTTTCGGTCGGGATCGCGCGAATTCTCGTAGTGCTCGATCTGCGAACACCGCCCATGCACCGCGGCCCATTTTTCGTGTTCGCGAAAGTGCGCCTCACGATCATTCTCCGGTACGTAAAAGAGGCTCAACAACAAATTGCTATGCGTGGCGGCGCAGTCGGTGCGGACTTCTGCCGCCTGGCGATAATGCGCCACAGCCTCTTCGATCCGGCCTTGGGTTTGGTACGAAAGGGCCAAATTGTTGTGCGCTTCGGTGAATGCGGGATTCAATTGGATCGCACATTGAAATTCCGCGACCGCCTCCCCCAGTTTTCCCTGTCCGCGGAGCACATTTCCGAGAATGTTACGCGTGTTGGCATGCTGGGGATTTATTTTGACCGAACGACGGCAATAATCGAGCGCGATCTCCAATTCGTTGTCCAATAGATGAATCAGCCCCAGATTGCAAAGTGCATCGGCGTGTTGAGGATTGAGCGCGAGCGTCTTGTCGAAGTGCCGTCGGGCCTCGTCCATTTTTCCTTGATTTAAGAAAACGGCGCCGCGATCATGCCACGCTGCCTGATGATTTGGATCGATTTGCAGAGCAGCCGCAAAACTTTGATCCGCTAATTGGAATCGTTGCTGCGAGAAATGGGTCCGACCGAGTTGATAGTGCTGGTTCGCTGTTTGCAACAGATCAACCGGTTGTTCAGCATGACCAGTTTTGAGAGAGGCTTCAGCCAATGCCTCCTGAGCTTCGGTCCAGTCACCGCGAATCGCCAATGCATGTTCGAGGCTGCAAATCGCCTCTTGGCATTGACCGGCCTTTAATTGCTCACGGCCCAATTCGTAATAGACCGCTGCACTCGACGGATCTTGTTCCAGCGCGCCGCGATACAATTTAACGGCTCGATCCAGTGTTTGTTGGGCAGCCGGTTCGTTGTTTAAGGCGGTAGGGTTCGCTGCAGGTAGCGCGATGGCATGGCGAATGGCGTCGACGCCTTCGCTATTGCGGCCTTGGTTATGTGCGACGATACCCAGCAAATGCCACGCATCCCGCTGCGCAGGCTCGATGCGAAGAATCTGACGGCAGAGTCGTTCCGCGTTTTGCAGATCTGCCGGATTCGTAAATCGCGGCGGCATCGTGCCCTGTTTTGAGGTGGTCAACATCGTATTTATTCCGACGGAATCCGTTCCGAGATAGACCGCGCAAGGCCCGTAACCGACAAATCATCCAATTTGGTTTTGTGCGTGAATTGTGTCATTCACGCCTGTCTTGTTTTATTCCCGCTTAGTCATAACGACGGCGCAGCCACGGACTTCGAGCGGCGGTAATGAATTTATCGGCTAGGGGCAATGTGTGGAATGAGCCGAGTTTTCCCGGCAACGGGTATCTCAAGACCAAGGCCGCCGCTACAGCATGATGTGACTTGGAAATACCAACGAAAAAACGGCGTCATTTCGGTGAAGAAATGACGCCGTTTGTCTAGTTCCGCGTTTCGCCTTACGGCGTGAGAGCTTAACCGAGGAGGGTCAAGACCTGCTGCGGGTTGTTATTGGCGATCTGCAAAACGGAGATGGCCGCCTGCGAGAGGATTTGACTCTTCGTCAGTTGGGCCGTTTCCGCGGCAAAGTCGGTATCGATGATTTCGCTACGGGCGGCGGAAATGTTTTCCAAAGCCACACCCAGCGAGGTGATGTTCGTTTCGATCACGTTCTTTTGCACCGCACCCAACCGGCCACGCAGGTTGGAGACACGGTTAATCGATTCATCGATGATGTTCACCAAGTCGGCACCAGTGACGTTGGGACCAACATCGTTCAGGCTTTTGCCCCGGCCGGAGCCGAGTTCGTAAATCTTACCCGAGATTCCACCCAGACGGGCCGTGTTGATCGCTTCGATCCCCATGCCCAATTGGCCGGCAGCGGAAACCTCTTGACCGATCTGGAACAGCGAGCCGCCGCCGGTGATCGTAATCTGAGCTGTTTCAGCAGCCACGTTGTTGACCGCATTGAAGGTCAAGGAGGCGACCAAGTTGGCACTGGAGACAGAGGCTTTCAGGCCGGTCCCTTGAGCAACTTGACCGTTGATATTGGCGACGACGTCGGTACCGGAGTCCCGTGAGATTTGGACGGCCGATGTTCCTGTGGAATCGTACGTGTCGAATGATCCAGCCAGGACGTTGACTTCAACGAACTCAGCTGACCCAAAGTTCTGGGACGTGAGGGTCAACGCTGCAGTGCTGCCTGACGATGCATCCGTTCCGTTGATCGTTTGCGCTGCAGAGGTGTAGTTAAAGACTCCAGAGCCGTCATTGCCCGAGGCATTCGAAGCGGTCACAAGAGCAGCAGCGGAAGTATTGCTATTGATTGCCGCAATCACGTCCGAAGCCTGGACACTGGAAGTGTCCGTTTGTGTGGCGTCAACAGCCAAGGCAACTGTAATGGCGGAACCCGAAACACTCACCGAGGTGCCGTCGTTGCTGTCCGATTGCAGCGAGAAAGCGACGGACGGGATATTGGTACCGGTCAGCAGTCCTGAGGTATCGTTGGTGATAACGATGTCGTTGTTGGTATCGAAGTTTTCGGTCCCGTTATTCAACGTTGCATTCGTCAAACCACCCGACACAACACCTGAACCGGTTGTCCCTGAGTCATCCGGGAGGCTGATGCTGGCCAGGGCTGTCGCGTTCGTATTGGCATTGAACAATGCTTCGATGTCCGATGCAACGGCAACCGACGCAGCATTCGTGTCATTTTCCAGTGAGATGGTGATTTCGTTACCAGTCACTGAAACCGAAGATGCATCGTTCGTATCGGCGTTCAGCGAGAAGACGACCGAAACGGCGTTCGTTCCACTAAAGGCTCCGGCGGTCGCTGCTGTAAACGACAAGTCGTTTTCATTACCAGCGGAAGTAAACGTGGCGGTCCCGGCGGTTGCGGCAGCACCTGTCGCTGCGAGGGTCACCGTACCAGCTGTCGCCGCAGCAGTCCCAGCGTCGTCGACAAATGTCGCTTCGACACCCGTGACGTCGGTCGCGGCGTTGATAGCGTCGCGAATGTTTTCGTAAGTACTGGAGGAACCGAAGAACAACACTTGGCTGCCGACGGAGCCTGCAATTTCAACCGTGGTTTCCTGGGTCAGGTCTCCACCGGTATAAACGAGTGATCCTTTTTCGGCTGCGGTCGTGATCGTTGCATCGACTAAGATTGTCGAGCTGGAGCCGAACACCGCTTCGTCGATTTGGAACTCGCTGATTTTGGCTGAGTTTGCCGTGGTGAGTTGCGTTGTGAACGATTTTGATCCGTCGATCAACTTATCGCCACCAAAGGTCGCGTTGGCGGAAATCCGGTTGATGGCCGACAGCGCGGAATCGATCTGCAACTGGTTCGCGTCGATTTCCGTTTGCGACAGGGCACCGGTATTCAGTCCTTCTTGGACCAAGCCGCGGATCTGATTGAGCAACCCGCTGATTTCGCCCAACGCCGAGTCGGCGGTGGCGATCACGTTGTTGGCGCGATTACTATTCTTGATCGACGTTTCGATCGCGACAATCTGAGACTTCAACGTCTCACTGGCGATCAAACCGGCCGGGTCGTCTTTCCCGGAGTTGATTTGCACACCGGTTGAAAGTCTTTGGAGTGAAGTGTTAAGGAGTGAATTGGCGCGTTCGACACTCCTCAAGCCTCGTAATGATGCAACGTTGGTGTTGATCCTCGTCATGTCAAACAGCCTTTCCTTCTTTGTTTAATCCCTCACCAGCTCTCAGCGGGTGGGATGGAATCGTGAGTTTGCTAGGTGGTTTCCGCATTCCTTGACGGAATAGTAGTGATTCACCAAACGACCCCACGACTCCGTGTAATGCTGGTTTGCTTCCTTTGTCAGAAGGAAAGCTGGCCAATTGGGGGCCGAGATTAATACGCACAATGAAAACGTCGCTTTAACTTTTCCCACACATACGTTTTTGACTGTCAATTTCTATTGCCAGTACGCGTGAGACCATCAATGGTATTTTTCGCGCGAGACTTCGACTTATTCATCGAGTATCGTCTCGATCACCTTGATGCTTTAGTTAACATGGGTAGTTTTGGTAACAGTTTTCCGCTTGCGGTGTTTGTAATGCGTTAAGCAGTACGATCCCCAATCCGTGTTTTCGTGTTACCAGTGATGCAAATCGCAGTGTTGTCAGCATTTAGCAGACTTATCTGTGTTTTGATTTTTTTTGGTTGCGAATTCGGAATTCATAGGATTGTGAATTCGTTTTGATCGCAGCCACGGCCTCGACTTACTTCTTTGAAGGCGCGGGCTTTGCCGCGGCTTCGCCATCATCGGAACTCTGTTCGGCAGCTCGGCGATTTTCGCGCTGGATGGCCTCGTAGACTTCCTGGCGATGAACCGGGATTTCCTTGGGGGCATCAATGCCTAAACGGACTTTGTCGCCGCGAATATCGACGACTGTCAACACAATGTTGTCACCGATGATGATGCTCTCGTCGCGTTGTCTCGACAAAACAAGCATCGGCTTACTCCTTAGACCCTATGCGGATCCTGTTCGAGAAATAGATTTTCACTTCAGCGGCAGCTGGGCACTTGATGACGACAAATGTTGCCGACGTACCACAATCAACCGGCGGTGAACTCACCGCAAACACCCAGTTCGATACACGTGGCAAAAACGCCACACGCAAACATACGTCGAGAAATCCGTCAGCCAAGGCAATTCGATAAATTTTGTAGAATGTACAATTCCGCGCCGGTTTCAAGGCCCGCCGACAGTCGGCGTTCACACTTACCATGAAGTGTCAAATACAACTGCCGCTGAGTTTTGAAGCCGGCATTGGAAACCCTGCCTCAACAAATTTTTGGCCGCCGCGCTGTGCCGAAGGCGAACGCTCAGGGCGTTCGTTTTCGGCATCGTGCGACTTCCGGCAGCGAACGCGCACCGCTGAGGTGTCCTTCGCCAACGTTTCCTCATACCACCTCGCACGGATGAGCATTGTCGCAATTCGCTGCGATCGGCAACGACAGAAAACCGATTCAAGCCCCGACAAACTTTTTGCAGGAAAGAAGCGGCCGACTAAGTGTCCACGACTTTTTGGATGCGCACCCCTGACATAATGAAATGTTTAAGGAGACGTCTTGAATAATCGTCACCGCTATCTCGCTAGAGGAGTCTGCTTTGACAAAAACGAACGTTAACGCAAATCTGCGGTTAATCTATTACGCTGATGCCATCTGTGACGATTGCCTGCCTGGATTCTTGGCGGAATCACGCAGCAAAATTTGCATTCACGCAAATCATCAGACTGCCAACATGTTAGGAGTATTCCTGACGTAGCGATTGTGCCTTTGATACCGTCAGAATTTCATTGACTGCATGGCACAAAGCATCAGGATCCAGCAATCGCCCGCGACGGCTGAGAATTCGGCCGTTGACGATCACCGCCGGCAGCGAAAAAAACTGCAGCGTGGAACACAAGCCTTTACCCCAACCGGGACGGTACCGCCACACATCCTTCAGCAACTTGGGTATCAGATACGGCTGATTGCGGGGATCGACCGTGACGATCGTCAATTCTCCCCGCTGCTGCTGCTCTGCGAAAAACTCCACCACGGCCCGATGCAAGATCCCGAATGCTTCTTGCTGACGGCGGACTTCCTGAAAGGCATCTCTGCTGCCAGTCAGGCATGGATCTCCAGCGACCCGCCCGCAACATCCGCTACCGGACATCTGTTCGGCGGTCTCACGAATGAGGATGATCGAGACCTGGGGGACTGAATTGGTTTCCGACGGCATGGCCGGTTCCTCGTACTTCGTCTAGTTGGTCGGACCCACCTTATCCCAGATGAGTGGCGGATACGACTTCCGACTGGTCGTCGTGTGGGTCCTCATCATCATGTGCGATACTCAACCCACCACGACCCCGGCAGAACGACAAAATGGCTTCAATCACCAGCCAAGTCGTCATCAAGACAACCACCACCGAAACGCCAAACAGCAGCCACTGCTCGTCTTTGTAAAACCCTTTGAGTTGAATCGCCATGGCCCAGGCGGTCATCACCAACATCATTCCCATCGGAATGAGCGTATAGATAATCGGTCGCCGCAGTTTGAAGAGAAACAGGCTCACTGTCAGCAACGTCAAACCGGCAAGCAATTGATTCGTGGTGCCGAACAACACCCACAGTGCCGCACCTTGCGGTTGCGCAAACAGGGCAATGCCCCCCACCGCGATCAACGAGGCAAAATATCGGTTGGCGAGCGGTTCTAGTTTGATCGAGCGGAAAATCTCCTCGACGTTGAAGCGTAATAGTCGCGTGGCGGAATCTAAGGTCGTCATGGCAAAGGCCACGATGGTGACTGCCAAGAAGGCTTGTCCGAATCGTTCGCTCACGCCAACTTCGCTTAGAAAATTGGCGCCGCCGTGAATGACGGCATCCAACTGCACGCCCAATCCTCCTTTGCCGATCCCGCCCCAACTCGCATACGCGCCACCCGCTTCCCAAGCTTGGCTGCCCAATCCGGCAACGCAGGCCATGATGACCAATATCGCGAGTGCCCCTTCGGTGAGCATGGCGCCAAAACCAATCGGCAAGGCATCGGTTTCACGATCCAATTGCCGCACCGTGGTACCGCTGGAAACCAGACTGTGAAACCCGCTCACCGCTCCGCAGGCAATCGTGACAAACAAAAACGGCACCATCGGCGGCGCTCCCATTTGCGGATCGTCCCGAATCATGGCCGCATCAATCACGTTGAAATCCGACCCCGTCGCCGCGGCAACCAACAAGCCGGCCACCAATAACGCCAGCGCCAGATAAAGTTGAAAGCTGTTGATGTAGTCCCGCGGCTGGAGCAACAACCACACGGGCAGGACCGACGCGATGAATCCATAGCCCAGCAGCACGTAAATCCACGTGCGGCTGGCCGTCGTTGCAGCAGCTGTCAGATCAGCGGCGGCGGATTCATGACCGCTCTCTTGCAAGACTTGAGCCGCAGCAATGGAACCATGGTCGACATCGGCTCCCGCGTTACGACTCTCGGTAAGCAACTGCTGCGTGACGTCTGAGGCGAACCACTGATACGTGGGCAACGGTTGTTGCACGCCCCAATAAATCAATCCGCCAAAAGCAATCAGCCCCACAACCGTCGCGGGGCCAAGCCCCACACGCAAGCGATACACGGCAATGCCGATACACATTGCCACCAACATCAATCCAAACGAAGGAATGATCGCACCGGGGTGGAATTTAACAAACAGCGCCGAGATGGCGTTGACGAATGCCCCCATCGCCAACGACATCAGAAAAAAGATGATCAGCAAAAACAAAAACCGCGCCCGGTGACCAATCAAGTCGCTGCAGACATCGCCGATGGAACGCCCTTGATAGCGCAGGCTAACAGTCAGTGCGCCCAAGTCATGCACGGCTCCCATGAAGATGCAGCCGCAGACGACCCACAACACCGCCGGCCCCCATCCCCAAATCACGGCAATCGCCGGCCCCAAAATCGGACCGAGACCAGCGATCGAGGCAAAATGATGCCCGAATAAGACGGGGATTTTTGTCGGAACATAGTCGACGCCATCCTGTTTGGTATGCGCCGGCGTGGGGCGGTTGGGATCCAAACGAAAAATGCGCCGCGCCAAAAATCGGCCGTAAGTAAAATAGGCCAAAATCAGCACTGCGAACGAACACAATGATATTAAGACGGCATTGGTTGCCATGGGGGTTTGCTCCGGGTCGACTGAACAAGACGCAACATCATTCTCAATGTCTCATTCTGCCGGGATCGTCCGCAAACGGCAAGCACGATGGAGGGGTTGCGGTCAACGAGGGCAATTAAGGAGCAACCGGCTTGAGCAATGCCGGGTCGCTGAGTTCATTAAACAGCGTGAAATTAGGTTCCACGCCCCCTTCGCGGCGGGTGAAGTAGTTGAACATCATCAATCCATCGACGCCGTCGTCATACAACTGGCGGGCGATGCGGCGATATCGGTCGCTCTCCTTTTCCACTTCAACCGAGGCATAGATCGGCAGCTCCGCCGGCATGAGTTTGCGGTATTCCTGGATCGGCAGCGGGAAATCGTTCCGCAAATAGTGCGAGACTTCGACAAAGTCAATCAGCCCCTCTTTGGCCCAAGTGACCGGGTCGAGGCCGATGGCCAAGTTTTGTTGGGGGCGGGCCATGATACGTGCGGAAAGCAGCAACGGCCGGCCTCGTTTCTCACCCACCTCGCGGGTCATGGCGCGGACTTCTCGCATCCAAGCGGTCATGGTCTCCACATTTTCTGCACCGGCGTCTTGTGGAAAATAGATCGGGAACCGTTGGAAATCGATATCCAATCCATCGATCGGGTACCGCTCACAACACTCGCGAAGTTCCTCCAACCGTTGCGCACGGACTTCGGGAATGGCGAAATTCAGTGCTCCGGGAAACCAGGAGGCCACGATCGGATGCACGCGGTGCTCTTTACTGCCGCCGATGATTTCCGCAAATAGCGGGCTGATTTCATCCCCGATCTTTCCGACGCGCCACTCAGGATGATCGCGCCAGAAATCGGTGACGATAAAACTGTCGGGGTTTTGCACATCGTGGATTTCATTCGGCCGGTAGGAGATGAAAACCTCGAGCTTCTTTTCGCGGGCGCGGTCGATCATTATTCGAAACGGGTCATGGCCGGCATCGATGAACCCGTAAAAATTTGCCAGTGCCCGTTCCGCAGAGCTCCCTTTCGTCACGCTGGCCTTCCGCATCTCGGCCAGCTTTTCCGGGGCAAGCTGCGCGCCAATGATCTCTGTGACTTCGCTGGGATAGGCCATCGGCATGCCCCAGTTGGGCGAGGCAAAAAACGTCGTCACCCCTGTCCCCACAACTTCGTCCACATACCCCTGCAGGTCCGCCACGTTCATCGGCGCCGGCTTATAGTGGTAAATGTGGTTGGCGTCGGAGTTATAAATAAATCGCTGCTGCCGTGGTTTTTCGGCGTCGGATTCAGCTGCGCAGGCGGTTCCTACTAGAAACCAGACGGCAAGCAGCGAAACAAGACCGCTGCGCAATCGATATGGATCGAAATTGAGGGTCATAGCATTCCATCTCACGACTGTGGGGAATTCATCCAGACAATGCGTCGCAGCCAAGCGTAGACTGGCCGTAACATTAGCCGATCAAACCGGCGATCGGATCGCCGTGGTACACAAAATGGGGGCGATTGAGTGAGCTATACCAAGCCGCTTCACGATGAATCCCCAGAGCATCATAAATCGTTGCCGCCATGTTTTCCGGCCGTTGGGGCAGGTCCTGCGGATAGCCGCCGATTTTATCGGTCGAACCGATCACCGTCCCGCCGCGGACGCCGCCGCCGGCAAAGAAGACCGATTGCACGGCTCCCCAATGGTCGCGGCCGGGGTATTTGTAGAAACGAGCCAGTCGCGAAATTTTCGGGGTCCGGCCAAATTCTCCCGCCATCACGATCAACGTCGAATCCAATAACCCCCGCTGTTCCAAATCGTCAATCAACGCCGAGACGGCGCGGTCGGTGGGGGGGAAGAGATGATTCTTAAGGTGCGGAAAAATGTTGCCGTGTGTATCCCAGGATTCATTGCGGCCCAGATTCACCTGCACCATGCCCACACCCACTTCGATCAAGCTGCGGGCCATGAGCAGTGACCAACCGAAACGGTTTTTGCCATAAGCTTCTTGCACTTCGTCCGGTTCCGCATGCACGTCAAAGGCTTTGCGGACTTTGCCGGAGGTCAATAACGAAATCGCCGTTTGGCGATTGCGATCCATGGCGGCGACATCGGCGGCGCGATCAAGATGTCGTTGGCCATCTTCGACAATTTGCATCAAATCTAACCGGCGTCCGAGTCGCTGTGATGTCAACTGGTCGGGCAGGCGGAGGTTGGGTGACTCGAAAACGGGATCGCCCGTGTGCTCCCAATCGCGCTGTTGATGGTCAAAACAATTCGGGCAGGCGCCGCACTTTTTACATTTTGCAGCGGCATCGATGACCCAAGGATCGCGTTGCGGACCCATGATTCCGGCGAACTGTCCCGGAATGACGCGGCCGCTGGCGTGGATGAACGTTTCGGGAATCACAGCCGCCGACGGAAGATGGTTTTTGCCTTGGACGGTGGCACTGACGATTGAGGCAAATGTGGGGTCGTCGGTCGGCATCGGCTTGGAGGGATTGAACCCTCGCGGCATTTCGCTGCGGCCGGTGAGCATGATGTGATGCCCGTTGGAATGCTCATTGTGACCATGCGTCAACGAGCGGACCAATGCCCAATGCCGGCTCCGCTGTGCGAGCATCGGCAGATGTTCGCTGATTTGAATGCCCGGGGTGGCCGTGTCGATGGGGCGAAACTCACCCCGGATCGAATCGGCTGCCTCGGGTTTCATGTCGAAGCTTTCGTGCTGCGACAATCCCCCGGAGAGAAAAATATAAATGACCGATTTCACCGGCGGTTGCGGCGCGCCGGTGTGTGCCGCTTGGGCACGCAGGGCGGTCACATCGGACATCGATAGTCCCATCAGTCCAATCCCCCCGGCGCGCAACATCTCTCGTCGATTGACAGTGGGATGTTTCAGCAAGGAGGGGGCGGGTGGGATCATCGGTTGGCGTCGCATGTGTGGGGCGTGAGGATCAACAAATGTTGATATGAGTCTAACATGCCCGGTAGCCCCTGGGCAACAGCGCTTGACCGCAACGACCCCCCAGCGGAGCCGGGGGCTGGGAGAAAAACCGGCCATGCACCGTCCCTCAGCCCCCGGCTCCGCCGGGGGGTATTGCCCGACCGGTTGGCATTGCCCCATGAAACATCACCGATTAGGCTCAAGCCCTTTCCGCCCCGTTGGAATTTGCTGTGAATCAACCCGCCCCCAAAAAACATTGGCTGAAGCTCATCGGCCCCGGAATTCTCGTCGCCGCTACGGGTGTCGGCGCCGGGGATCTGGCGACCGGTGCCTTTACAGGCAGTCACCTCGGCGTCGCCATTCTCTGGGCGGTGATTGTCGGCGCGCTGTTGAAATACATCCTCAACGAAGGACTCGCCCGCTGGCAACTGGCCACCGAGACGACCTTGCTCGAAGGTTGCGTCGCTAATTTCGGCCGGACGGTTCAAGCCGTGTTCATTGTTTATTTGGCGATTTGGAGTTTTCTCGTCGGAGCCGCCCTGATGAGCGCCACCGGCGTAACCGCCAACGCAATTTGGCCCTTGTTCGCCGACTCTGACACGACGACCGGCGGTTTGACAGCAGCAGCCAAGGGCAAAATCGTCTATGGAATTCTGCATAGCCTCGTTGGCGTGATCCTAATCCGCCTCGGTGGCTATCGACTGTTTGAAAAAGTGATGAGTGTTTGTATCGCTGTGATGTTTGTCACGGTGCTCGTGACGGCCACCCTGTTGACGACTGAGTGGTGGGCCGTCGGGCGCGGATTGGTTTGGCCAACGATACCTCATCTCTATGACGGCGGCTTGAGCTGGACGATTGCCTTGATGGGGGGCGTGGGGGGAACCGTCACAGTGCTCTGTTACGGCTATTGGATTCGCGAGGAAGATCGTCGGGGAATTGAATATCTAAAGACCTGCCGCATCGATCTCGCCGTGGGATATACGATGACGGCCCTCTTCGGGATCGGCATGGTGATTATCGGGAGCACGATTGAAGTAACCGGCGGCGGTGCTGGATTGATCGTGACGTTGGCCGATCAACTACAAGGCCGGCTGGGAACAGTGGGCCGCTGGGCGTTTCTTATTGGAGCCTGGGGAGCCGTGACCAGCAGCCTGCTCGGCGTCTGGCAAAGCATACCTTATCTGTTCGCCGACTACGCCGGCATGATGCACGAAAAATATGGGGAACGCGAACGGCAACCGGTCGAGACCACTGCACGGGTCTATCAATGGGCATTGGTCTTGATCGCCACGATTCCCATGATCGGCCTGTGGTACGGTTTTAAGGAGATGCAAAAACTATACGCCATTGTCGGCGCCGCCTTCCTGCCCATGCTGGCAGTGGTGTTATTGGTACTCAACGGTTCCGCCCGTTTGATTGGAAAGGAGCATCGTAACCGTCCGTTGACGACTGGTCTGTTGTGGTTGATCCTATTGTTTTTCACCGCCTCTGGAGGCTGGGCGATTTACGCCGCGTTTACGAAATGACTCGCACGAGGATGCTTGGATGTTAGAGGACGAAGTCGTTTGTTTTTTGAAGGTCTAACGGAATAGGGAATATTATTTTCGCCGAAGGCGTGACTCATCGTAGCCTGGGGTCGCGAACAACGTGAGCGCACCCCAGGTAAGGTTTGAGGCATCCGGAGCAAACCCTGAAGGGGTTTCTCAATTAACCGACAATTGGAGTATTGCCCCCGTTTGCCTTGAGAAACCCTTTCAGGGTTTGGTTTTTGTTTTGATGGCTCACCCAGGGTGGCGCGGCTTCGCCGCTTACCCTGGGCTATGATGTTCAACCCCTTCGGGGTATTTGTTTTTCTTACAGACAATCAACTTAGAAAGCGCAGAAGCGACACGATGACAAACTCCAGTGGATCGACATTGCTGCGGCCTTGCGACAGGGAATTCTACGAACGCGAATTGGCGTCGTTTTTGCCGGATCGCATTTACGATGCGCATTGCCATCTGGGCAAATCCGAATTCGCACCGTCGTTGACACCTGCGGGTTACGATACGGTGGGGTATGCCGAGTACCGGGAATTGATGTCCGACCTGCATCCCGGCGCCGATTTGGCGGCGCTGTTCTTGCCGATTTTTAGCATGCAGCATCGGGACCGATTTCCCGACGCCAGCGCCTGGGTCGCTCAAGAAGTGGTGCACGATCCGCGATGTCGCGGTGAGTTTTTTATTGCAGCTGATGACGATCCCGAATGGGTCCGCGAAGAAGTCCGGAGGTTAGGGCTGCATGGGTTGAAGTGCTATCACATCACCGCTGCCACACAGCCAACGTGGGACGCGCAGATTCCCGACTTTCTCCCCGAGCCACTCGTCAAGATTGCCCACGAAGAGGAACTGGTGATCACGCTGCACATGGTCCGTTCGCGAGCGGTGGCGGACCCGCAGAATATTCATTGGATTCGCCATTACTGCGAGACCTATCCCGGCATGCGGTTGATCTTGGCGCATTCGGCGCGGGGATTTCAGCCGGCGCACAATCTCGAAGGGCTGCCGCATCTCAAAGGGTTGGACAATTTGTATTTCGACACCAGCGCGAACTGCGAACCGATTGCGCATCAAGCGATCATTCGCATTCTGGGGCATGAACGATTGATGTACGGCTCAGACGTGCCGGTCAGCCACCTCCGCGGTCGAAGCCTGGGGGCGGCCGATTCGTTTGTCTGGCTGTACGAAGAGACGCCGGTCTGGGGTGAAAAGCACAACAAGATCGAACCGGTGCTCATTGGGCTTGAGCACCTGCGTTCGATCAAATGGGCCTGTTGGAGCGAACGGCTCAGCGACAGCGCCGTTGAGGACATTTTTTGGAACAATGCGGCGCGGATGTTGGGCGTGGATTGACGCGGTGGGGTATCGTTGACCGGACGTCACTCCCCGCCTTCGCTGGAGAGTCGGCGCGTTGCACAGTTCACGTTAGGTCTTCGCGTTGGACGCGGCGTCGTCCGTTTTACCGCCGACGAATTGGCTGATGATCAATCCCACCAAGAAGATGGTCAGTGTGCCGACGACGATTGTCATATGGCCATGAAACGGGCTGCGGAGACCTTCCGGCAGCGAGTATGGAATGCCGAGCGTTTCCCGAAGGAATTTGACATCACTGAATGTCATCCACATTATCACGAGTAATCCGATGACGACACCTGTCGCTGCGGCGGGCTTGGTGGCGTTTCGGGCAATTAGGCTGAGCAAAAATAAACCAAGCATCCCACCGGCAAAGATACCCGATAGTGTCCACCACGCTTTAAGGATGCTCTCGGTACCGATGAGTGCGACGCCGATACCAGTTCCCACGGCGCCGACAAACAACGTTGATCCGTAAAGCACGCGCATCTGCCCTTTCTCATCGACATCAGGGTTGATATAGCGTTTGTAAATGTCGGTCAGAATTACCGTTGCGGAACTGTTCAGGCTGGTGTCGACACTGCTCATCGCCGCTGCAAATATGGCGGCAAGCAACAAGCCCGCCATGCCCACAGGGAGTTTTGCGACAATAAAGTGTGGGAAGACTTTGTCACCGATTTCACTCGCCTTCAGTTTTGTCACCCATTCAGGAGGATTGGGAATTGAGGTCAAGAACTTTTCCTCAAATTCTTCATCAGTCAAATCAGGATTTTTGCCCCGCATATCGTCTTGGATTTGTTGGACAGAGGTTGTCCAGTCTTCCAGCGCGGCTTTGTTAGCCTCGTACTGGGTTTTGTTCACCTGGAATTTCTTTTCGTTGGCAATGTGTTTCTCGCTGGCTTCCTCGTATTTTTTCGAATCCTGGACTTTGAGGGAGGCAATGCGTGATTCCTCGTAGGCGAGGTCCTGTGCCTGAAATTTCAGCTTGTTGGCTTGCTTTTTCAAGTTTTCCGGGGCGACTTCGATCTGTACTTCTTCCTTCATTTCCGGCTGCGTTTCGTAGTATGAAAACAACGATGAGCCAATAAAAAAGAAGAGCAGGGAAATCGGGACATAGGCGATGGCCCCCATCCACACAGAACGGGCAGCCTCTTTTTCCGATTTCGCAGTGTGATAGCGCTGCACAAAGTTTTGATCGATGCCGAAGTTGTTTAAGTTAATGAACACGCCGTAGAGCAACATCACCCAGAACGTCGACGTCGCAAACTCAGTTTCAAAACTTCCCAAACTGAATTTTTCGTGTTCCGCAGCGATCGTGAAGACTTGTCCAGGACCTTCGGGGAGATCGAACAGAATCAAGCCCGCCACAATCACCGCACCGATGGAGAGAACGATACTTTGCGCCACGTCGGTCCAGATCACCGCTTCGATACCGCCTAAAAGCGTGTAGAGTGTGACCAGAAATCCTGTGCCGATGATGATAGCCTGCATATCCCAGCCGGTCAGCGCCCGCAAACCCAAAGCAACGCCGAACATCACCGACCCGACGCGCGCAAATTGCGTGAGCAAATAAAACGTAACGCAGTACGTCCGCGCCCAACCACCGAAACGTTTCTCGAAATGTTGATAGGCCGAAATCTCGCCGCTGCGGCGATAAAACGGTACGAAGTATTTGACGGCGATCACCGCGGCAAACGGCAACGACAAACTGAACACCCAACCATTCCAGTTTGACCCGTACGCTATTCCCGGTACGCCCAAAAACGTATTGCTGCTGAGATAGGTGCCGAAAATTGACAGACCCACCGCCCAGCCAGGCAGTGATCCGCCGGCCGCCATGAATTCGCTGGTGCTGCCACTTTTGCGAATGAATCCGCAGCCAAACGCCACGATCCCAATGATGTAAACCACCAGCACGGCGATATCAGCGGCGGGTAACTCGGCGAAGACAGGTAGAAAAAGTTGTGGCATCGGTCGGTTCTCTTGCAGGAATCAGTACCGGTGACGCGGGTGAGACACTCGACGATTATTGGTCGCTCAAAGCGACCCATCGAGTGGTCGTCGGTCGCGGTCAGGATGTGCGGGAATTGGATTGTGGCGCGTGAATTCGCCATCCTACACGTCCCGAATCGCAAACGCCAGTCTTGGCCCAACGAGGGGAGTCAAGAAACCCGCTTGCGTCACACGTATGCGACACCGCATACTATTTGACGTTGACTCCATACGAAACGGCGAACTGTTTCGCAGCCCGCGCTGTTTCCAAATCAATGCAAGTTGCATAACTCGGCTGAGCATGTCGTTGTGTGGGAATTCGCAATGACGCACAAATGCGCAAGCGGGTTGGGCAACTTGTGGCCCTGAAAGCCGAGATGTGATGACTGCAACACCTTTGCGGACGTTGGATGTGGTCGCCATCTTGGCGTATCTATTGGCCATGGCCGGCATGGGGCTGTACTTTGCCCGCCGCAATACCACGACGGCGGAATACTTCGTCGGCAACCGTTCGTTTCGCGGCTGGGTCATCGGGTTATCGATGGTCGGCACAACGATCAGCTCGGTCACGTTTCTGGCCTTTCCCGCCGACGCCTTTTCGGCCGATTGGCGAAATCTGGTCCAAAACCTGACGCTCCCATTCGTGGCGGTCATTGCCGTCATCTATTTCGTCCCGCTGCTCCGCCGCGATGATATGATCTCGGCGTTTCAATATCTGGAAATGCGATTCGGAGCGATCGCTCGCTTGTACGGCGTGTCCAGTTTTTTGATCATTCAACTGATTCGACTCGCGCGGATTCTATTTCTTGTCTCGCTGCCGGTCGCGCTGCTGACCGGGGCGCCGCTGTGGAGCGTGATCCTCTGCACCGGTATTTTCATCGCCTTTTACACCATCGCCGGCGGCATCGAAGCGGTGATCTGGACCGACGTGGTGCAAACCATCGTGCTGTTGCTGGCCGGAATGATGTCGATCGGTTACGTCGTCTGGCAACTTCCCGGCGGATTCGCCGAAGTGATCGCAGTCGGTCGCGCCGATCACAAATTCGATATGGGTATCGACGGCCCAGCACCGGAATCGACACCGGAACCGAATCCTGTAACCGACACACAACAAAACCTACGCGCGCGGATTTCCGAAGTCCTGTCCCGGAAAACACTCACGATCGTGATCTTGCTGGGCATCCTCGAATGGCTGACCACCTACTGCTGTGACCAAACGGTCGTGCAGCGCTACGCCGCGGCAAAATCAATGCGGGAAGCCCGCAAGGCGACGATCCTGTTTTCGGTGATGGCCCTCCCGACATGGATTCTGTTCTTTTTCGTGGGTACGTGCCTG
Source organism: Symmachiella dynata (assembly GCF_007747995.1). Taxonomy (NCBI): domain Bacteria; kingdom Pseudomonadati; phylum Planctomycetota; class Planctomycetia; order Planctomycetales; family Planctomycetaceae; genus Symmachiella; species Symmachiella dynata. The sequence goes on along the minus strand of NZ_CP036276.1, from coordinate 7,611,448 downwards.
TATGCGTTTTACCAAGCCTTTCCCGATCCTCAAGTGGTCGCACTGCAACAGTCGCAGGTCGATGCGGTGTTTCCCCATTTTATATTAACCCAAATTCCCGCCGGGCTTGGCGGCTTGGTGATCGCCGGGGTTTTAGCAGCTGCCATGTCGTCGCTCGATTCGAGCATCAACTCCATTGCCACGGTGACGGTGGTCGACATCCTTAAACCGTTCGTGCGCCCGGGCCGTAGCGACAAATATTACTTGGTGGCGGCGCGAATCATCGCTCTGTTTGCCGCCATGGTTATGATCGGCGGGGCGATTGCGCTGATTGAAATTCCGTTTAAGAACATCAATACCTTGACCTGGATCGTCTCGTCCGTCTTCGGGGGCTGTCTCGTGGGGCTGTTCATGTTGGGCTTCTTTACCACGCGCGTCGACTATCGCTGCGTGGTCGCCGCCCTCGTTCCGGGCATTCTGCTGAATGTCTATCTTGCACTCAACATCTCCGGCCAATTGCCTGATTTTCTGCAGATGGACATCCACGAATACTGGGTGGGGATCATTGTGAACGTCGTGTTCGTCACAGTCGCGCTGGGAATTAGTTTGTTCCCTAGAACGTCAATGAAGGATCTGCGAGGATTAACGGTCTGGACCCGCGCCAAGACGGATTAACATTTCGAGCGGGCCGCTGCACTCACTTAAATCTAGCAGATAAAATCCAGTGACTCCCCCACCAAGCAATGCATCCTCGAAACGCAACTGGCTGGCGCTGATTCTCGTCAGCGGGCTGTTGCTGTTCGTCTGGTTAGCGGTGCTGCCGATGATCGCGCGGCAACCGCGTGTGGCGGAGCGGATCGGCCGACTCGATGCGCGGGGGATTGATCCGACGGCGATCTTTTATTCAGAACTCGACGCCATGCCGGCCGCCGAAGCGCACATTCGCCGCGTGCGTTCGGCTCCAAAAGATCCGCTCTGGTAACGAGCGGTGGTCATCTGTGTGGTCAATTATGCCGGTTCCAGCACACCGACGATCGTCTCGATCACCAGATCCTTGACCACGTCGCGAAAAGCAACCATGTGCGGCGCCATCAAGTGCGCTTCCAGTGCGGACAAGTCGTCCCATTGTTCGATGACCGTCACAATATTCGGTCGCACGGGCGGTTGGACCGGAAGATTCGTCTGCAAATCAACGGCCGGCCCATAGGCAATACACCCCTCTTCGGCGAGCACTTGGGGCACGAGTTCATTAAAGTGCTTCAAAAACTCATCCCGTTTTCCGTCAACGACTTCAATGGTGGCAAGTACGTGAATCATGGTTAGCTTTCTGTTTGAAGTATTTGTGTGTGATTTCTGTTGGTGTTAATTCACCACGGATCAATGGGCTTTAGACTCTAGGCTATAGACCTTAGGAAAAGCCTCGACATCACAACTCTACAGCCTAAGGTCTAAAGCCGACAGCCTCTCTCCGTGGTGAATCACTTTTCCACCCCCGGCACCTTCAGCCCTGGAATGATCCGCAGGGCGTTTTCGTAATACACCTTGCGTAACACGTCATCCGGCAGGCCCAGGCCGTAGATGTTCCAAAAGCCTTGCGGGGGAAACGGGTTGTCTTCGTAGGGAAAGTCTTCGTCCCAAGTTTCCAGAAACCGCCAATGCGGAATCAACTCTGAAACGGGAGGGACGCCGTCGGTGCCGAAGAGGATGCGGTCGGAGTATTTTAGGAAAAACTTGCGCGCCGTATAAGGTTGCCGGCCCAATTCAGCGACGCGGGCAGCGATCTCGACCATCATGTTGGGATACCGATCCAGATACGTTCCCAGCTTTGCCAAATCCTCGGGGATATCGGCCATGTGAGCGCAGATGAAAGTCGTCTGGGGATGCCGTGCGATGACGCGGTTGCGGGCATCGATCACATCCTGATGGGCGGGAAACTCCTCGCCGTAAAAACTCCACTCGGGATGCCGATACAATTCTTCCCAGCGTTCGTTGTATTCGTCAGTTTTCTGAAAAAAGGCGATTGGATCCGACGCGTGCCACAGGACCGGCACACCCAGTTCGCCTGCCCGTTGCCAAACAGGATCAAACCGCGGATCGTCAACCTTCAACAGTTTTCCGTCAGGCCCGCGCAGATACAGCCCCAACATTTTTGTCAGTTTCAGTCCCGACGCCCCTCGTTTGACCGCATCCGACAAACCGTCAGCCATCCGCAATCCGAATCCCGGTTGGTTGACGGCCCAAGTTTCGGGTTTGTCTTCCTCACCGTCGCCGCGATAGTCCATCCGCACAAAGATCACAAATCGTCCCGGATGCCGCCGCCGGTAGAGCTCCAACTGCTCCGAAAGTTTCGAACCCATCTTGCCATCCAAGCTGACGCTGACGGCGATGTTTGATGCGTCCATGGCTGCCACCATTTCGTCGAGTTCTTTTTCACTCAACTTCCCGGGATGCGTATGCACATTCACGCAGGGAAACTTGGCCCGCTTCAGAATATGCTGCGGCGCCTTGAGTTGGCTTTTGGGCCGGAACTCATCCAGATACAACCGTTTCGTCTTAGGCTTAGCGGCGGGTTCCTCGGCCGGCAGGTGGCTGTGAGCGAAAACAATCATCCCGATCACAAGCAGCGCGTGACGCATCTCTAATACTTCCTCAGTTCAAGTGCAGGGTGAGTCTATCTAGCAGGGGCCGGCCGCGGTCCTGTGCGTCATTGCCCAGTCTGACTAATTCGCTCCGGGCGGCGCACAAAGTAATACACAGCAGCGCCGATGATTTGCAAAAACACGATCACCAAGACCCAAATGATTTTGTCATTACCCTCGGAGGGTTCTTTGGTCAGGCAATCGACCAACATCCAAATCCAAAACACTGTACCGGCGATCGACAGCAGAATAAACGGCAGCATGCATGCCAAACCAATCAATGCTTCCATGAGCGATTCCTCTCGATAGATCTATCGCGGCTAGTTTCAGGAGCGATCGTAGGCCAGTTGGGCGACAGAGGAAAGGGAAACCCGCCGCTTCAGGCGACAACGCGCAAGAAAACGAACATCGCGCGGGTGCCACTGGCGGCTTGTCCGCCAGTGGCGTGTCAGGCTGTGTTTTCCCTGTCCAGGGATGTCGCTTTACGCGCGCACTGGCGGGCAAGCCGCCCGTGGCACCCCCTATGGGGACGACCTAATACTGTATGTATAGCTGTCGTATGAAACGGTATTACGCTCCCTCATGCTCATAAAAGACCTCGCCCGGACCGCTGATCGGGAGGATCGCGCCGAGCGATTCGCCGGCGGTGGCTGCGGGAAAGGTTTGCAGCATCAACACCATGCCGTCATGGGGAGCGGCCACGTTAATGCCCCGTTGTCCCAAGGGATCGAACACCTTGCCGATGATTTGATTCTTCTCAACGAAGTCGCCCAGTCGCACGCGGGTTTCAAAAAATCCATCGGCCGGTGCGGGCATTTGTGTTTGCAGGTGTCCGCTATCGTCGCGGTCATCTTCGACAATGTATTCAACGAGCGAGTCGGGAATCGTCCGTTCCAGCATGCCCAAGTAGCGGGCCACGTTCAAACACCCGTCGCGTAACATCTGCACCCCGCCTTCGGAACACTTCGCGCCGCCGGTGAATTCGGTGTAAAGCGCGGGAATGCCGGCGTCACGGGCCACCGAAAGCGAGCGGCCTTCATGGCGAGCGCTGGTGCCCCAAATGATCGGCATGTTAAATGCCCGCGCCATTTCTCGCTGGTGATTGAGGACCGTTTCATCCTCATGCAATCCATACCCAACGAGAGAGAGTATTTCATACCGCACGCCGCCGGTATGCAGATCGATATAAAAATCCGCACTGCGAATCAATTCGCTCAGCGCCACGGCAATCCGCTCGGTTTCAGAGCCTTCCGGATTTCCCGGACAGACGCGGGCCAAATCCAGACCATCCTCCGCCGTTCGCGAGCGGCAGGCAAATGCCGGCTCATTCACCAGCGGGACCAAGGTCACGCGTCCTTTGAGCGTTGCGGGATCAAACTCTTCCATCAGACGGCGGATGGCCACCATCGGTTCGTATTCGTCGCCATGGACCCCGCCGGTAATCAGCAGGTGCGGACCGGGGCGCTCGATGGTCTCCCCTTCGGCGTCGGTCTCCGTTCCCACAATGGTATGGGTTTGCAACGTGATCGGCTGGTTCATCTATTTGTTCTCCGCGCTCGGTTTGTGCCGCAGCCGCGCGCGCTCGGCAATAGTGTCGCAATCGACGATGACGGCTTTGTCACCCGCGTCGTTCACAATGTCGCAAATCATTTGAATGGTTTCCGCCTGGGGATCTTCAACGACTAAACAACTGGGATGTGCTAGAAAATCATAACATGCCCGATTCTCGATTGCCCACTCCACGCCCTGACGGATCGCTTTTTTGAAATATTCCAGCTTCCAGAATTTCGTGCGAAACGCATTCACGTCGCTGATGGGACTCATCGGAACTTCCACCAGACCGCTGGGATAAACATAAGGTTGCGCCGCCGCCTGGGCAGCCACAATGCTCTCATAAACCGCCGCTGTCGGTTCCTGATGTTCCTCACCGGCCTCATGCGCCGGATACTTGCAACTGACCCACGAAAAACCTTGGTCGAGCAACATCTGCTGAATATCGGCGCGACCATCGAGCGCGGTCTGAAACCCGCCCGGCGTGCGAAAACCGTCCGGATCGATCTTCAACCGGTCCTGCATGGCGACGGTGGTGATGCGGATGTTTTCTTCAATCAGCTCCGCTGTGGTTTTGCCTTGCGCCAGCCATGGGGAGCGGCGAAACCGAAACTGCGCTTCCTCCGGTGTCGAGGCCAACACATAGACATGATCGTAGGTGTGATTGCCGATCGGATGCCCGCCTTGGATCAACGTATTGAGCCAATCCACGCTTTTGTGTTCCAGTACCCGGCCCACACAGAAAAAATGGATAAAGCCCCCTTTGGCTGCGGCTTTTTCGGCGGCAGCCACGGAATAGGCTTTGGTGGCATCATCCAGATTCCCTTTTTGAAAGTCCCATTCCATCATCCCCCGCTTGGGATAATGCCGGCTCATTTCCAAATCGAGCGTGATCGTAATCAACGCCTTACTTTCATCGGCCGCCAATTCGCGCCGCTTTGCAGCAGGAATCCCCCGCCCGACCGGCGCAGCCGCCCCCGATAATCCCCCACACATCACCGCCGCCCCAGCCGCCATCGAACCGGCAAGAAATTGGCGACGCGAAACTCGAGAGGAGGGCAGGGGCATGGTTGATCCTAAAACTGGTAACTACGAAATAAATTCAAACGTTCTAAGTGAAAAATTCTTAGCCACGGATAAACACGGATCGAACACAGATTAAAAAAGATTTAAATACCACCTCGTTCCCAAACTCTGTTTGGGAACGCACTTTAGCGAAGCTCTGCTTCGCACGCGAAATCATGTGACCGTTGGCAACCGTAAGATTAGAACAATCTATTCGCGAAGCAGAGCTTCGAGAATCGCGTTCCCAAACAGAGTTTGGGAACGAGGTCTTTCTTGTTTTGATCTGTGTTGAATCCGTGTTTCATCTGTGGCGAACTCTTACATCACCAAACCTCGCTATGTCGTTGCGATCCCCATTCCCGCATGTTGGTTCGTCAACGAGTCCTTGTAATTCTGCTGCAAGGTCGGATCCACTTGGGCGCTCTCAGCGAAATAGACCAAGCCCATGGCGCGGCGCGAGCGGTTGCTGGTGTTGGCGTCGGCGCGGTGTATGGTCAGCGAATGATGGACCAGCACATCGCCCGGTTGCAGGATGTACTTCGTCTCGCGGGCTGCGTCGGCCGGTCCCCAGTCTTGCACGCCTTGCGAGAATCCCAAGATCTGAGACGCACCGTGCGGACGGACGCCGCCGTTGTGTGAGCCGGTCACGTAACGCAGACAACCGTTCTCTTCGTCGATGTTGTCTAACGCAATCCAAAACGTCACCGCTTTGTTGGGAACCAAGCAAAAGTAGTAGCCGTCCTGATGCGGCGGCGTCGCTTTGCCCAGGCCGGCGGGTTTGTTGAAATACTCCGCGCCTTGCGTGACCACACCCTCGCCCAGAAACGATTTCGCGACGTCCACAAAACAGTCGCGGCGGATCAATTCGGCGAAGAACGAGTCTTCGTCTTGCATGTATTGCATTTGTTTGAGCGTCGTCGGATCTTCGCGATTCTCATAAAACGCATGCGTCGCCGGCAACCCAGGCACGACGTCACGGATATAGCGAGCAAGATTGTCCTGCAATTCTTCCATCGCATCGCCAGCGAGGAATTGCGGCAGGCAAATGTGGCCGTCTCGGGCGAACGCGTCAGTCCAGTCGGACAATTGCTGTTGATCAACCGCCGTGCTCACAATGCACCTCCGCTTTCGAAAAAAGTTGAGCGATTTTCAAATTACGAAACTCCCCAGAGCGGTACATCAATCCCGCCAACTATGAGCATACTGAGAATCGTCACAAGAAGGAAACGATTCGCCGGGAACGTGTGCCAATTTTTGAAGAGTGGCAAGGCAGATTGGCTTCCCTTTTCTGCTTCCTTTGCAGGCTTGGCGCCTTTGCGTGAGGTATTCTTTTGTGGCGAATCAATCGTCCTATGCAGAAAAGTGCGTCGCGACGCACCCGACATTCGTGTTTTACCCTCAGGTATTAGTCTGCTGTCGGGGGGCGGGTGTTTTTGAAGCGTTTGGGGCAGGGGGCGGCGCCGGGCCATCTCCCTTTGGCTGCGTGTGTGGTCTCCTGATACTTTTTAGCCAACTCGGCCACGGCGTCGTCACTTTCGTCGACGTATAGCTCGAACCAATACCCAGCATGGTCCTTTTTCGCCACGCGAATCCCCGCTGCCAGCCGACCGCGGTGGTCGCCGCCGGCACAATCGGCCGCAACGAGCGCCGCCATCAAACGGTCGGTTAAACTCCCTTCGGTCTCCTCATACGCTTTCGCCATAGCCACCACGACTTCTCGACCGGCCAGCGTGTTGCCTTGGCAGGCATAGTATCGTCCGGTCATGCCGCCCCAGTACAGGCTTGGCTGACTGGCGGCTGACGGATTGCGATTGGCGGCGCGGCCTTGAATGTCGATGATCGCCAACTGCCGTTGTTCTCGCCGCGGATCGTCTTTCAAGAGTGTGGCCAAGACCTCCTCCGGGGCTTGGCCCGCTTCCAATAAATCCAACGCCCGTTCGCCCCAAGCCGGTTCGTGCCAGTGTTGCGTGCAAAACGCTCCCACACCGGGACGGACATACGGAACGACTTTGCCCACCGCCGGATACTTGCTCGCCACAGCTGCGCCGCAGATTCCGGTTTCGGGATCGACCGCCACAATCGAAAATGTGGCAGTGATTCCGTGCGGCGCGACAGCGGTGGAAGCCGCTCGCGACGGCGCCTGTTGCTGGGCGTCACAACCCACAGCAGCGAACAGGAAAGTGACCAGGATCGGTATTTGTCGTGGCATGGCGGTACCCTCGGCAGGTCAGCGATTAAGATTCGACTGCGTTGTTGAGATTGTGGTGCTCAACAGTGTAGCATGATGATCAGCCGCTGCTGCCCCGGATTCGCAATGCGCAACCGCTCGTGGTATAAGGCAGCGGTTGAGTTCCTCAATTGATCATACAACCGGAGGTCGTTTTGCCATGTTGTTGGGAAGTTTGCACCGCTTGAATTGCCGTCGCACCCTGTTGCTTCTGATTCCCTGTTTAGTCCTGCCTTTTATGTCGCAAGCCGCTACAGCCAAAGAGCCGGTGAAGTTGATTTTTGATACCGACTTGGGCGATGACATCGACGATGCGATGGCTCTGGCGACGATTCACGCGCTGCAATCGCGCGGGGAATGCGAGTTGCTGGCGGTGACGATTGTCAAAGACAACGAGTTGAGCGGACCGGCCGCCGATGCGATCAATACTTTCTACGGTCGACCGGATATCCCCGTGGGTGTCGTCAAAAAAGGGGTGCGGCCGCAAGAAAGCCGCTTCACCGGCAGTCTGACGAATACAAAAAATGGCGATAAACAGCGGTATCCTCACACATTACTCTCGGGCAACGATGCCCCCGAGGCGACCGAAGTGCTGCGAAAAACGCTTGTCGCGCAGCCGGACCATTCGGTGGTGATCGCGCAGGTCGGCTACATGACCAATCTCGCCCGTTTGTTGAACTCACCGCCGGATAAGATTTCACCACTCAACGGACGCGATTTGGTGGCAAAGAAAGTCAAACTGCTCTCCATCATGGCGGGCAACTTTGGCCCAGCCAAAAACAAACCGGAATTCAACGTCGTCCAGGACTTGGCGTCGTCGAAAAAACTCTTGACCGATTGGCCAACGCCGGTCGTGATCAGCGGTTACGAAATCGGCCTGAATATACGGTATCCATGGCAGAGCGTTGAAAAAGACTTCGGTTACGTCAAGCACCACCCCGTCCACGAATCCTATTTGGCCTGGGACAAAAAACCACACGAGCGGCCGACGTGGGATTTAACCAGCGTGCTGTATGCGGTCCGTCCCGATCATGGGTACTTCGGTCTGTCCGATCCAGGTACCTCCACCGTCGATGACCGCAAACTCACACAGTTCGAGTTTGATCCCGAGGGATTGCATCGTTACCTAACCGTAACACCGGAACAAATCATCCGCGTCCGCGAAGCGTTGGTCCAATTGACCAGCCAGCCGCCGGATGTGTTGCCGGAACAATAAGAACCCGTCGGCTTGCCCTCGTTTTTGCAGCTGATATCGACAGAAAGAAAACCTCACGCCAAGGCGCAAAGATCGCAAAGGCAAGAAGAGTCATCACACGACAATCTTCTTAGCGGACTTTGCGCCTTGGCGTGAGAAATGTGTATTTTCAAGGAAAGTTTCACTCGTGTTTCGATCACTGATTATCGCTTCACTGCTGCTGCTCGTCACCTCACCAATTTTTGCTGAGGAGCAATGGCAGGCTGGGGTGGCGCGGGTGTCGATTACGCCCGGCGCGCCGATGTGGATGGCGGGTTACGCCTCGCGCAAGAAACCGGCCGAGGGGACGTTGGCGGAATTGTACGCCAAGGCGCTGGTGCTCGAGGCGGGCGACAATCGCATGGTATTTGTCACCACTGATTTGATCGGGATTCCCCGCACCTTGGCGGTGAATGTTTCGCGGCGGGTGAAAGAGAAATACAAACTGCCCCGTAAATCGTTGTTATTCAATGCGTCGCACACGCATTGCGGACCGGAGTTGCGGCCGGAGCGGGATTACTTTTATGGCATGGCCGAAGCACAAGCGGAACAAATCGGCGTTTATACAGAAAAATTAGAAACGGCGCTGGTGGAATTGATCGGCGCTGCCTTAGACGATTTACAGCCCGCTACGCTCTCCTATGCCAAATCCACCGCCGACTTCGCCAAGAACCGCCGCTTTCCGACCGACAAAGGTTTCGTCAACCGCCAGTACGACGAGGGCCCGACCGATCACGACGTCCCAGTGCTCCAGGTATTTTCGTCCGCTGGTGAGCGACGGGCGATTCTGTTTGGCTATGCCTGTCACAACACCTCGACCGGGATCATGGAATTCAACGGCGACTACGCCGGATTTGCTCAGAGCGATATTGAAAAAGACTTTCCCGGCGTGACCGCGTTATTTGTGGAAGGGACCGGCGGCGATCAGAATCCTTATCCCCGTGGAAAAATCGAACTCGCGCGACAACATGGCCGGGAATTGGCCGATGCCGTGAAACAGGCCATCCACGAGCCGCAACAGCCGCTCCCGCCAGCGATCGATTCGGCGTTTACTGAAGTCGAATTGGAATTCGAGCCCCTCCCGCCCCGCGCAGCTTTGGAAGCGGACATAGAATCGAAAAATGTTTACCGACAGCGCAAAGCGCGTTATCTACTCGAAAAACTGGACCGCAACGAGCCGATCTCGCTGACCTACCCCTGTCCGATCCAGGCAATTCGGTTTGGTGAGACGCTGGTCATGGTAGCCATCGGGGGGGAAGTCGTCGTTGATTACTCGCGGTTGGTAAAATCCACGTTTCGCTCGGTGCCGTTTGTGTGGGTCGCAGGCTATAGTAATGATGTCTTCGGATATCTCCCCTCAGCGCGGGTGCTTGCCGAAGGAGGCTATGAAGCGGGCGGAGCGATGTTGTATGGTCCACTTCCCGGGCCATTTACCGGCAGCGTCCAGGACCGTGTGATGGCGGGAGTTCGCCGCGTGGGAACAGATGTGGGATTTACGTTTCCCAAATCGCTCGAAAAACAGCAATAACAGGCAATAACATGCAAAAGCGGAATATACCGTTACTGAATGAAGAACAACGCGAATCGATGCGTCGGGCGTCGCGATTCAATGCCCAGTTAATGGATTTTATTCGCCCGCAGGTCTTACCGGGAGTCACAACCGGTGCCATTGACCAGCTGGTCGCAGAGTACACCCGCGACCATGGGCACACGCCTGCCTGTTTGGGATATCACGGGTTTCCCAAGACGATTTGCACCAGTATCAATGAAGTCATCTGTCACGGCATCCCGGATGACACTGTGTTGACCGAAGGGGATATCGTCAACGTCGATCTGACAACCATCGTCGACGGCTGGTACGGCGACCAATCGGAAACCATCTTGATTGGCAACGTTTCGGACGAAACGCGAAATCTGGTGCAGGTCACCTTCGATAGTCTGTATGCGGCCATCAATGTCCTGCAACCGGGCAGCAAAGTGATTGAAATCGGCCGCGCGATTGCCAAAGCTGTGCGACCGCACGGTTATTCGATTGTGCGCGACTACCAAGGACATGGCATCGGCCAGGGATTTCATCAGGACCCCGGCGTTCCGCACTACCCGACCCCGGGAGCGCGATTCCAAATCTTGCGGCCGGGCGTCTGCTTCACCATCGAACCGATGATCAATCAAGGCCGGGTGGAGACCGTGTTGGACAAATCAGACGGCTGGACCGTTCGCACCAGAGACGGCAAACTTTCCGCACAGTTTGAGCACACAATCCTCATGACCGAGGAAGGCCCAGAAATCCTGACCCGGACCGAGCACGGCCCACAAGAAGGCCACCGTTTTTAAACAACACTCAATCGCAACTAGCGCACGACTGGTTCCCAAACTCTGTTTGGGAACCCAATTTCTCGAAGCTCTGCTTCGAAGAGTCACCCGAAATTGAGACGTAATTCGAGCCATGCAAAGCGAAGCCGATCTTCGCGCTAGTTAGGTTCCCAAACCGGAGTTTGGTAACCCATCAGAATTCCCCACCCCCAACATCATCGCCCCACCCGCCATGCCCCTGGTTCTTTCGCTGCACAATCGCACGTCCATCCCTGTTGAAGTCGATCACGTCCGCATCGAGACCGCTCGAGAACAGTCGGTCGATCAAATCCGGGCGACGCCGGTGCAGTACGGCAACAAGCAATTGACGCTCGGCGAATTTTTCGACGTATCCGGTTCGTGCAGCGATGACAGCGAGATGATTTGGGAGGGCGATTGCGGCAAGGTCAAGTTGATCGGCACCGGCATGACGACCGGCCGGATGACGATTCGCGGGAACGCGGGGATGCATTTGGGAGCCGAAATGACCGGCGGCGAAATCCTGTGTGAAGGAGACGCCACCGATTGGGTCGGGGCGGAGATGCATGGCGGACGAATTCACGTTCGCGGTGATGCCGGGCATTTGATTGGAGCGGTCTATCGTGGCGGGCGGCGGGGCATGACCGGAGGGGAGATACTCATCGACGGCAAAGCCGGCAACGAAATCGGTCATACCATGCGCCGCGGATTGATCGCCATCGGCGGTCGCTCCGGCGATGCGCCCGGTTTTAATATGATTGCCGGATCCATTTTCCTGTTTGGCGAAACAGGGATTCGTCCTGGAGCGGGAATGCGGCGCGGCACGATCGGCTATTTCGCCGCCGATGCGGCTCCACGAATGTTGCCGACATTCAAACGGTCTTCGACATACGACCCGTTGTTTTTGCAGCACTATCTGCGACATCTACAAACGGCCGGTTTTCGAGTTCCCGCTGAGTGCCTCACGTCCCACTACGCCCGGTACCGCGGCGATTTTCTCGAAGGTGGTCGCGGCGAAATTCTCGTGCGGCAGGCGGGGTGATTGCGCAGCGAACGCAACTAGCCGGGCCAGCCGTTGCGGCGTGCGTTGTCTTCGCAGTCGGACCGATTCACATAGCCCTGCGTCGAAGCGCCGACAATATTTCCATTGGGAGCCACTCGTCGCCAGCGCCATTCGCCGGAGTTGTCTTTATAAATTTCCCATGTGTCTTCGGCCATGCGTGTCTCCTCACCAAAAAACGCCAATGTGATCAAAACGTCTGAGGGAAACTGCTGCACGTACCTGCGGCGAAAAAGGCCCTTGTACAAACGGACCACGGTATGCCAGCGACGTGCGTCCTACCTATGTCACTGAGTCTACGCACCGCGGCAATATTGTCAATAACAATGAATCGCCCCGCCTGAGCTCGCATTCCATGGCAATCGGACGACGTGCGCGTAAAAGTCGGCTAGAATAACCATCATGGCCGTTTGCCGGCTGACTCTGCGGTTCAACAAATACATCGTCACCATTAAGGCCGTCCCCCCAATGACCGTCGACAAACAGGGCCGTTATCTGGCCACCAAGATCACGATGATGCCCCGTGATACGAATCCGCACGGGACGATCTTTGGCGGAGTGATTTTGAGTCACATCGACCAGTCGGGTGCGATCGGTGCGCGCTATTCGATTCGCAAAGAGGGATTCCCCGATTGCGCGCTGGTGACAGTGGCTATGAATCGTGTCGAGTTTCACCACCCGGTCTATGTCGGTGACGTCGTGAGTTTTTACTCACACGTCGAACGCTTCGGCCGGACGTCAATCACCGTGCACGTGACCGTCGAATCGGAACGCGACGGCGAAGCATTGATGCTGACCGAGGCGGATGTGACGTATGTCGCCGTGCAACTCATCGATGGCGAACGCCGGCCGGTACCGATTCGCGGTGCTGAGTGAGACTTGGGTGAGTCAAGTCGGTTGGATCACGTTGGTTGAATCAAATCGCGTGGGACACCGATATCAATCACATGCACCGTTCCGGTCCAAGCGTCGGCGCCTGGTTGGTCAAATCCCAATTTCGGGGCGACAAACGTGGCAGTCTGTTCGGCACGCACACACGTCCCCAACGGCTTGCCGGTATCACAATCCATGCCCGAGGGCAGATCGATAGCAAAGACCTTGGCGGCGGATTGGTTGATCGCTGCAATGATTTTGGGAAACGGCGGACGCAATGCGCCGCGAGTCCCGGTTCCCAGCAAGGCATCGACGATCCAATCATCCGGTTGTAGTTCCGCAAACAGCGCCGCGAAGTCCGCATCGTCGTTAATCACACGTCCCGCCCAGCCGGCAGCCTGCAAGATGCGGTAGTTGATCGCCGCATCGCCGGAAAGTTCGGTCGGATCGCAAAACAACCAGACTTCCGCCTCGAAACCACGATTTTGTAGATGCCGCGCGATGACATAACCATCGCCGCCGTTGTTCCCTTTTCCGGCACAGATGATCACTCGCCCGGCGATGCCAAGCTCAATCAACAGCTCCGCTGCACCGCGCCCAGCGTTTTCCATCAGCACGACGCCCGGCATGCCATATTCGGAAATCGCACGGCGATCAACGTCCCGGACCTCTTCGCGGCTCATCGGAGTTTGCGGCATTGGGTATTGCTCCATCGCCAGAATGGTTTTGTTTTGCTACGATTTTGTTCATAGTAGACCGTCCGGCAGATTGTCGGACGGAGCGAAGTCCTATTTTAACAACTATTTTGCGAACTGCGAAAATCCAAACCTTGCTGCGGACACTGAGCATACGGATGCCAGGGAGAGCGTAATTTTGACGGTCACATATGCGGAGCGTTGGGGAGTCGTTACCGGAGCCTCATCGGGTATTGGCGCGGAGTTCGCACGGCAACTTGCCGGACGGGGGATGCATCTGGTCCTGACCGCCCGTCGGGAGGATGAGTTAAAACAACTGGCGGAGGAACTGTACACAGCGCACGGCACCAAGACGGAGGTCATCACGGCCGATTTGGCCAACCCAACGGAGCCGCTGCGAATTTATGATGAGATCAAACAGCGGGGCATCGAAGTGGAACTGCTCGTCAACAACGCCGGCATCGGCTTTGCGGGCGCCATCGAGCAGACAGATGTGTCGCGGATGATGGAATTGATTCAGGTCAATATCGCTGCACTGACCGAACTGACCTACCTGGTGCTTCCGGAAATGCTGTCCCGCAAAGCGGGTGGTGTGATCAACGTCGCCTCCGTCGCTGCCTTTCAACCGGTGGCCTATAACGGTGTCTATTCCGCCTCGAAGGCGTACGTGCTGCATTTTTCAGAATCGCTGTGGGCCGAGACGCACCAACGGGGTGTGATTGTCATGGCGTTGTGTCCGGGAACCACAGCGACAAACTTTTTCAATGTTTCCGGCGTGCCGCATTGGTTGGAAAAGCACCCCTCGCAAACCGCCGACGCGGTCGTCCGCGCCGGCCTGACCGGTTTGGATAAACGACGGCAATATTATGTTTCCGGTCGAAAGAACTATCTCCTGTCATTACTCGTGCGCTTGGCAACACGGGCCACGGTAGTGAAAGGTTCGATCAAATACTTCAAACCGAAGAAGCAGAAATAACCGCTGTCGGTTATTGCGGTGCTTCGAGGAATGACCGGACCGTGGCCTCCCACGTGTGCGGCGCTGCCGGCAAATAGGCGGCATGTCCGACCTCCTCGAAAATATGGATCTGTTTGGGGCCTGCCAGCTTGTCAAAAACCGCGCGCAATTGCGGTTGCGTGACGCGTGGATCGGCTTCGCCGCCCAGTACCAACACCGGGCAACGCACATTGGCGGCGTAGTCCACAGGGTTGTGTTCGAATCCCGAGTATCCGTGCTGCGCTCCACCCCAGAACACCAACAACTGGGCAGCGGGAAATCCTGGTAATCCCATAGCAGCGAAACGGTTTTGTGCTGTCGACAACAATCGGTCGAAGGGGCATTCGAGGATCACGCCTGACGGTTTTAAGTCGTATTCGGCTATCGCACGCAAAATAGCGGCGCTACCCATCGAACGACCGTACAGCCAAAGCGGCTTGTCGGCAAAATTTGCTCGTACATATTCGACTGCCGAGGCAACGTCGTCGGCCTCCAGATATCCGATCGTAGTCACGTCCCCCGCGGAATCGCCGCTGCCGCGAAAATCGACGAGAAACGCATCGTACCCCCAACGCTGAAACTGTCCCGCTTCGGGAAGGAGACTGGATTTTGCCGCTCCGTAGCCGTGGAAGAACAAACAGACACCGCGAGAATCGTCGGCGGCGATGTGCCAACCGCTGAGGTTTGTTCCGTCGGAAGTTTCGAAGGAGTGCTGTGTGAATTGTAGTTCAAAATCGTTCGGCGTACTGTGATTGGCTGGGCGTGCCAAGCGGACTCCCGTGGCGAGCACAGCGACTTTTTGTGTCCAGGACAGACTCTCCGGCGCCGGGGTTCGTTCTCCCCCCTCGACAAAATGTGTCATCGCATGCGCGTGGATATATGCCAACAGATTCAACACAACAAAACCCACAAGCATCAAAACCACAACCGCGCGTTTGGGGCGGCGTTTGATGAACAGCGCTGCCTGTTTAAGTTTTGCGAGCATGGGAGGCATCGATGGTGGTTGAGGAAATCATTCTCTTCCAAGATATAACGTCCAGGCGTCCATCCGTATTAAGCGTGTGGATCTTTGCGTCTGTTGCTTCGCTGCCATCATAGCTTATGATCTCAAGCAGACCATACCGGAAACACACCATGCCTGACCCACAAACACAATTCACCGCAGCAGTCGCCCTGCATCAAGCAGGGGACCTTTCCGCCGCCGAACCGGTTTACCGCCGCGTGTTAGCGGACGTGCCGCACCACCTGGATGCGATGTACTTGCTCGGCACGTTGCAATTGCAGCAGGGAGAGTTCGTCGCGGCTGTGGAATTGCTGTCCCAGGTCTGCGCCGCTCAACCCCACGTCGCCGCTGCCCATAACAATCTGGGGATTGCCTACAAGGCGCAAGGCCAATTCGAGCAGGCAATCGGTTGTCTGAATCGCGCGCTCAAACAGGACGCGAATTATGCCGAGGCGTATTTCAATCTGGGGCAGATTTATGAAGAGCAGCAACAATGGCCCCTGGCGGAAGAATGCTTCGTCCAACACCTAGCGTTGGCCCCTGAAGATATTGAGTCCCGCGTGCGACTCGGTTTCGCCCTGACGCAACAAGAGAAATCCGCTGAGGCAGCTCTGGCATTTGAAGAGGTCGTCCGCCTCCAACCCGATTACGCTGAAATCCACAGTAACCTGTCCTACGTCTACGAGCGACTCGGACGACTGAGGGACGCCGTCGCTGCGGCTCAAAAGGCCGTTGTGCTGCGTCCTGATTATGCCGAGGGACACAACAATCTAGGGAATGCCCTCCGCTCCTCGCATCAATTGAATGCGGCCTGCGCAGCGTTTGATCGCGCGCTTAAAATACAACCCGATTTTCCCATGGCGTGGTTCAACCTGGCAACGACTCAGATGTTGGCGGGTGACTTGGCAGCAGGTTGGGAAGGATTTGAATCTCGCGAAGCCATCATGCCGGCTCCACCTCAGACATTTTTGCAACCGCGCTGGCGTGGGGAATCGTTGGCCGGAAAATCGTTGCTGGTGCATGCCGATGAAGGTTTCGGCGACACGCTACAATTCGCAAGATTCCTCGCACCGGCACAGGCGGCCAGCGGCGCACGAATTATCCTGCATTGTCAACGCGGCCTCGGCGATTTGTTGCGGGGCACGGCTGGAGTCGCGGAGGTCATCGTCGAAGGTGATTTTGTGCCAATGACCGATGCGCACATTTCTTTACTGAGTCTTCCAGGAGTCTTGGGAGTCACCGGCGACACATTGCCCGCAGCCGTTCCCTACTTAAGCGTCGACCAAGTGGAATCACAATTCGACGACATCATCGATGCCACCCAGTTAAGCGTGGGTCTTGTCTGGCAGGGCAATCCGGCACAACCTCGCGATTTGGTCCGGTCTTGCCCATTGTCGGAAATGGGTCCCCTGATCGAGACCGACGGGACACAATTTATCAGCCTGCAAGTGGGAGCAGCCGGCTTGCAGCAACTGGCCGCTGTGGATTGGCGCGAGCGCGTCCTCGACGCCGGAAGCGGCTTGACCGATTTTTCGCAAACGGCGGCATTGATCAATCGATTGGATCTGGTGATCACCGTCGACACGGCCGTCGCCCATTTGGCCGGTGCCCTTGGCGCCGATGTCTGGACGCTGTTATCGCACACCCCGGATTGGCGTTGGCAACTGGAGCGTAGCGACTCTCCGTGGTATCCCTCAATGCGGCTCTTCCGCCAACGCGATTGGGGGGATTGGCCCAGTGTGATTGGAGAGGTCACAGCAGAATTGAGCAATGTCGTTCAGAAGCGATTGAGTTAATCGAAATGCAAGACGACAAGCAACAGAGCGTGCTCCGCTGGGTGCTGGCCAATTATTCGTCGCAGTATCATCCCACGCAGTGCGTGCCGATCAACCAAGCCGGGTTTAGCGGCGCTCGCGTTTGGAAAGCGACCACGACTGCGGGAGAGTTCGCCGTGCGCCAATGGCCCGCAGAGGGTCTACACAGCGACCGTCTCCTTGGCTTGCATCAACTATTACATCACATGCGCGATCAAAACTTTGCCTTGATCGCTCCCCCGGTAACGGCCGGAAGCGGGACGACATTGGTCGAAGCCATCAATCACTATTGGCAATTGGAACCCTGGATGCCGGGAGCGGCCAACTACCAGACCCAGCCATCCGAGGCCAAATTGTCCGCCGCCCTGCGCGCTCTGGCCGCTTGGCATCGTGCCGCAGCAACATTTCGTCCCAGCGAAAACCACCGGCAGTGGTTTGCCTCACATGATTCCGCCGCATCTCCTGGAATTGGCGAGCGGTTGCGACTGGTTTTCAAATGGAACTCACAACGTCTCGATATGGCTGCCCGGTCCGTTGAGGGACACACCTGGCCGGAGTTCTGCGACGTGGCACTGAATTTGATCTCCGCGTTCAAGAGCATAGCGCCGCGTGTTGCTGATGAACTCCGCATGGCTGCGAGTCTTCGATTTCGTTTGCAACCTTGCCTGCGGGATGTGTGGCATGACCACATTTTATTCGTCGGTGACGAAGTGACCGGCATCATTGATCCCAGCGCCTGTCGCAGCGAAACGGTCGCGGGGGATATCGCGCGACTGGTGGGAAGTTTCGTCGGCGATGATCGTCGCGGCTGGGAGACGGCATTGACCGCCTATCAATCGGTCTGCCGGTTATCGATCGATGAGCGAGCGGCGGTGGAGCTCTTTGATCGTAGCGGCGTGCTGCTCAGCGGAATGACCTGGGTGCAATGGGTCGCCATGGAAGGGCGTCCGGTCGATGACCGGGAGCGCGTATTGGCCCGCATGACGACGATTTTATCTCGACTGCAGAACATGGGCGGGTAACGCGCGGGCGGCAGGCGGGAGCCCGCCCTACGGCTGTGGCTGTATGACGAGGCAGCAAATCGGGCAGCGGGTTTTTTCGTGGTTGGGGAGCGGTTATGATGAAACCTAACGTTATTTGCCCCTGCCGGCCAAATCAGTGGAGATAGTTCCCTTGAATGCTCGAATCCTGGCCCTGCTGATTCTTGTTTGGACAGCTCAACCCATTGCAGCCCAACAAGTCCTCGTCGAAGCGGAAAGCTTTCCGTCGCACGGCGGGTGGAAGCTTGATACGCAATTCATCGAAAACATGGGCTCTCCGTATCTATTAGCGCACGGACTGGGGCGCCCAGTCGACGATGCGGTGACCGAGGTCGAATTCCCCGAAACCGGCGAGTATCGCGTATTCGTGCGGACCATGGACTGGGTCGCCCGCTGGAAAGCACCGGGAAAACCGGGGCGGTTTCAATTGCTCATCGACGGTCAACCGCTTCCGGAAACGTTCGGTACCGAAGGGGCGGAGTGGTCTTGGCAGGATGGCGGCAAGGTTCAAATCAAAAACAAAAAGACCACGTTGGCACTGCACGACTTGACCGGTTTCGACGGACGTTGCGATGCCATTCTGTTTACAAAAGGGGACGAACCGCCGCCCAATGAATCCAAAATCTTGCCAAAGTGGCGCTGTCAATTGCTGGGGATCCCCGAAGGCCCGATCGAAAAGGGCGGCTATGACCTGGTGGTGATCGGCGGCGGCTACTCCGGCATGGGAGCAGCGATCTCTGCTGCTCGTATGGGATGCAAGGTCGCCCTGATCCAAAACCGTCCGGTGCTGGGTGGGAACGGTTCCAGCGAAGTCCGTGTCTGGTCGCAGGGACTGATACGCCGCGGACGTTATCCGCGGATTGGCGAAATTGTGGAAGAGTTTGCCGACAAAGCCAAAAAATCCCCCGGCACCTATGAGGAATTTGAAGACGCGAAAAAAGAACGCATCATTCGAGCGGAACCAAATATCGAATTGTTTCTCAACCACCATGCATTCGATGTAAAAACCGAAGGCAAAAAGATCACAGCGGTCGATGCGTTCGACACACGCAGCGGCGCTCAGAAACGTTTTCGCGGCCAGCTCTATGTCGACGGGACCGGCCACGGCACGATTGGGTATCTGGCCGGGGCGGACTGGGAGATGACCCCCAATGGCCGCATGGGGATGAGCAACATGTGGGCTTGGGGCGAAGGGGAGAAACCCGTCGCATTTCCGCAAACGCCCTGGGCTTTGGACTTGGAGATGAAGGATTTCCCCTATCCCCGCGACCATCACGGGCAATGGTTTTGGGAAAGCGGGTTCGATAAAGATGCAATCGGGGGAGCAGAGGCGATTCGCGATTGGAATTTGCGGGCGGTGTACGGCGCGTTTAATGCAATGAAAAACCGCGACGGCGCCGACAAACATACCACGGCGTTTTTAACCTGGATCGCCTACATCGGCGGCCCGCGCGAATCGCGACGGCTGATGGGAGACGTGGTACTCACGCAAGAGGATATCGTTGACAAGCGGCAATTCACAGACGGCTGCGTGCCGAGTACTTGGTCGATTGATCTGCACTATCCCAAGAAACAATACGCGGAAAAATTCGCGGACAATCCCTTCATTTCCGTCGCCGTGCATGACCGGCGGATTGATCGAGGATACGGCTATCCGGTGCCTTACCGTTGTTTCTATTCGCGCAACATCGACAACCTGTTCATGGCGGGCCGCTGCATCAGCGTTACGCACCAAGCACTGGGGACGACACGGGTGATGAAGACCTGCGGCATGATGGGCGAAGTTATTGGCCGCGCCGCCAGCCTGTGCGTTCTGAATGATTGTACGCCGCGACAGGTCTACAAAGAGCACTGGGATGCCATGGTCGACTTACTGAAATTGCCCGGCAAAGCACGCCGCGCGACGGTCAAGGACGAGATCGTTATCCCCGAAGACGCCCTATCGCTCGCCGGCCCGTTCGGCCCCATGACCGGTTTAGATCCCTCGAAACTCGAAGGGATTGTGGTCGACGATAAGCAAGCCGAGCAAACTGGAAGTTGGACCGTCGGCGAGGGCCTGCCCGGGTACGTGGGCTGGAATTACCTTTACGCCTTCAAAGACGCCAGCATCCGTTTTGACCTGCCGATTGCAAAAAGCGGAACTTATGAGGTCCGGATTGCTTATCAGCCGCACGAAAACCGCGGCAATCAGGTGCCGGTCACGATTTCGACAGGCGAAAAAGGCCGGACAGTGCGCGTGAATATGAAACAAAAACCACCGCTGAAAGAGGGGTTCATTTCACTCGGCACGTTTGACTTCACCAAAGGCGAAAAGAACTTCGTGGAGATCACCACCGAGGGGGCCGGCGGTTGCGTGCATGCGGATGCTGTTCAAATTGTGCGGAAGGATTGATGGGTACCGCAGGCAAGCCGCGCAGTTGGCGGCGATGGTTGATCCACGCGGTCCGGGTTGCGCTGTTCGCCGCCATTGTGGTGATGATCCACCGGCAGCATGAACGATTCACTTCCGCCCAACAAGCGCAGCCTCAACAACCACTCAGCCTGGAACAAATACGGCATTTTTTCCCGACTGTGGCGTCCATTGAAAGCGAATCGGCGGAGAACATCGTTCGTGATGCCGCGGGCGAACAACTGGGGACGCTACTTCAGACCTCACCGACCAGCGACCACATCATCGGATTTTCTGGACCGACGAATGTCCTGATCGCGATCGATACCAACGACCAACTGCTGGGTATCGAGATTCTTTCCAGCGATGATACGCGTGATCATGTACGTCAGATTCGCAAAGACGCGGCGTTTTTTGCTTCCTTCGTAGGCCGCCCGCGCGGCGAGGCGACGGGCGATGTCGATGCGGTTTCGGGAGCGACGCTAACGAGCTTGGCGATTACTGAAGCGGTGATGCACCGGTTGGGTGGTGCCGCCGAGTCTTTACGTTTTCCGCAACCGCTGACCTTGGCCGATGCACAACAGTTGTTTCCAACAGCAACCGCCCTCAAAAAAGACGAATCTTCGCCGGCGCTCTGGCATGTGCAAGCTGCCGACGAACAACCGCTGGGGACATTACTGCGCACCTCACCGGCCGCCGATAATATCGTAGGCTATCAAGGCCCCACCGAAACGCGAATCGCGTTCGATCCTCACGGGCGCGTCATCGGAATCGCCTTAGGCAACAGTTACGACAACGAGCCGTACGTGACCTATGTCCGCGAGGACGAATACTTCCTGTCGTTGTTTAACGATCTGAATCTGGATCGATTGGCGACTTTAGATTTGCAAGAGGCGAACGTCGAAGGGGTCTCCGGCGCCACAATGACCAGCATGGCGGTTGCCGCTGGATTGGTGCAAGCGGCCCAGCAAGAAAAGTTAGCTCAAGAGGCGGCACAGCAGCGGCAATCAACCTGGAACATTGCCCCACACGACTACGGTACGGCGGCGGTGATTGTGGCGGCGGTGGTGATCGGCATGACGCGATTGCGATCGCAGCGGACCCTGCGCGTCATTTTTCAGTGCGTGTTGATCGGCTATCTGGGACTGATCGCCGGCAATTTGGTCTCGATGGCCATGCTCGTGGGCTGGGCGCAGAACGGGATCGCTTGGCGGTCGGCATCCGGGTTGGTGATCTTGACCGCTGCAGCGCTGTTATTGCCGATGACCACGCGGCGCAATCTGTATTGCAGTCATATTTGCCCGCACGGCGCTGCACAGGATTTACTCAAGCGACGGTTGTCATGGCAATTGCGGATTCCCAAACGGCTGGCACGAGCGTTGTTGGTTTTACCGGCATTGTTATTGGCGTGGTGCGTGATCGTGGGAATGCTAGTGTTGTCGGTGAGTCTGGTCGACATCGAGCCGTTTGACGCCTGGGTCTTCCGCGTCGCCGGTTTGGCCACGATCAGTGTGGCAGTGGTCGGCTTGATCGCGTCGCTGTTCGTACCGATGGCATACTGCCGCTACGGTTGTCCGACCGGAGCGCTGCTCAAGTTCCTCAGGGTTCACTCGCACAGCGAGCGTTGGACAGCCCGCGATTGGGCAGCCGTCGGACTCGCCGGATTGGCATTCTGCTTGTCATTCACATAGACCAACAAAACGCACCCCGAGGATCAAACGCAGCGACCACCGGGAGTAGCCCCGCCGCCGGTGGCGACTGCTAATTAGTCCAGCAGTGTTGCTGTCGGTCACGCGAATTGCACTGGCGGACAAGCCGCCAGTGGCACCCTTTTTTCGGACGGGCAGTTCGTCGTAGCGACCACCGGGAGCGGCCCAACCCACTTCGAGCGGAAGCTCGAACCAAGCGGCTGTGCCGCATTTCGAGCGGAAGCTCGCACCAAGCAGCCCCACCGCTTATTGGGCGTTGATGGTGGTCCATTCTTCGATGGTGTGCGGCTTGCTGTCGAGGTCGCTTTTGACCGCTGCAACGAATTTGTGGTTTCCGGCGCGGACGCCTTGTGCGCGAATCTGAAATTGCAGCGTGCTGTCGGCGGGGAGCTGTCGCATGGTTTCGTAATCCCAAGTCCCCCGCTGCACTTTGTGGGGCAACTCGAGCGGTTCGTCGTTGAGCTTGATGCTTACGTCGAGGATTTTGATGCCGGTCGGTGGCGTCAGTCCGACTTGAACGTTGCGGACGTCCTGGAAACCACGGTTTTGTACGGTGACGAGATAGACAACCTCATCGTCAACGGCGATCGGTTCGGCTTGATCTTGAATTCTCAAGTCCAACAAGCCCCGCCCCGGGACAATTTGCAGGCCGGTTTCGCGGCGAAGTGTGCTGCCACCCGCTGCGGTCAATTTGACATCAAACTTGGCCACCTCGGCGGCGCGTTCGCATTCAAACTCCACTTGCAGTTGTAGAACTTCGCCCGGTTGCAGGTCACCCAGATTCCACGACAAGCTGTCCTCACCCTCCACGGCCCCTTCGGTCGCTTCCTTGGGAACCAACGCATCATCAAATGTCAGCTCCGCTTGAACTCCGTGCAGCACGGTATCGCTGACGTTGACAATCGTCATCGTATGCTCCGCGCGACTGCCCACATTGCGGCGGTCCGGGCCGATGATCTCCAGCGACATCGCTTGCTTGGTGACATCCGTGCAAACTGATTTCCAAACCACCTCTGTCCCGCCTGATTTGATTGTGAACTGTGCGCAGTGCCGTCCGAGTTGTTTTGCAATGAGCGTCAGCGACATCGTCTGTGACTCGCCCGCCGCAATGCTGCCGATGTTTCGCCGCAGTTCGGTTTCCTCTTTGCCGGGAAATTGCAGACCTTGCTCAAACGTGCAATACACGTCGATGTCTTCGGCGTCTCGGTTCGTCTCGTTGCGGATGGTCACGTCAAACCGCACGTCGCCGTCCAGCGTCGCGCGTTCCGGTCGGACAATCTCCAATAACAAACGAACCGGCTGAGCAGCATTGTCGGTATCGTTCCCCTCGGTGGGCGGCGTGATCAACGGCGCCGGGGCCAGCAGCGGCCCGGCTTCCACGTTTGGGTACTCCCGGTAAGGGGCAATCCGTGGATCCGGTTCAGGAAGGATCACATCCTCGGTCTCTTCGGTCTCCGCGAATTCCTCAAATTCCGTCCCATCCAAAGTCGGTTCGGTCAGTGGTGGTTCACTCATCGTTGGCTTTTCGACGCGCACGGTCGGGGTCTGCTGTGGCACGGCACTGGTACCCGGGCCGTTGTAACCGCGGAATTGCGGAGCGTAAGCAGTCCGGTCCTCGATCGTGGTTAAGGACGAATTGCGACTGGGCGCAGCGCACCCAGCAGCCACCATGATCCACAGCGCTGTGATAATCCACCGCTTCGAAATTTGAATTTGTCCGGCCATGAGACGACCTGCCCGTTGCAGTTGCGTGTTGTTCAAGCCAATGAAGATCTAATGAAAACGACAAAAAAATTTCCATTCAGACATCATGAAGCGCAGTCATGCGCGACATGAGTCGAGTTGCTTGAATTCTACCACCTGCGAGGCGGGTGTGTCGGAACCAATTTGAACATTCCACACCGGGGGATCTACAGGGGAGTTTGCCGCAAATGCCGTCCCTGCAAGTCCGTGTGACGAGAGCGATCAGGGGGTCAGTGCGGGCTGTTTCAATGCGAAAACGCGATGGTTTGGACGGGTCGCTCGGCATTTGCGACCGATTCACGATGCAACGTATTTGCTTGTTGCAAATTCGCGGAAGCCTGGAAGGTTTTGTTGGACCTGGGCCGATTTGTCGGTCGTGTGTATTGGGTAGGCGGCGCCGGCGGGTGTTGGGGCAATGCCCTGCTATAAAAAACAAGCGGCAAGCCCCCCCTGTTGTCGACCAATTCACTTGGCGCCCAATGCTTTGCGTAGCTCAGCGGTTTCCTCGCGGAACTGATTGATCTTGTCCAGGCTGAGGTAAGTCTCAATCAGTTCGCTGGTTTTCGAGCACAGGCGTTCAATCCGCCGCTTTGCAGAAACATCTTTTCGCGCCATCGCTGCACTCACACCCCGTTCCCGAATAATGGTCAGTTCGGTTTGCATACGCGAAGGCCCGGAAATTTTATCCATCCGCTCTAAGAATTCATCGACGCTTTTCCAGTCGTTGGCCTTAATCGCCGATCGAGCCCGCGCCATAAGCACAGCGCGTTTGGCAACCGCGTCAATGACTCCCGCTTCCAACACGGCCAATTGGCCTTCGACGTTCAGCCGTACGCTATCGTCGGGAAGCTGTATTTCCGCTTCGGCTTCCAACCCGGGAACGAGCGGGACCCTGGCCAGCGCTGATTTGCCGCTGTGCACAGCCAACATCACTGGCTTGTTCGAGCCATCGCCTGAAATGGTCACCGTACCGGCGCGGTCGGTCATCATCGTCACCGGTTCAGGTTTAGCTACCTGTGCTTGCTCCTCGCCGGTCGATTCTTCGGTGGATTCCGCAGCGGTCGTTTCGCTTTTCTCCGGAACGATGCTGACCGTTACGCCGAACATCGGGTGATCGGTGAATTGCTGCGAAACGAATTTCAACCGTGTGGAATCAAATTTCGGGCGAACGCCCTGCGCCAACACTTCAATCAACCGGCGGCGTCGCGTCGTGAGCGGCACGCGGAGTCCGCTGACGATACTGCAATTTGCCGTTGCGCGATCCACATCGGTAACAACCAAATAGGTCCACGGAATTTCTTGAATCTTCCGCACGTCTCCTTCTCGGGTGATGAAACGATAAAACGGCGTCAACAAGCGGCCCGTTTTCAACGGGGCTTGGCTGGGATCAGGTGGCAAAAATTCACCGGCGCGAATTTGCAGCGTCACCTGCTTCTCGTCAAAATCAGCGATCTCCACAATCGGCTCAAACAGGTCGCTCAACAAGCCGAACAACCGGTCCGCGATATCGCTGCGGCGGAAGACCTGCGAGGAAATCACCTCACTCGTTTCGCGCGTGGTTGCGTCCCAGCATTTTCCAGCGACGAGATATCCCCCGCCGTCGGCCTGCAGGGTCAAGAAAAAGGCTTTGTCGCAATTTGCCACCTCCGGCGATTCATGCGTGATGGCCAAGCGGTCCAGCGTCGTTGCCGTGGCGGGAAACAAACGCGGAAACTCCTCCACCGAAACGGTGCACATGCGGCCCCAATATCCGTCGCAGCGGTCGCGCAACTCGGCCAAGATCCGTTTGCGGAAATTGAGTTGAAATTCGACGTTGTCGTCGATGGCCACGAACACGCGAACATTGTACGGCTGCAACGTCGTGGGAATTTCCACTTCCACTTCCGCTTCCGCTTCGTCGGTCGCGCCGAATGCAGGAACGCTGAATAGGCCAACCAGGAGCACTGCAGCGATGAGTCGACGACTGATAATCGGCGCTTGTTTCATATCGTATTTTCGTTCGTGGTGAATCATAGCTATTTCTTGGGGTACCAAGGTTGAACGACCCACTGTTCGATTCCGTCATAAGTGGAAATTGGGGCCTCCGGCACCCCCCGCACAGTCTTGCGGACGATGAGGTATTCATCGACTTCAAACAGCGGGATGACTTGCGCTTCAGCCGCCATATCACGATGCAGCCCGTGCAACAAATTCTCCGCGCGGCTCCAATCCGACACGCGATCTAGTTCGACAAGCTTTTGCCGCAACCAGTTGGGTAAGTATTTCAGGTCCGCGATTTCAGCTGTCTCCTTGCCGGTGAGCAGCGGCCACAATTCGACGGCCGGTTCGCGCATGGAGATAATACGATAGGCCAAATCCCAGTCATCCTCGCCAACGGTTCCATCATCTTCGACCAACGTGACTTCCAGGCCGATGCGGGCCCAAGCAGCGATCAACTGTTTGGCAATGATACGGCTTTCCGGGTCGGGCGGAGCTCGTAGGGAGAGTTTGGGCAACGCCCCTCCCAATTCCTTCCGCGCGGCGATCGACAATGCTAATGCCAATTCGATGTCATAGTCCTGCGGAAGCACTGCTGTGTCATATGCATAACTGGTTTGGGGAAATGGTGCGGAGGTCAAACGTCCCTTCCCGTTCGGTGGAGATTTGAGGACGAATTCCTCCAGCAAACGTTGGTTGTCGAGACAGGCGGCCATCGCCCGTCGTAACGCTCGGCTGCGTAGTGCCTTGTTCTGGTTGTTGAACTGGACCAGATGCGTTTTTGGCAATTGATATTTCTGAACGAAAAACGATGAGAGCTCACTCAAAATATCCACATCCCGCAGCGGAATTTGAGGCAGCATGTCCACTTGCCCCCGCAGCAAACCCTGAATCGCTTTTTCCGGCGTGTCATACTGAACTTCAACAACCTCTGAGATGTGATACTGGTTGTCGTCGGGCTGCTCGGGAATGGCGCGGCGATAAGTGATCGACCGTTCGTCCCGTTTCGCCAACTCAAACGAGCCGGGGCCGTTTAATGCATAGGAGAACAATGGCTCGGGCCGCAGGGGGACATTTTCGAATTCGACGTCGAACTCGAATGGAGATTTTTGCGCTACCGAGGAAATGCGGTCCGACAGTCGCTCATCGAAATTCTGACTGTTGGTCTGCATCTTGTCTGACAGTTGTCGGATCATCGGCAGGGCGACCGTCACCGGTTGCGACTCCCATGATTGGCGATAGGGACGCAGTTGAAAACGGATCCGGCGTCCAAGATTCGTCGGCTCCCATTCATTCAAAAACCCGCTACGGTAACGGACAATTTGTTCATCCAAGTAGTCCGGTTCAAACAGCGTCGACTGCGTCAGTTCGCGCAAGCGGTCATCGGCGACAGTACGATTGAGGGGAGTTGGCACATCACGGGGCTGTAAAAGCACGCCGACGCGCAAGCGTTGATGCCGCCGTGCTAACCGGCCATACAGGGTCCGTAACCCAGGCGTGTTGGGCCACACCAATGCAGCGGTTTCCGCCGCGGCCAACGCTTTTTCGATGTCGCCAGCCGATTCGGCCGTTTTTGCTTCTTGCATCAAGGACGCTGTCCGGGCGGTCAGCGTCTCGGTCCAGCGCGTCACGGTTCGATGCTGGGGAAATCGTGCTTTGAGGCGCTCTAAAAAATGCCGTGCACGGCGAAAGTCCCCCACTGCCTCAGCATCTTTGATCAGCATGTCAGCAACGTTCGCAGTGGCATCGGGCAGCCCAGGGTATTTGGGATTGCGTTCGTGCAGCTGTTCCAAATCGACCAGTGCCAGCTCAAATTTTTGTTCGTCGACTAATCGGGCCGATTCAGCAAACAGCAACCCTTCTTCGCGAAACTGCAGTCCCGGCCATTTCGGACTGCGCTTCCGCAACACGACAACCATCTCGTAGGCTTCGCTGATTTTCTTTTCGTCGAGAAACGTATCGATCTGCTTGAGCATCAAGTCTTCGAAGTAGATGATTTCCTTAATGACGCGAAAGGGAATGAAAAATTTGCGGTCCGCGTCTTCGCTGATGTCATTTTTGTCAAAGGGCATATGCACTTCGAGGTAGACCAACGTTTTACGCCAGACACGCTTCGCTTTTTCCAGAGCCTCTCCCGCAAGCGGCTTGCCTTCTTCATCGACGCCAAAACTCTTTGGTTCATACTTATCGGGATACTTCAGCCGGTCCGCTAAGAACTCCAAGGTATTCGGTCGCGGGTCGACCGGTTGAACCACCAGGACTTGATCCTTGGCATTGAGCACTATCCAGTCCTCTGCGGGACCCTTCATCAGCTGTTCGACCGAGAGGGGTTGCATTTCCTCCAAAATCGGCAGCGGTTCTTCTTTTTTTTCCTCTTCTGCCGGCGGATTCTCAGCGTCCGGATTGTCCGGCGTTTCGGTCTCGGCAGCCGCCTTGTCGGCTGACTCTTGCGCGGCGGTCTGTTGCGCAGTGATCGCCAATGTTGACACGAAACCGACCGCGAAGATCACGACGACAATCGCGCGAAATCGCTGTCGAGACCGGCGGCTCTGTTCGATCAGTTGCTCTGTCGTAAATAGACTCATTGACCCGCCCCTTGTTTCTCAGTTTGCACGGCAATAAATCCGCCATCGGGCGAAATCACGACCAGTTGATCGCCCAATAAATACGGACCGTCGCCGATCGCCTGCTGCACGTTGTATCGGTGTTGCACTTCCCCTGTGTCAGGATTGATGCGCAGAATCTCACCGTTTTGCAGTGCCGCCAATAACTCTCCATCCTGCATGAGCGGGGTACCGGCCAGCGAGGTTTGCGGAAGCGGAACTTCCCACAATTTGTTCAGCGTGTCGCCTAACTGAAAGCAAATCAGTTGTTCGCGTCCGCATTGAATATACACACGATCTTCGATCATCCAAGGAGCCAGCGGAGCCGGTTGTGGCAGCGCCGCCTTAGCGACGACTTCCAGGGACCGTCCGTTGAGCACACTCAACGAGGGTTCGGCATCGGCGATGAGCAGTCGATCACCGGATACGACCATGCCAACATCCACGGCATGATCCAAATGGATCAAAGTGACTTCGTCAAAAAATGAGACATTGTCTTGTTCCCTCAACTGCAATCGCGAGAGCATCCCAGTCGATGTCAATGCAATGACTTGATCGTCGGCCAGTGGTGCTAAAGCTTTCCAAGCATCGGGCTTCTTTCCCGTGACAGGCAATGCAAAGTCCTGCACGCGTCCTCCCGATGCTGAACGGCCCAGCAGTTGCAATTTTCCAGGCAGCGGCAGGACCAGAGATTTGCCGAATTCGACGGGGGCGATTTGCAGCGGCTCTTTGAGCGCCAACTCCGAATCAATACCGCCGCCAGAATTGACCACCCACAAATGTGGTTTGGCCCCGGTGGTATAAACCACCATTCGACCATCGGCGAGTCGTTTCGCATGATAGGCGGCCTCGGGGTCGTCCTGAATCTTCAATTGCGCCAGCGGCCGCGTGTCGATGCCCCCTTCGCTAATTCGTTTTGCTGTTACGAGAAACAGATCGCCGGCAGCGGTCACGCAGACGATTGAATTATCACTCGGGTTCGGTGCAGCGGTCGCCAAGATCGGTGCCCCGACAACTACCAACCATTGTCCCGACATGGCTTGCCGATCGACTCCGCGAAAGAAGACCGCGCGGCTTGCCGGAAACCGTCCAGCAACAAAAATCGAATTCCCTTCGACCTGCAGCGGTTGGGCACACAGTCCCACTCGCATCCGCTGCTTGACCTCTTCTTCCAGATGGTCCAGCGTGAGTTGAAACTTCCGCAAATCGCGTGCAGCCATCCACATTTGGTCATCGGGACCGACCGCCAAATAAATCGGGCAGCCAATCGGAGATTCGTTCTGCGAACTGTCGACATAGGAGAGCGGCTTTTGCCCATCTTCTTCTGTAACGGTAAACGCAGTGACACGTTCGCCGCTGGAGGGGACAAACATGCGATTTCCCCGCAACACGGGTGTGTCTTTGACATGTCCCAAAAGTTCGCTGACAGCTTGATAGGACGCGACCTCATTCAGACCTTTGTCCGCCTCGGTCACATCATAAAGCCGGAAGTTGCAGTTGTTCGCCTGACTATTTTCGATCGCCAACAGATAAGGCCCCATGGCCATCAATGGAGCTTCAATGACTCCCGGAGCATGCCCGCTGTCAAAGACTTGTATACACTCCAACGGGCGGCGGGAGAGAATGTAAATCACTCCTTGGTGCCCGGCGACAAACAGATACTCTCCCGACTCCGAAATCGCTGGAGCGGACGAAATGGGTTGTGCGAATTTCAACTTCGCAGTCAGTTCACCGGTTTCTAAATCGAATTGGCACAGTTCGCCGTCGGTCGTGGGCAGAAACACTTGACCTTCGTTTACGACCGGACTGCCCGAAGCACGCGAGGAGACAGCGTTTCGCCAAATCAGTTTCCCGTCTGCTTTGGAGACCAGCAGCAACTCATTATTCCGCGTATCAAACATCAACAGCGCCGGATCGGGAACCGTTTGTTCGAGCGGAAAAAACGGCGTGTCGTAGCCGATCGTGCGACTCCACAGCGGGGTCCCGTTGATGGTGTCGACCGCCATACATGAGTTTTCCGACAGGACAACCACGCTCGAGTTCTCGGATTTGTTACCACTTTGTGCGCGGGAATGACGAACCAACGACAAGACCGAAGCGACGTCTGATTCTCGTTCGGTTGTCGTCGCGGCGACCGACTCAGCTTCGCGGGTGACCGTGGATTTTTCGAGTTCCAGTGCCTGTTCCATCAGCTTTTTGATTTCGCGATGGGACGCAAAATCAGGATACCGCGCCAGCAGAGCCCGTCGCTCATCAAGAGCGGCAATCGCCTGCGATGCAGCCAATGCTTCTGTGATTTTTGCGACAGCAGCGTCAAAGGTGTTTCGTTTCAGGATCGCGTCATTGGCCTCTTTCGCCACACGTCCAACGCGGGCGAGATGTTCTTCCGTCTCTTTCTTGTCCACACCGATCCGCTTAAGCAATGTCCCCGCCTCGGCGGAGATCTCCAACAACGCGGGATCGAGATTGTTTTTCGCGCTGGTTGCCGCCCCCAGCGTAATTTTCTTGATGTATCCCTCCAACTCCTGCGCGTTGGCCTCTTCGCTGAATTCCGGCAGGTCCTTCGATTTTTGGCGGTACTCGTGGACCGACTGCAATCCCAATTCCCACGCCGGCGTCGAACCCGATACGTGTTGTTGGATCCGCGTTAAGCCCAATTGAATCTGCGCGTTGTTGGTGGAGGAATCGCGGGGATAATTGATCAGGAACCGCTCAAATGCCTTAATCGCTTGAGCGTATTTCCCTTCCTGTTTCGCAACCGCCGCTTCTTGAAATCGCCCATCCACTTCTTGGCGGTTGTTCATAAACCGGAAGGTCAGCGCCAGTAACAGCAGGATCAATCCCCCGCCACCCAATGTCAGTACCAACGGGGATTGCAGGATATTGCGTTCACCTGGGCGAACGGCGCGCCCGCCGTTCCATGACGTTTTCGTCTTCGTTTTCTCCGACGCGCGATCTTTTTTCGACGACTTGTCTGCCCGCGATCGTTTGGAATCTTTACTCGACGATCCCGTCGTCGGCAATGCGTCGTCGCTGGCTAGAATGTCGCCCATGCTCAATTCTGCCACCGACTCAGAGGACGGTGCGGGAACGCGTTGTTGCTTCTTTTTGCGACGATTTTTTGAAGGCGGATCGTTTTCCGGCGGGGCCTTCTCAGTGGCCACTGGTTCTTCCTGCAGCGGCTCGTGCAATGCTGCTTCTCGATTGGCGCGAATCGTCTCATCGGAGTCCAACGGTTTTAACTCAAACTCGCTGATGTCCGCCTGCGCCTGATCGTCGTGCCCAGCCCGATTTCCATCGACCACAGTGATTTTCGCTTTGCCAATGGAAATTACATCGCCAACCTTTAGCGACGCCTTGGCGACTTCTTTTCCGTTCAACAAGACCTCAGACCCGGCCGCTGAATTGACCCGGTAGGAGTATTTTTGCCAACTCACGCGGCAATGCATGGGCGCAACGCTCGCGTCGTCGATGGAGACATCATTCGAAGGATGACTACCGATCGAAATCGGAATTTCCTTAGAAAGTTGAACGAAGTCATTCGGACCGGAGGGAAGTCGAATTTCGAGGGCGGGCATATCGTGCTCGGTCGTTTTTGGTAAATGCTGAAGGCGGTGTCAAAACCGGTTCATGACGTCATCTTCACGTCATAAAAATCAAATTCGGGACATTCGCCAGTAGGTCAATAAATCAGTCGTCGCCACCGCTGCCGGCAGCAATAGTCGACCGGGGCTATTCGTCATCCTCGCCGCCGGTTGTCGTCATGCGGATTTTTTGCATGCCGACTTCGTTTGCCGCATCAAACACGGTTACGGTCGTTTCATGAAAGGAATCTGCATGGGCATTGATCACCATTTCGTGGCGACCCGAGGAGTCCATGGATTGTTGCAACATTTCCGCAAGGTTGCTGTCGGCCGCCAACGGTTCGTCGTCGACGATAATGGTATTGTCCGCTTGGATTTCCACGATGATCGAATCGACCTCCAGGTCTTCCAGCGAAATCGGCGTCGATTGCGCCCCTTCCCGTTGCGGATCGGGGGGCGGAACGGCAATTGCCTTTTGCAAACTCATGCTCGCGGTCAAAATGAAAAAAATCAGCAACTGAAACGTCACGTCGACCATCGGGGTTAGGTCCAAATCATCCTCGGACGTCGCACGCTTGCGGAGCTGAAAATCTCCCACCTCTGCTTCGGTATCGAGATACTGATGCGGCTGATACGGCTTGCTGGCACGCTTGAGAGAATTCGGCGACGGAACCCGGGCGGTGTCACCGCACTTCGGACAATTGACATTTCGTCCGGCGGCTCGCGAGGTGATTTTGATTTTTTTGCCGCAATGGGCACAGCGGAATTTGATGGGCATCGTATTTTTTGCCGCTGATGTCAAACAGCGGATCACCAAAATTTGTTATTCCACACCCTGCTGAGGGAGGATCGTTTCAAATAGCAATAGCGACTCACAGCAATCGGCCAGCTTGAGGCCGGCCTTCTTGCCAATCGCGCGGCACATCACGGTTCTTTTTCTTCGACTGCGATGAAGAACTCCACACCTTCGATCTCCGCAATCGCGCGGGCTACATTTTGTACGTCGCCGTGTGAGATTTCGCGTTCCGCTTGAATCATCACCTTGTTCACGCCGGCGGCAACTTGTTCTTCGACATGCCTCCGCACGTCATCGACATCCACCTCGCGGCCATCGTCTAACAAGATCGAAGCGATTTCATTGCGTCCCGCCTTGATTGTGATGGCCGTGCTTTGATTGCCGTTGATACCGTCTCCGTATTTGGCCTTGGGCAAATCCAATGCTTCGGAGGGGTCCATCGTGGACTTGACCAGGAAATAGATGAGCAGCAAAAACGTGACGTCGATCATCGGCGTGATGTCTAAATCCGCTTCTTGCTCACGTTTGTTGGTTTTGAATTGTCCGCCCTCATCATCAGCAAGGGCGTTTCGGCGTCGTCTCAACTGTCCCGCCCTCCCGCACTGCCCACGGCGACCTCGTAGTCATCCAAAAATTCACCGATCCAATGCTGGACGCCATCTTGCAGGCGGCCAATGCGAACATTGATCAACGCCCCGGCAAGGACCAGCGGAATGGCCACCGCCAAACCGGCCGCGGTTGTGAACAAGGCCACACTGATGGCACCGGCGAGTTGTTCGCCCCCTTCGCCCCCAGCGCTTTGCGCGAGATCCAATTGTTGAAACGCGCTGATCATACCGATGACCGTTCCCAGCAACCCCAACATCGGAGCACTTTTGACGATCGTGCCCACCCACGACATGCGGTATTCCAAGTCGGCCAGAATTTCGCGCTCGAACGTTTCCGCCAATCCGCGACGCAAGCGGCTCATCGTCTGCTCTTTTTTATTCAGGGCAAAGAGCACCAATTGCGGAACAGCTTTGCTCCAATAAGCGGGCGAGTCACACAACTCGGCGACACCGTCGAAATCTTTTGTTTGCAGTTTTTCTCGGACCTGCTCCAGAAATTCGTCGGCAGCAGCGTTGGAAAATTGTTTCTCTTGGATGCGGCGCAACAACAGGATGACAGTAAAGGCGCCGTACAGGGCGACCAATGCCAACATCGCGTAGATGAAGTTGCCGCCCCAGTCGAGAATTTGCGTAAAGTCCATTCGTGTTAACCAATTCTAAGTAGCGTAAGTTCAACGGAAGAGAATTTGTCGTGTCACGACGAAATTGTAGCCGGTCCCCGCCTTTTTAATGACGAAGTAAGTCCGGCGAATCTGTTCAGCGGGACGGTTCTGATACTCACGTTCCAACTGGGCCAGTTCATTTTCCAGCTTGCCCGGAACGAATTGAAAAATGCTCAAACCGGTTACGTCGATTCCAGCTTTTTTAAAGAGTTGGGCATCCGCCGCGCGGCGTCCGCCCCCTTGCCATGTCAAATACAACCGCTTCTCGCCTTCACCGGATTTCACCCGCTTCACATCCGGTCGCGCTTTGGAAAAATTTGACACATAGGCCAATTCCTTGCCTTGAATTACCCCCAGCACAACACCGAAGTGGTCGAGTCGTCGCGCGTATTCATCAAGGGTGATTTGATCGTCGTAGCGGAAAAACCAGCGTTGGTCACGGGGCAGTCCTCCTTGGCCATCGCCAATGCCCAAAGCGCGGCGACCGGTTCCCGAAGCGCTGCCCGGCTTGCCGGCGTTCACCGCATCGAGTTCGAGTTGGCGATTGGTCTGCTCCACCGCTTGGTCGGCCAGGTCGATGACGTTGTCTAACAATTCTTGAACCTCGACCTCTTCCGATTCGACTTCGGCCAATGAGGGATCGGCGGTTTCTTCGGCGGGCGACTCTAACAGCAACGTCTCATCAATGGCCCCATCCTCACTGCCGCCGGCCACTTCAATAAACTCCATGGCCACCGCATCACTGGCCTGCGCGGGGCGATTGATGAAATGCAAGGCCACCTCCCATGAGGCTGCCAGCGATATCCCGACGACCAGCGCAATCAACCAAGCTGCGACTTTATCGTAGCGGGTGACATCTAGCACGGGTGTGTGAGATGGTTTTGACTTTTCACGTTTTGAAGGCATCGGCGGGCGTTGCTGCTTTGAGAGAAAGTGTGCCAATGACATACCGGTTAAAGGCGGTCAATCGGCAAAGCTAATTGGACTCGGCGGTGGGTTACATCTGCAATAAAGGATCGAAATGGGAGAGAAGTATTCAAGCGGCAATGGTCAAGGACGAAAAGAAACTCAGCTACTGCTCCACCGTCAGTAGGTCGTCCTGTTCATCATAAGGTCGTACGGTCAGATACCACTTCTTCCAGCGTGCGATGGCACGTTCACGTTCTTTGTCACTGGGCTGGGCCGGTAGTCCGAAACCGTCAATCCGCTTGCTAATGAATCGCAGTGCATTGCGAGCTTCAACCATGGTGTCCAGGTTCGGGTCACTGAGTGCTTGGATCAAAGTCGGGACGACAGTGATGTCCTGACTGCGGCCCAAAGCCCACATTGCGGTCCGTCGGACTTCGTCATTTTTTGTTGATGCCAATTTGAGCAACTTGTCGGTTTTGCCCACCAAGGCCTTGGGGTCCCCCAAGATAACGGTTTCGACCAAAGCCTCTTGGGCCTGGAAGAAATTGGCATTTTTGGGATCTTCTAAAACGGCAAGCAGTTCATCCACCGGCCCGGTCATTTTTCGTTGTTTGACAGTACCGCCTTCGATTGAGGTGCTGCTCAAATCATCCGGCAATCCGCGACCACCGGCGAGAAGTCCCCCGCCGATTTTCCGACGGACACGACGACGGCCGAGCGTCTTGTGTGTCGCCCGCGTCAGAAACATCAATCCGAAAGCTGTACTGGGCCCCGGTCCGCCATTTCCTCGCCAATCCCCACGCTCATTTTGCGATCGAACGAGATGCGTCGCTCCTTCGCGATACCAGGCATGATTTCCCAGTTGTTCCTCGATATTCGCCAACGCCATCGCCCGTTCCAGGCTATAGAGATAGTACATCGGCCAACCGGTCGGGTTTCTCACGACGAAGTTTTGGTTCAACCAGCCCAGACTCCTCCCGATACTCGCATTCAGCGCAGCACCGCCAACGGTTCTGCGTGGCGCACTTTTGGTCGCCGATTTTTCTAATTCCGCCTCCACGAGGTCAGGATCTTCCAAAATACCGAACTTCTTCCGATCGCTGGCTTTCTTTTTTCGAGCACTCGAGTCACCGGCAAACGGTGAAGCTGAATCTTTGGTGGAAGGGAACATAAACATCCGGCAGATATGCAAGCTTCCGGTTCCAGCGGCAGTCATGCTGTGTGTCGAGCTTGTTGTTCCCGCTTGGCCGGGCTCATAAGTAAAACCGCCATCTTTTCTTTGAGTCGCCAAATGCCAACGGACGGCTCGATCAAATACACTTGGATCGATCTCAGCCCCTTGAATGGAAGCTTCCCACAGGCCCAGCAGTGCGTACTGCGATTGGCTGGTATCTGCCGAATTTTTTTCATCCGGATATTCCCAACCGCCGTCCGCACGTTGCGATTTTATCAGCCAATCGACCAGGAACTGGATTTCCGCTTTGTATTTATCAGGTTCGCTATTGGCGAACGCCATGATGTAGACGGTGGCTTCATAGATGCCTGCATGCCTGCTGTAGGGTTTGAATTCGTCCCCTTGGCAGCGGCTCGCTAAATCGTCCAACACCTTCTTGACACGTTTATCGCTCGGCTTGACCCCTGCTTTCAGCAGCGCCACTGCTCCGATTGACGCTCGATTTGTCCCTCTCTCGATATCTTGCAGCAGAAAAGTCTTGCTTTTCTCGATGGCCTTTTTGATTTCCGCTTCAGTTGCATATTCAGCGCCGCGGCAAGGAATACTCGACACGACGAGCAGGACGACCAGCGATAATGCCAGTCTCCCGGCAATTCGTTGCTCAAGGAGGTAGCCCAATAATTGTCCCTGCATCGAGGGTTCCTCTAGCTGAGGGGGGGGATGAATCGGGGGAAGGTGCGACCAAAGACGACGAGTACGGAAATGTCTTTTGATCGCAATAGGGATTAGTATTATTACTAATAATAAAATTCTACAGGCCGCTCTTAAGCATTGTCAATGACCGATTTGACAATGACGGGACGACAATCGCAAAGGTTGTTTGCTAAGATCACAACCAAGCAAACAATATCGACGAAACCGACGACACATTCTTTTTCCAGACACAAACTGCAGGCAAATGACTTGTAGGTAGAACGAAATTTGCGGGAGAAACGACACCATGAAGCTGGGATTGATTAACTCCGCCTGGTCCCAAGCCGGCCGAGAAACCACCTGGGGAATCCAAAAAACCAAGGAAATCGGGTTCGATACCATCGATATCCAAGTTGACCCATTGTCCATCGATATCCGGGAGCGAAAGTTAATCAAGGATGAATGTGATCGGCTCGACTTGCCGATCGTATCGTTGTGCTGCGTCGCTGTCGGGCTGATTGATTTCAACGAAAGCGTGCAACGCTTCAGCCTCGAACGCGTCAAAGCCCATTTGGATCTGGTCTACGAATTCGAAGCGGATAATTTGCTGTTGGTGATTGGCGAATACATTTGGAATCAAGAAGTGATTCCCCCTGAAGAGCAGTGGGACACCGGTGTGAAAAACTGCCGATTGTTGGCCGAGTACGCGGAATCTCTGGGCATTAAAATTGCTTTGGAGCTAGAACCGTTCAAACTCTCGTTAGTCAACGACGTCGACACGATGGTCCGTTTCATTGACGACGTCGGGCATCCCGCCTTTGCCGCCAACATCGACGTCTCGCATTTATGCCTGTCACACGTCGCTCCCGAGCAGTTGCAACGGCTCGCCGGAAAGGCAACGCATGTGCACATTTCGGACTGCGACGGCAAAGTACACGGCGACTTGCCACCAGGACGCGGCGTGGTGGATTTCCCGCCGTACCTGCAGGAAATCAAGCAATTGGGGATCGACGGCGCCATTTCGATTGAGTTGGAATACGCACCCAATCCCGACGAGATCGAGGCCTGGGTCACAGAAGCCTATACCCAAACCGCCAAGCTGATGCGGGAGGCGGGGCTGCGGGATTGAATTCGAGGGAACCGACCGAGAAATCACCCGTTTTTCAACGATGTGACAGGCAGCCCCATTCCAAGCTTGACAACGCAACTCCGCATTAAATAGGTTGGGATCGCTTTGGACGCCCGTGGGCAGATTGTGGGCGAATTTCCGAATCAAAAGTGTTGGATAACGAACAGACTCCCTAGAACCAGTTTCAAAACCCGGTTGCGCTTGTTCTCGAAACGTTCAGATCAATGTCAGTGAGACGCGTTAGAGGGTTTTGAAACGACTTGTCGAAACAGTTTCAAAACCAGGTTGCGCTTGTTCCGGAGACTTGCAGATCCGTCTCAGTGGGACGCAACAGTGAGGGTTTTGAATCGAGTGGTCATAAAACGCGGACAATGGCCCTTCCGCTGCAATGGTGCGGAATTGTCGCAAATCAGATGAAAAACAACAGTAAAACAAACGTAAAACTCTGGGCTTTGCCCCTAACAGGAATTGAATGAGGACGCACATGGCAGACTTAATCCCGCCGCATGGTGGACTGACCGAACCCGTTTGCTGCACCGTTTCGGCAGACGACATCGACAGTTTTCGGTCGGAAGCGGCCAAATTGCCGCAAGTACCAGTTTCCGCTGCTGATCTGTCGACCGTCTACCGTCTGGGAGACGGAACGCTCAGCCCGTTGACCGGTCCCATGGATTCGGCCACATACAACCGAGTGCTGGACGAGTCGGTTATCGAAGTCAATGGGACCAAATACGCCTGGACGATCCCGATTTCCCTGCCCGTCACCTCTGAATTGGCAGTCTCCCTGTCAGCGGGACAAAAGGTCGCATTGACCAATCCAGACGGAGAAATCGTCGCCACGCTCGACGTGACGGACGTTTTCGAATGGGACAAACCGCGATATATCAAGAGCGTCTACCTGACCGAGCGCACCGATCATCCCGGGGCTGATATGGTTCTCAAAGGGGATGCCGACAAGACCCATTTGATCGGCGGCGAGATCCGCGTGTTGCCGCAGCCGAAAAACGCCGCCTTTGGGCAGTACGTGTTGTCCCCGCGCGAAGTTCGCAAAAAACTGGCCGAAACCGGTTGGGACAGCGTTGTCGCCTTCCAAACGCGTAATCCGCTGCACCGGGCGCATGAATATGCCTTGGTCTATGCCTTAGAAAAATTGCTCAAAGACGGCAAAAATGCAGGCGCCTGCCTGAATCCGTTGATCGGCGAAACGAAGTCGGATGACGTCAACGCCGAAATTCGCATGCAGACCTACGAAAAGTTGATTTCCGACCGTGCCATGGGTGACGGTGATAGCGACCCGGAATTGTGGAGCAGCCGCGGGGAAAGCGTTCCCGACCGGGTGATCCTGCTGGGACTGGACATCAAAATGTTTTACGGCGGCCCCAAAGAAGCGGTCATGCACGCTATCTACCGCCAGAACTTGGGATTCACCAATATCGTCATCGGCCGCAAACATGCCGATGCCCCCTATCAGGACGGTACGGCGATCTGGGGTGACTTCGATGCTCAGGAGATCTTCAATAACCTGAACGGAGCCTTGGAGATCAAGCCGGTGAACGTCGGATTTGCCGCTTACTACGAGTCGCTCGGCCGCGTGGATCTGATGGAAAACCATAGCGAAGAAAAGCCGGTCTTCATCTCCGGCAAACAAGTTCGCGCCACATTGCAGGCAGGCGAAATGGTTGATCCGCGGATCATGCGTGAAAGCACTTCCAAGATTTTGGCAGCGGCCATGCATCAATAGTCGCTTGTACAAGTGAATGCATAACCGGAACGGCGGAGCGTAACTATCGATTGCGCTCCGCCGTTTTCGTACATATTGGCTGCGTTAGGTCTCAAAATCGAGTAGTATCGACGGACGCCGCTCGTCTGAAGCGGTTCAGAAATAGCCACTTGTGGCCCATCCAACGAATGCAGGGCATTTCGCGTAGAAAAGGCGGAACAATCGGCCAACATTGCGCGAGGCTGGATGTGAGATGGGGCGGTATTCCCGCAGAAATGCGAATTATGCCGTCATTGTTGATGGTTTTTCTCTTCTCATAATGACAGGGCTGGCCGGTGTCACCTCCCAATGAGCCATTGAATAACGCGTCTGATGATACAGACAGCGAAAATCCTCAGGAAGCATCCCTGGATTCCAGCGACCCGGTACCGACTGACCCGGTCCCCAGTGATCAGGAACCGACTGATCAGAATTCCGATTATCAGGATTCCGGTGATCAGGACTCCGGTGACCCGGAGGGGATGCCCGAGTATGAGCCGTTAACGCCTGAACTCGTGCAAGACGAAGCAGCGCGGGGCGACTTCATGCTCCGCTGGGCTGTCGTGCTGTTGGCGTTTTTGATGGGCTGCACCTTCATTGCCGAATCCCCAACCTTGGTGCACGTCAAAACCGGAGAATATCTGGCGACGCACGGCATCTGGCCTCCCGCAAATGACGTTTTTTCCTATACGGTTTCCGATCGTCCCTGGATCAATTTGTCGTGGCTGTTCGATCTGGTGCTCGCAGGAGTCTACGCGGTCGGAGGTGCGATTGGGCTGACCTTGTTCAAAGCCCTGCTGGCAGCAGTGACGTTTTGGTTTGTTGTGAACTTGGGGTTGGGCAAAACCTCCACGTGGGGCGTGAGCATCTGCGCGGCTGTGGCGCTATTGGCTTGTCATAATTCACTGACAGCACAACCCATGTTGATCACATTGCTGGGACTGGCGTCGATGTTCTGGGTGATCAGCTCTTGGAAATCGGGCGCATCGCCGCGACG
Source organism: Symmachiella dynata (assembly GCF_007747995.1). NCBI lineage: Bacteria > Pseudomonadati > Planctomycetota > Planctomycetia > Planctomycetales > Planctomycetaceae > Symmachiella > Symmachiella dynata. The sequence continues at coordinate 7,570,211 of NZ_CP036276.1, read as the reverse complement.
AATATACGCGCTGATTCCATTGTTCTTTCTCTGGGCCAATTTCGATCCACGGATGTTTCTAGGATTGACCGCCTTGGTTTTGTACGGCCTGGGCGATTTTATGGGCGTGCTCTGGGGCCGACCCTCCTTGACCGACGCACAGCGAAAGCCGTTTCAATTGGCCGTGGCAGGCAGCTTGTTCGCCGTGCTGCTCAATCCCTTTGGTTGGCATACTTACCTGCGGCCGTTGGAGTTGTATGGCAAAGAGTATCCGGCGTTTCGCGAATTTCTGTCCGGGTCGACTCCCAATGCGTCGACGGTTCGGTTTTACACGCTGCTCGACGAAGGTGTCTGGAATAATCTGGGGCATTCCGGTATTGCGGCAGTGGCATTAGGTATCGCCGCTATTCTGGTGATGTACTTAAATTTCCGCCGTTTGGAAGTGGGGCACGTGCTGATCTTCTTTGCCTTTGCAGCCTTTGCCGTCGCCAGTGTCGAGCAATTGCCGGCAGCGGCATTGGTGTTTGCCATTCTGCTGGCCATCAACGGTCAGAGCTGGTACCAGGCCAATTTCTCGCAATCCTATTCAGTCAAACCCGGCGAATTGATTTTTTCCCGCGGTGGGCGCGCCGTGACTGTTTTAGCCTTTGCTGCGCTTGCCTTCATGGCAGGGACAGGTTGGCTCAGACCTCCCGGCGGGGGCACCACTGGTCTCGGTTTTGACGAATCGTTCAAACAGTCGCTCAACTCATTAGCAGAACAATGCAAAGAAACGTACTCGGATCGCGTATTCAACGCCAACGCCCGGCAAGGGGACATGCTGATCTGGTCCGGCCAAAAACCGTTTACGGACATGCGGTTGCGGTTGTATCTGGGAGAAGGCGACCAAGATTTGCTGACGTTGCATAAGCGAACCGGAAATTCCTTGCGGATTCAGCACTTGGCGGTGAGTCCTGAACAGGCCAAGACCTTGGATGTCACCCCCACGGATTGGAAGCCGATTTTTGACAAATATGAGATTACACACGCCATGCCGCGACTGACCATGGCGCCGTTTCCTGATTACCCAATGCTTCGCGCCTTTATGTTTTCGACGCGAGATTGGCAATTGACGAGCCTGAGCGGAAGCGCAGCTGTTGTGCATCGCGTGGATCCCCAGGATCCCGAGTTGATGAATTTTATCAAAGACCACGGATATGATTTTGTTTCGCGGGCCTTCCGCGAAGACACCGATACTGTCGAGTCGCGCTCCGCCTGGCCCGCTCTTCCCAATGTCTATGAACAAAAGGTTTGGAAAACCAAGCTGCATATTCCCGAACAGATTCAACTCGCCCGGCATTTGAACGTCATCCTACAGGATGTTTCGGCAATCGCAGCACAGATGCCTTTGGCTGATCAAGCGGTCTATCCAGCAATCGCCTGGCTAGCAGTTCGTCAGGCGCTGCAAGGACTCGACGTAGATCCCTCCTCGGCGGACGGGTATGTCGAATTGGGGAATGCCTATCGGTTTTTAGCCTCGTGGAATCAAGGCAATATCCTCGGCGTGCAACAATGGCACGGGCAAGGGATGCGGTTTTTCCAAGCCTTGATGGCCTACAACATGGCGCTCGCCGCAGATCCCACCAATGCGACAGCTCATTCGCGGTTGTTTGAGTTTTATAACTCACCCGGCTTTGCGCGCGTCGATTTGGCTTTACGCGAGTTGGAAGCACTGGACAAGATTCTTAGTGAAAAACCGACCAAAACTGAGGCGGAAACGCAGCAGTTGAAGCAAATTGACGAACTTCGCACACAGATGACGCAACACATTCAACAACTCGAGACGGCCCTCAAACAGGCGACCGATGCCAAAGCCGATCCGTTGCGGTTGGCAAAAATCGCTGCACAAAATTTCAGATGTCCGGCAGCGGCACTCCAGCAACTCGAAAAGGCACCGGAATTTGTTGCCAGCCATCCAGAAGCGAAAATGTATTTTCTGACACTGCTGCTCGAAGTCGGACGGATCGAAGATGCCTATGAAACGGCGATTGAACTGGAATATCAGCTCAACTCATCACCCAATCAAATACCTGGCTGGCGATCATTGGTGGCGGCCGCGTATTTGGCAAATGCGGAATACGACAAGGCGAATGAACTCTGGACGGCTGAGAGTCAACAGATCGACTCCAACGGTTTCCGTGGAGTGCTGGGATCGCTTCCGCCTCGGCTTATTCCGCAGGCACAAGTTCCCTGGCCGATGTCTCTACTCAGTAGTTCGTATCAATACCTGTTCACTCAAATGCCCCAACTCGACGCGTATAATCTCAATAAAGCGTTCGCATTATTGGAGTCGGGACAATGCGAAGCAGCGGGCGAACAATTTCAAGAAGCCCTCGACGAATCGCCTGATATGTCGTCGCGTCAATTGGTCGCGTTTTACCTGGCGCAAATCACCCGTCAGTTCATCGATCCCGTGCGACCCATCAACCGAGTCCCCGTGATTTTCGCCGATGAGAAGGCGCCGAAAGCGCCGGAAGCAGCGGACAAGTAGTGCGTCTGATCGGCAAGCAGGGCTCAGCGAGGCGCAGAGGCCGCTGGCTGTTCGGTTAGTTTGGCTAGTATGACAGGTGGCCTCAACTCGCGACGAGCCCTGGGGAGGACCAGCAAAAATTCAGTTCCTTCAAAGGCACCTGGTCTCATCCAGATTTTACCGCCGTGGTTTTCGATCGTCGATTTACAAATCGCCAACCCCATTCCCAACCCGTTGGATTTGGTTGTGAAGAATTGGTCGAAAATGGAGTCGCGAAGTTCCGTAGGTATACCCAGCCCTGTGTCTGCAATGGTGATTTGCACGGCACTGTCTTGATTGATGTCGGATTCGACACTGATCATCTTTGGACCGGACGGATTTTCGGCAGTCGCTTGAATGCCGTTGAGTAACAGGTTCAATATGGCTTGGGTGAGTTGCACAGCATCGCCGAAAATGTCGGGTAGGTTTTGCCCCAGGTGCAATCTGATTTCAACATCCTTTTGCCGCGAATCTAATTCCGCCAAGTGCACTGCATCGCGAATCACGGAATTCAGGTCGACAGATTCCCACTGGATCTCTCGCTGGTGCAAAAAGTCGCGTGTGCGGCGGAGGATTTCTCCAGCGCGAATGCTTTGAGCGACAACCTCCTGCATCGACTCGATCAGTTTCGGACGGTCGAGAGTCTCCTTGCTGAGGCGGCGGATGCAGCCGTTGGCATAGTTGGCGATCACAGCCAGCGGTTGGTGCAGTTCGTGCGCCAATCCTGCGGTCATTTCTCCCATCACGCTCAACCGCGAAGCACCCTCCAAACGGCTCGTCAGTTCGCGAATGCGTTCGGCTGCTTGTTTGCGTTCGGTGAGGTCGATCACAAAGCCGATGCATTCGCCGGAGTTTTTATCGAGGAGTGCAGTCCCCATCAAAATGGGCACGCGGTGTCCGTCCCGGTGGAAATATTCTTTTTCGCGCGGTGGGGCAACCCCTTCGGTTCTAATGCTCTGCAAAGCCTGCTCATCAAGGTGAGCCCATTCTGGAGGAGTCAAATCCCGCCAGCGCAAAGGAAGATCCTCACGCGAATAACCGGTCATATTCAAAAATGCGTCATTCGCGTCATACAGAACACCGTCGACGTCGGTGAACGTCGAGCCAATAATGTTGCTTTGAAACAGCCGATTTATCCGCGCTTCAGTCGCACGCAGCGCCTCGCTGGCCCGTTGCCGCTCGAGTGCCGACAAGAAAATATCCCCGACGATCTTCAACAGCGCCACCATATCGTCATGCCACGAAACCTGCCGCCCTTTGACAGCAAAGCTTACAAATCCCCACAGCACATGGCCCGAAGTCAACGGCACGACCACGAAGGATTGCATTTCTCGAGATTTCAAAGCCACTTTGAGCGTTTTAGCTTCGGGGGGTAGTTCGTCGAGGTTGGAGATGTGCACCGGGACCAGTTCGCGAATTTTTTGCCACAACCAAGGATGCTGCTCCATGGGCAAATCTTGGATAAGATCAGAGACCGGATCAATGCCGTCCCGACACCATTCGTGCGTCATCGATGCCATTGGCGGCGAGTCGTTTAGATGACAGATCGAACAGTGATCGGTTCCCGAGACTTCCCCCAGTTTTTTCAAAGCATCCTCGATCGCCGGGTCGATTTGGCCGGGGTCCAAATCAATAAACCGCGATGATAACCCTGAAATGATGCGCTCGAATTCAATCCGAGAAAAGAGCTGACGTTCTGTTTGCTTGCGTTCAATGATTTCGGAACGGAGTTCTTGATTGGCCAGCGCAAGTTCTCGCGTTCGTTCCATCACACGCTGCTCCAACTCATCGCGCGACCTTCGCAATTCGTTTTCGGCGTGTTTGCGCTGCGTGATATTGGTGGCGATCACCGTCGCTGTGTCAGGTGGGCTGCCACTTCCAGCAGGGAACATGCGACATGTGTACCATCGTTTGCTGCCATCGCGGTCGATCATCGGCACGTCCAACTCCACCGAACGACCCTCTTGGATAACTTCCGCCAGCGCGGATTGCATGTTGCTGTGCGCTTCTTCGGGCAGCATTCTCAATGCACTTTGACCGACGACATCTTCGACCGTATACAGGGAGTCCGAATGGTTGAGAAACAACACCTTCGCGTCCCGGTCGACAGTCAGAATGGCGTCAGGCACGTTTTCTAATATCGAGGCGAGTTGAAACTCTGAAACGCTCTGTGCCACCGCTGCCATTTGTTGCGAATGGATGATTTGCTTAATAAACGATGCCGCCACGACCGCTAACACTCCAACCGTGAAGAGTTGGACTTCGTCAAATGAAAAGTCCGCGCGCAGTGGTTTCTTATTCACATCAAATAGAAATTCGAAAATCCCCGGGACCCCTGCCAGGAGGAGGGTCAAACAAGCAAACGCCAATCGCCAGTCGCGCAGATTTCGCCACGCCCAGGCTGTTTGAATCCCAGCGATGGTCAGCAGCACCAAAGAAGCAAAATTAAGAATTCCCACGAGTAGCCCGCCTATCGAAGATTCGGCCTGAGTTTCAGATTTCGCATCGGATCGCGTTGGAGTGGCAACGCCTGCTTACAATTGTTTTACAATCTGACTCAGGTAGAAATCGCCTCCCCATTTTCGCCGCTCTTTAGTCTCCCTGCAAGGACGAAATGGCAAAGTTACCCCCAGAGAAACCCTTAATTGCAGGTCTCTTCGTCCACAATGACCCCCAAACCCGGGGCCTCGCCCAGTTGGATCCATCCGTCAACAATCGGTGGCTGACCGCCGACCCAAGACATCCAGCTTCGGCCCGATTCGGCCAAAGGTTGCGGGTCCAAAGCAGCGATGGCGTGCAACGACCAGATTTCCGCTCCGCGATGCGGGCAGACACGCAGCCCTGCCGCAGCAGCCATCCGGTAAATCTTGATCAACTCGGTCAGCCCGCCACACCAACAGACATCGGGCTGGAGAACCGCGTGTAAGCGTTGCTGGATAATCGTCTCAAAGGCCGCGGCTGTGAACTCATGCTCGCCTCCGGCAATGGGGATCAGGCAGCGGTCAGCCAAGTCCGCATAACCTTTGAGATCGTCGGGCAGGAGCGGTTCTTCCAACCAGGCAATGTTGTGTTCGACAAGCCGCGCTGCCACAGCGAGTGTGGTTTCGATATCCCATTTCATAAACGCGTCGACCATTAACATTCCCGCGGCGCCCATCCGCTGACGGGCATTGGCCACGCAATCGACGAGAGCTTCGAGGTTGGTTCGCGGGTCGTACTTCTCCAGATGCAATTTGATCGCGCGATGCCCGGTTGTAATCGCCGGTTCAATCGATCCCCAGACCGTGGCGTATGTCGGAATCGGGTGGCCGACCTCGCCGCCCAACAACCGCGCGACCGGTTCATTGGCCGCTTTGCCGCGCAAATCCCACAGCGCCAAATCAACCCCGCTCAGCGCCATCAGCGCAATCCCCTTCCGCCCAAACGGCAATGTCGCCCGATACATCTCTTCCCAAATCCGCTCCACGGCTGACGGATCGCGGCCCAACAACAAATCGCGCAGGACGGTCCGCACAACATGGATCCCCCCCGCCGCCGACGCCATATCCAATCAGCCCCGCATCGGTTTCAACAGCCACCAAAATTTGACCCAGGCTGGTCCGCCAATCGGGGGGCGAACCGGGTGTTGCTGGTTGGCAGGCACGGATTTCGGTGATTTTCATGAGTTGTTCACAAACCGAGTCAAAAAAACGAACGCTAGCAACGTCCTGAGGTCAGAAGGAGCAATCGAATCAGCAGAGTCTAACAGTCGCAATCACAGTCATGGCAAGTCGGCAAATGAAGTCAACTTTCTTTGGTAACTGGCATTTGTGAGTCGATTGGCCGCAATAGAGAAGACATTTTCAACCGGTTCGTATCTTCATACGAACCGCACAGCTTGTTCATCTTTTCTTCACACTTCCCGGTACAAACGTGTTCATCGAAATGAGAATCTTAACCGTTCTGTGACATGTTGCAAAATGAGGACCTCTATGCGACTGCGATGTTTGCCACGTTTAGAAAACGGAATGTCTGTTGGATTTCTAGGCGTGATCGTTTGTGCCGCTTTGTCCATTGTCGGTTGCGGCAAGAGCGACCGGATGGAAGGTGAGCTTGAAGTCTATCCGGTGACGGGCGTCGTTACGTTTAGCGGCCAGCAAATCCCGGACGCCACTTTGGTCCTGCATCCTGTGACCCCTCCGGCCGATGGCAAACCGTTTTACTCGCCGCGTGCGATCGTTGGTCCAGATGGTGCCTTCGAATTCACGACATACCGCAAAGGCGACGGCGCCCCACCAGGTGAGTACAACGTCGCATTTTCTTGGCTCGGCCCGCTAGAAGGTCTAGACGAAGACGAGCAAGACCTTCTCCCTGAACAGATGCCGCGCAGGTTGACGCGCCCCGAGACGTCGGGCATTACCATCACGGTCAAAGAAGGCGTCAACGAGCTAGACGAAATCACGCTGAAATGAATTTGTGGCCAAGTCGTCACAAAGACCTATGTCCTGTTGTTAATTGGTAAATGACTCCCCCCTACACCAGAAAAACCAAAAGGATGACTGAAATGAATGACGTTCAACCGTCACCGAAACGCTCGCGACGCGGATTTACGCTCATCGAATTGTTGGTCGTGATTGCCATCATCGCCATTCTGATCTCACTGCTGTTGCCAGCCGTGCAACAGGCCCGCGAAGCAGCTCGTCGGACCCAATGCAAAAATGCGTTGAAACAATTGGTATTGGCACTGCACAACTACGAGAGTGCACATGGAGCCTTCCCGCCCAGCCGCATCTATCCCGATGTCGCCATCGAAGACAATGCCAGCAACGAAAGTGCTTACGGATCATGGACCACGATGATTCTCCCTTTCGTCGATCAAGGGAATCTCGGCAACCAATTCGATTACAACGTCGCTTGGAGCGCATTGGCAAACCGCGACACGATTGGCACACAGCTGTCGATTATGACTTGTCCTTCGACGCCGACCGATAGTCGCATCGATCCCCACTGGGTCACGGGTGCTGCTGCCGGCGACTTTGGTTCGATCAACGAAATCAAGAAAAAAGTTTACACCGATGTCCTGGGCATCCCGGACCCCGGTAGCAATGCCCGTGCGGGCGTTTTGGCCAAAGGGCCGTCCAATCCCATTCGCAACGTGATCGACGGTACGTCAAACACCATCATGGTGGGTGAAGCGGCCGGTCAACCCGATGTTTATATTGCGAGCGGCAAGATGACGGCCGATGACTTCGCAGCCTATTCGGACGACAAAGTCGTCGATTTGGGTGGGCGATTCGTCGCTGCCGACGGGATCGGCTGGGCGGACCCCGACGATGGATTCAGCATCAATGGGGCAACAGCTGACGGGCTGGATAAATACGGCCCCAAGATGATCAACGCCATCAACGTCAGCGAAGCCTTTAGCTTCCATACGGGCGGCGCGCAATTTGGGCTGGCAGACGGCTCGGTCCGATTCATCAGCGAAAGCGTAGATGCAGCTGTGTTTGTCGGAGCCTGCACGCGTGCCGGTGGAGAAGTTTCCAGCGAATTCTAATCTTGAATGCTGTTACGCGATTATTAGCAGCTCGCCTCTTCACTGGGGCGGGCTGCTAACCCTTCCCCTTGATGTCGACTCTGGAGTTTTCATGCGTCTCAATTTCGCTGGGTGGATTGTCATTTGTCTCTGCGGATTCGCTGTGTGCCAAGCGGCAGCGGCGGATGTGAAATTGATCGGACGCGGCCGTCTCGCTGGCACCGCAACCGACCAGTCCGGACAATCCGAAGCACTCGTCAACGGCACACCGCATCACCGATTCGGCGGCATCTCCGCACTGGAATATGCAGGCGACAAAAACCGCTTTTTCGCCCTGGCCGATCGCGGTCCCGACGACGGAGCCACCGGATATCAATGCCGGTTCCATGAGTTGAACATCGATTTCGACGAGAACGGCGCACGACCAGCGGACATATCCATCGTATCCACAACGTTACTGTCCGATGCCTCCGGTCGGCCCATGACCGGCAATGCCACCGTCTATGCTCCCACCGACAAACTGGCCGGCCGATTCGATCCGGAAGGCATTCGCCTCACCAAGAACAACACGCTATTGATCTCCGATGAGTACGGTCCGCACGTCATCGAATTCTCCTTGTCCGGCAAAGAACAACGCCGGTTTCCGCTGCCGGAGTACTTCTCAGCGCTGCATCCGGGCGACTCCAAGGCGGCTGAAAACAAACTCAACCGCTCCGGTCGGTCCTCCAACCGGGGGCTGGAAGGTTTAGCCCTCACGCCGGACGGCCAATTTGCCTACGGCATCTTTCAAGGCCCACTCCTGCAAGACGCATCCCGTACTAAAAAAGGAAAACCGTTCGGGCAAAATTGCCGCATCCTAAAGCTGGACACACAGACCGGCGAGACCTGGGAATACGTCTACCAACTCGACGATGTGGACCATGGCCTGAATGAAATCTTGGCTCTCAATGATCATCAGTTCCTGGTCATCGAACGAGATGGAGAGACCGGCGACGAGGCGAAGTTCAAACGGATCATGCAAATCGATCTGGCAAACGCAACCGCCATCGACGGCAGCAAAGCCCTCCCGAAGAACGGACTGCCCAGCAATATCACACCGGCAGCCAAAACGGTCTTTATCGATCTACTTGATCCCCAATTCGGCCTGGCTGGATCTTCGATGCCCAAAAAAATCGAAGGCTTAAGCCACGGCCCCCGCTTAGCCGATGGCCGACAGACGTTGGTCATTGCTTCGGACAATGATTTCCAAGCAGACGTGCCAACGCTGTTTTGGGTGTTCGCGTATTAAGCCCGGTCCATGTCCACCACGTTCCTGCATAGCCTATTCCACAACGAACGACGCGCGGGTGAGGTAAGGCGAGTCCGCAATTCATTTCGTTTCGAATATCACGATCAACATTCTCCTCGATACGTCGCCTTGCAAACCGGGCATTTGTACTTCGCGAATCGTTGGTGGAAACGGTCGGGAAGTGTGTTCACTCGAATGAGCTTAAGCTTTTCGTCATAGCAACCCGTACAATACGGCCCATTGCCATCTAGTTTGTAATATACGCCGTCGCGAAGTAAGACCTCCAAAGGTAGCTCATCGTTTTTTTTCAACTCGGCCTTCACTTTTATGTCCTCTTTATTTTTAGAGATCAACCTCAAGTGAAGGAGACTTGTTACGAGATTAATAACGGACTCGGCCAATCCAGCAATATCAGGCATGAATCAATAACTCCCATTGGTAAATTGAAAACAAACAACAAGGGGTATTGACTTTGAATCGGGGGTTTTCGGGCAAATACTTTTTCCCGGCAGGCATTTGGGCGAACCTTTCGAGCCGTAACAGCGTCTAAAGTCCTTACCCGAGAATCGGGAACGAGGATGCGTTACTGCAGGCCTGTGTCCGAGCTCTAGCGACCTCAATTTAACAATGTTTTCAAGAAGCCAGACGCTCGAAACGGAAGGGCAAGCCAATTGGCGATGGCACCCCGCTCGAACCGGGACGAGCTTGACGGCCTTGAGGGTTCGACTCCCTCTCCTTCCGCTCATCACAGTTGTTTTTTCACAGCTTCGACATGTGCCTCTGGCCGAGCGGCAAAGGTACCGGGCCTCCACCCCGGTCAGGCGGGTTCGACTCCCGCGGGGCACTCTTTAGTTTACTCCTGCAAAGCTCTTTTAGTACGCGTCGCGAGTCCGGCCAGGATCGTCGTGTACGACGGCAAGCCGTCGGTTTGGGAATTGGCATCAACAAATCCTTGGTGTCCTCCGTGTCTCCGTGGTGATTTGAAATAGCTGATGGCAATATCTCGCAGGCCTGCAAACCGGAAGTCATCCGGCTGGATGAGGAGCCTGTCTTGAAAACAGGTGGTCGCTGCAAGCGACTTGTGGGTTCAAGTCCCACGACTTCCGCCTCTGTTATCCGGTGCCTCGCTGTTGTTTCTGCTCCCCAGGAATGATGCTTAAGTGGCCCGCCATTTCCTCAAAACCTGTTGCACGGGAATCTTCACAATCCTATCTCAAAACGATCCACACACGCTGACGCATCTTGACAGCATCCCAGAACTGCCCTTATAACTCCGCGATTCGCGACGTCCGCCGTGCGGATTTTTGAGGGAAACGAAGGAACAATATAAAGAGCCATTTTTATCGGCGCTGGGACGTTCCTCGGATCGGCCAGGGAAGGGGTTTCGCTTGGAAACAAGCATACGGGTTCACGATCAAATCGAGACCAGCCTGCCGCCACGACTGCGGTTGTTGTGCATCGGTGCGCTGGAACCCTCTTGGGTCAGCTTGACGCTACAGCTTGATGCTGAAGGTTGCATGGAACCGATTTTTAAATGGGTTTCCACAGCCAGTGAAGCATTGGCGCTGCTGCGCAAGGAAAGCTTCGACTGCCTGCTCATCAATCATATGTTCTTGGATAGCCCCGAAGAGCAGGGGACCAGTTCACTGCATTTGGTGCGTGCTGTGCGCGCCAGCGGTTGTGATGATCCGGTCGTGGTGGTCGCCGCGACCGCCGACGATGCCACCTGGACCGAAGTTTGTCGGCTCCAGGTCGAATTGTTGCTCACCCCCAACGGTCTAGAATCGATGGCGGTTGTCCCGATGCTCAAACGCGCGGTGCGGCGAGTCGATGTGATGCGGGAAAATCACCGCATGGCGATGTCCGAACGCCGGCGACTCACGCGGGAACGCAACGAAGCGGGGCATCTGCTCAACGAACAGCGACAAATCATCCGCGATTTGGCCGACATCGTACGACTCAGCAACCGCTCCGCCGCCGTTGACCAATTGCCGGCGGAATTGAACGACTATTATCAAGAACTGTTGCGGACCTACGTCATCATGGGATGCGGTGGACTCGGAGCAGAGATCGCCAAATTGGCAGAATTGCTGGCCGTCGCCGGGTTAAGCCCCCGCGAGGCGCTGGAATTGCATCTGGAACGCGTGGAAGAGTTGGTCCGCGGACTCGGCAGTCGCAGTACACGTCATGTCATGGCGCGTGCGGACCTACTGGCCTTGGAATTGATGATTCACCTCGGCGAGTGCTATCAAGGCACACTCAAGTGATCGCGCCGGGTGCCAATTGTCCCGAAACGCTCATATGCCGGGTGCCACTGCTGGCTTGTCCAGCAGTGCGGTTGCCGGTTGCGTGAAATGCACTGGCTGGCAAGCCGCCAGTGGGCCCCCTTTGTCGAAGGGCTGCTCAACGATCAGGCACCACCCATGCCGGTGATCGTTTTCATGATCTTTTGCCAGCGGCTGTTTCGTTCGTTCTCCAATTCCGCAAGCCGTTCGCTCAGCAACGTATGAGCGCGAACTCCAGAACGATCCGAACGGGGACGGTCGGCTGCGTCGCTCGGGACGGTTGGCGGCGTTTCGCCGGGACCGGGTTGAGGTGATTCCGATGAGGAGGGCGGTGGAGCCGTTCGCGGTTCGGGCGTTGCCGGACGCGGTTCGGAGATTTCGGCATCCTGCACATGTTCTTGAGAGTCGCCTGCCGGTTGCGCATCGCGGGTGTAGGTGACGTTCGTCGCCGATGATTGTCCGTCCGCCATTTGCGTTTGGACCGCCTTCAACTCGTCGGTAATCTGGTGAATTCGATTCAGGTCGTCCCGAATCAATTCCATATGATTCTGGTGCAAGCTGCTAAACATGTTGACCAGCATCATCATCGACTGCTGCGACTGCTGAAACATCTGCTGCTGCATTTGGCCAAACTGGTTGACCAACGACAGAACGAAGGCTTCCGAAACGTTCCGTTCTCCTTCGGTTTGAGCAGCCGGCAGTTGCGGATTCGGCGCCGTAGCAGGTAGTGGCGGTGAAAACGGGATGGGCGGCTGTGCACCCGCAGGGGGCGTAATATTGGCGAGATTTTGGGCGATGAGCTGACTCAGCTCTCCCGCCATATCAGCGACCTGTGGGCTACTCGCAGCTGGTGCCGGCATCGTCCCCTCGTCGGCAGGCTGCGATTCGTTGGGGGTCTCCGCTGCAGCGCGCGGTGGTTCGGAAGGTTCGATGGGTGGTTGGTTTTCCATATTGCTGTAGTGTATCTTCAGTTTGGCCCTGCCGACATGTAACAGATCTCCGTCGTACAGTCGACCAATCCGTATTTCCGCGCCGTTCAGTCGTGTGCCGCCACGACCCAACAGGTCGACGCACCACAGCGCCTCAGCTGTCCGCACCAGCGCACAATGCGTCTTGGACATGCTCGAGTCCTTGAGTCGCAAATGGGACCCCGGCGCATTACCAACCAACGTGATGTCTTCTTCGACGGCATGAAATCGACGTCCGTTTTTTTTGCCGTTGAGGACTTCCACATTCACGCGGACAAACGTGTCTGTAGATTCGTTATCGGCAGAATCCTCATTATGAGATTCATTCTCATGGGATTCATCGGCCGAGGGGTCGAAAGTTTCGATCTCGTCCCAGGAACTCCAATTGATCACATGGACATGATACGGTCCGATGTGGATCGCTTCTCCTTCGTCGATCAATTCTCCACGGCGGCGGTCCGATTGGTGCGAAATGCCGGTCCGGCTTTCCAAATCCACGCAATACATCCGCCCTCGCACCATCTGCAAATACGTATGCCGCAGGCTGACATCGGGGTGCTGGAGCCGCAAATCGGCGCGGCGACTGCGACCGATGATGACAAATGGTGAGGCAAACGAGAATTCGAGCGGTTCGTCCAAACCGGGACCGGTGACGCGCAGGCGAATGGGCGCCGCCGCTTGGCAGGCCACACGAAACTTGTGGACCGCTTTATTGGCTGCGCTGTCGACCGGAATTTCGTCGCTCAGCCGTGCCTCTTCCTCGTCAGAAGTCGGCGCAAGCAGAAGCATCCGGCGTCTGCGATTTGCGTTGCGCGTGCTGGCCAAGACTTCATCCTCTCCAGGTAAACGGACCTGACTGCTGCAGCTGCACTGTACAAAGCATCAGCAATTGCGCAGTTCGGGCGCACACAGGTTTCTTGATCCATTGAACACCGGCAGCGGGAGGGTTGTCAAGAAAATGCGCCGCCGAAACCCGGCATTCGAGGGGAAATACCAGCGACCGGTGATGTCGACCAGGGTGCGGAATCTATATCGATTACCTGCGCGGGGTGCTTGGACGAAATATGGCAGATTTCCCATAAAATGGGAGGTTTGCACCCATTTTGCCAACCTTTATCGGGCTGCCGCGGTCAATCGTTGTCCCGTTGAACGGGGCGGAAGGGGTGAGCCCAGTTGGCCAGGACCCGCGCGCTGCGGGATTGGACCCACACCCGGCCGCGGCCGGAAAACTTCAACAGCAGTTGATCGGCAAACAAGAATGAGCGGATTTTTTTGGCGCGGGTCAATGTGTAGCTCAGCGACGGCTCCCAGGCGACGGCATAGCCGTTGTCGGTGACATATTCGCCATCGACATCAATCTCTTCGATGCGGCCGTAGCTGTGGAAAAACAATGGACCGGTCCCGGTGACGCGGAGCACGAACATTCCCTGGTTAAAGATGCCTTTGAGGCCGTCCCATTTGGAATTGCAATTCACATCTTCGCCGGATGCCAGGTAGGCTCCTTTTTCCAAGAACAGCTCTTCGTTGTTCAACTCCATGGCGACGATGTCGCCCGATGAGCCGGGCGCGAACGTGACCGAGCCGGAATCCCCTTGCGGGGTGTAGGTGTTTTGGAAAAAACTCTCCTTGGTGAGCAGCGCGCGTTTCAGTCCCGCCATCACGCCGCCTCGCGTGGAGGTCTTGGTCTGCATGTTGCTGGTCATCCAAGCCATAGCGCCCGCTTCGCTCACAATACTTTCGCCGGCCTGCAAGGCAATTTCCACGGCGCTGTAGGTCGGGTTGCACTCGATATGATAGTCCATTGTGTTACTCGCGTGGCAAAGTTTTGAAAGCTGCGAAAAATTCGTTGCGGTTCAATCTGCTGGTGATTGCGTGGTTCGGGTGGCGGTGTCTTTTGGCGTGGATTGCTGTGTACGGCGGCAAGCCGTCGGTTTGGGGGTTTGCGTCCCGGCTCTCTTTGAACTCGGTTTATCCTTGTCGGGCGGGGAGTCTGGGACCGAGTCGCCGGCCGAATTCCGTGGGGTTGTGCGATTGGGTCAAAATGCGGCCTTGGCCGGTGAAGTTCATCACGAACCCTTCACCCGCTAACCACGACTGCATCCACGAGCCGCCGACTTTGGTGATCGTATATTGCAGCGTCTCCTCAAATGCTACCACATGTCCCGTGTCGACGGTCAGTGGCTCGTTGACCGTCATTTCCGTAATGCGGCCAAAGGCGGTCACCAACAACGAACCGCTTCCCGAAGCCTTAATGAACCAAGGAGCTTCGCCGCCGAGGAAACCTTTCAAGCCCTGGAATTGTGTATCGAGTTCAATCCCGGTACTGGATCCCAGATAACTGCCGCCGGTACACATCCAAGGAGTATGTCCGTCGGCTTCAATAACCCGTACCTCGCCTTGATGCGTGGGAGCCAAACCCACTTCGCCGCTTTGTCCGTCGGTGGTGGAGTAGGTCGAGAGAAAGAAATTCTCCCCCGCCAACAAGCGTTTGACGCCGGCTAAAAAGCCCCCCTTTGAGCGGCTACGGGTCGTGACGTCGATATCGACATTCGGCGAGGCGCGGTACAGCGCGCCCGATTCGGAAGCAAACTTTTCGCCAGGGCTGAGTTGCACCAGCGCCGAGCCAAAAGCGCCTTCGCCGAGGATTTCTATATTCATTCTGGTTTCCCATTTGGGCGTCGTAACGAGCGAAGAATTTCCACAGCAGGGCTATCCCACACAGTAGGGAGACAACCAACCGGCAAGTCCGCCGAGATGCCGCGTTTGCAGATACAAGCGGCCGCGGCCGGTGAATTTCATGACCAACCCCTCACCGGAAAAGAGGGTTTGTTTGATGCCCCCCATGCCGGAGATGGTGTAATCCAACGACGGTTCCCAAGCGACGACGTGTCCAGTGTCGACGACCAGTTCGCCGTCGATTTCCCGTTCCACCACGCCACCGAACGCGTTGTAAAACAGATCGCCTGTCCCGGTGACTTCGATCAGTACCACCCCTTCCCCGGAGAAAAACGACCGCATTCCGCCGAACCGCGGGCTTAAGTCCATGCCGGGCGTGCAGGCCAAAAAGGCGCCGGCGGTGAGCATGAAACTGTCGCCGGTCATTTCCCGGTGCAACACGCTGCCGGGCGTGGCGGGTGAAATCCCAATGAATCCCAACTGCGAGGCGGTGTACTCCGCAACAAACAACGACTCGCCACCAAGAAACTTGCGGACAACTGATTGCGCCAAGCCTCCCACCATGTGCGTTTTCATGGCAAGGTGGGAACTCATGCGGTTCATCCCACCACTCTCAGCCCAGATCGCATCCCCCGGCTCCATGGCGACGGTGAGATCTCCGTAGTCCGGATTGCCGCTGATATCAAATTTCATAGCACTCCATGCGCAATCAATGGTGTCAAACGCTGCCGTTGCCCCCTGTTGCGGCAACTGGTGTTGTGGCAAGTTGCTTAACGTAACAAAACCAAGCGCCGGATCAAGATTTTTGCGAGAATTTCACGCTGTCAACGAAAAAAACCGCCACCGAGTTAGAAACTCGATGGCGGTTGTGAATGGACTAACTCTATTCAGCTTGGACTTTACCGGTTGTCGGCCGTGTATTGCTGACGATTGTTGCTGCGCGGCACGAAATAGTCATGGCGTTGCCGCTTGATTGAAGGGTAACGTGTATTGGACGGCGGAGCCGGTTGAGCCTGCGGTAAGTTCTCCGGACGCGGAGCCAAGGTATTTTTCGGCTTGTAACCAGCGTCGTCCATCAAGTTGTGCAGATTGGTTTCCAAGGCTTCCAACTTTTCGTCCAATCCGCCGTGGTAGTCGCGGTAACGCGGACGTTGCCATTGGCTGGTCCCTTGTTCAATTTGGTGGAACAATTTGTCGAGTTCTTCGATTTCATGGGCCACCCGGCTGCGACGTCCGCCGTGGTGGACCAGTTCGTGAATGTATTCGGCCGTCTTCAACATTTCGTACGCTTCGCGGTATGCTTGGCGATAGCCCGGCTCGTAGCTGTAGTTGCGATACATTTCCCAGCAGACCGCGTTGGCATCCCGCATCACGCGATTGGCCAATTGGTCGACGTGGGAATAGGCACCGAAGCGATAGGTCTCTGCCGGACGCAATTCGTGGTCATGGTCGTGATCCGCTCGAACTTGTCCGGCGGCCGACAATGAAATTCCCAGAACAGCAACGGCGACGATGGCAAAACGATTCATTGTGACTTCCTTTATTTGTCGTTGTATGATTTGTGGCAAACGGTGTGATCGGTGTCGAGCAGGTGTGTTGTGAATGTTGCGTTGGCGACTGCCCCCAACCTGCTCAACCGACTCGCGACAGTTCCGTCTGTCGTGATGAAACCTACAATTGCAGATACAATGCCAAACCACACGTCACGATAGAGTAAATGCACATAAGTCGTTATTCAAAAGTGTGTTGCGACACTTTTTGGGCAGTGGTCCCGGCGGTGGAATGATCGCCATGCGCCATCACAATGAACACACACTCAAGTCAACACGATGACACACCGTGGACGGGCAGGGCCTGCGGTCCCGCTTATTGGGCGCTCATCACAATACCCGCTACGACCAGCAGCGCCGCTGCCGCAGCGGTGGCGGCGAGGATGATCTTGGGGATCGAGTAGGGAGCGGAACCGATTAGCCGTCGTGCATCCTGTCCGCAGATTACGACGCGGTACAAGCGATCTTGGTAGCGATATGCTAGGACGTAGGCGGGAAAGGAATACCGCCGCGTGACCAGTTTGCGCAAGATCACCGAAGCTTTCACATTGCGGCTGTTGGTGCCGGGAATGTGCTCGTTGGCAGCACGGGAATCGGCCAGTTGGCGGATGGTATAGACGATTTGCTGCCGCGCTTGGGAACGCTGCAGATCGAATTGTTCAATCGTCGCCCCTTCGGCGCCTTGCGGCTGATCGGTAACGGAACTGAGGTCGCAGCCCGGGGCGACGGCATCGACTTCTTCTTTGGTCAGGCCCCGCGAGGCGGAGACGAGGATGTCGTCGAAATTCATCGCCGTCTCTCCAGAGTGCGGCGCCCAGGCGGATCGGCCCGCATCGACATTGGAGTCACCCGCCCAACAGACATGTGCGTCGGCATCGAACACCCAACCGACCCACCAGATGGGAGTCAATTGTTCAATTTTGGCCGCCGATTTCAGCGAGTCGGGACGAAACCACCCCAGCGTCCCCAGCCAGTGCCGCAAGGATTTTCGCGCTTGATCCTGATCGACAGTAAAAGGGAGATATCCCTGGCTTTGTTCCAGCGGATCGTCCTGCGTTTCCACCTGCATCACCGCGCCACAGAAACTGCAAGCGGGCGCTTGATGCGCCGGATCATACGCCACCGCCGCCCCGCAACCGGTACAGCGGAGAATCTGCACCGCCACATCACGCCGCAACTCCTCACGCAGCGGCGCCGCCTGCCCACAAATCGAACACCGCAAATCGCCCGATTCGAGCGGAGTTTCACAGCGTTCGCAGAGGGTGGTGGTTTTCATGGGGTTTGCTCACTGAGAAGTATGGGGCAGACTCGCGCCGGCCGTCATTATGATTTTACGAATTGATCGGCGATCGCGAAATGCAGCTGTTGGTTTTTGTCGGGCGGAGTTTTCGTT
The DNA here is from genome assembly GCF_007747995.1 of Symmachiella dynata. NCBI lineage: Bacteria > Pseudomonadati > Planctomycetota > Planctomycetia > Planctomycetales > Planctomycetaceae > Symmachiella > Symmachiella dynata. Next base: position 7,552,012 of record NZ_CP036276.1, on the reverse strand, counting down.
GAATCTTCCGACGCCAGGATGCCGGCCCACTTGATTTAACCCGCGCCGCGGGGATTCATCACGCGGCCCAAGAACAATATCGCACCGCTACGGTTGTCGCGAATCAAGAAGAGGAACGGATGGTCGGCGCGAAATTCGGGACGCGTCTCTGCAGCACCTCCAAATGCACCCCAGACTGTGGCGGCTGCAGCTTTGGTGCCCTCTTCATCGACGTCTATTTGCGCCTGATGCAAGAGGAATTCCATCCAAAGTGGTTTTTCCGAGGACATACGGGCAAGATTAGCCCCTGCTTTCTCAAAGAGTTGCCGGACCCCGAGATGCTCCAAGGGAGCTTTCAGATTGCGAAATGATTTGAAGCGAAACCGGGGGATTTCCACATGGACCATCACTTGCTTTAAGGCGGCTTCCCACGTCTTGAGAGTTTTACTCGACAATGACTGCTGCAACGCGGATAACCATTTTCCGTCAGTGGGCTGCTTTTCCAAAATCAACAACATCGATAAGGCGCGATCGGCGTAGTCCAATTCCAAAATCTGAATGTTGTCGATGTCGGCATATTTCGTGTAGAGGTCATCCGACATCATTGCGACTTCGACATCGCGGGTGGCTGTGTGAAAATTTTGCGGTTTGGTATTCAAGGATGCAAACGGCATTTCCCAAGGGGCAATGAGAGAAATTGCACTGGCCGCCACGATGCGGGTCTGAGGAGTTAACAAGTCCGCCGGCACGGCAGCAGGAATCATTTCTCGCGTTTGCTTCGCAATCCAATCATTGATCGTGCGCCGCGCGGCTGACGGTTTGTGGTAATCGACGCTCATTGGTTCCGCACCGAAGGTCTCGCGCGAAATGTCTAGAAACTGTTGCTGCAGCGGATAGTCACGTTGGATAAACAATCGATTCGCCAATTGCAGCTCGATCTCGCGGCCCGGCTCGGTTGGCAGCGCTCTGAGTAGTTCTCGCAAGCCATCGTTCCAGGCTTGTTCGTTTCCGGAAACCTGCAATACGCGGCGCAACTCCGCAGCAGTTTCGCCGTCGGCACCGGCATAGGCCATCGACAAAGCCGTGGAGACGCTCAACGGCGAAAAGATGAGATTTCTGCTGTCGTCTGAATTCAGTTGTGGATAGATGTCAAACGCCAATTCATTCGTCGCCGTGACGACGGCATCGCGGTTTGGATCGTCGTCCAGATAACGCGGGAGTTTGCCGCTTATGGCCGCGTTTTGAATGTGCTTGTTTTCCAGCAAATCCCGAGGACGTATGCGCGACACAAACGGATTTCCCTCATGTCGCATTTGTCGGAGTTTGCTAAAAAGTCCTTCGATTTCGTAGTGTACAAACGGTGAATTGCGAATCACCAATAAGGCCGTCCCGGCGGACTCAAATTCTGAAATTGTGCCCGGCCCGCCGACTTCTTCCCACATATCTGGTGAAATCGTATATGTCAGCAACTCCACCAGTGGTTCGAAGTCAAATGCCTGGTTCTTATCGGGGGAGGTCCCACCCACAAGGTCGGCGACATCGTACACGCGGATTTTTCCGATCGCTTCGCACATATGAAGCGTCGTAATTTTTAGGAAACCATCCTCGACGTACCAATCGAGCGAAACCGGTTCCAGCATGACTTTCAGTAGAATTCGGGCGGGAGTCTCTTTCGTATCGACGGACAACGGCACCTCGGGCGAGATCCCTTCGTCTTGCAAGCTCATATCACTAATGACAACTTCGATACCGAGCATTGACTCCAGTCGGCCCATTGCTTCCGGGAGTGGAACCTTTTTCAACTGCAGATCAATTTTGCTGTCGAGTGCCGCTTCTACAATTTTGTCTCGTGGGTTTTCGTCCAAACCGACTGAAGCGAAGGGATGGATCTTGCCGTCTTTGTCTTGTTTGGCATGTCCTGCATGTTCGGGCTGTTTTTTTCCTGGCATTTGATCGAGCACCAGCGCAGCCAGCAGTACAAAACCAAAAGCGATGGCAAAGTTTCGAAAAGTCATGAGTTCACCAAGGGGAATCGGGCGCAGGTGAGCGGGAAGTTGCACTATCTACCAATGACAACGGAAATTCCAGCGGAAGGTTCACATCCTTGCCAATCGCCCGCTGGCCTCATGCGAGGCGTGCCTTTATGATACCATGATTCCGGCTTCTCCTGACTGATTACCGTGGGCGAATTCATTTCCGGTTGGCACTTCACGATGCTCATTTGCATGTTCGTTGCCAAACGATCGCCAGCACGATTTTTTCAAAGCTGGTCTCGATTGTCATGGGTGGTACACGTGCCGGTTCAGCTGGGGAAACGCCCTCGTGCATCATCAAAACTAAACAATGCGGGTGCCACTGGCTTTGCCAGTGTTTCGCACAGATCACACTCATTTGAAATGGCACTGGCGAAGCCAGTGGCACCCAGTTTGATTCGTCAAGTAGAACAAATTACTGGGCTGCTGCTTAGAAATGCTCTTAGAAAACAACCATTGACTATTGGTCTCGCATGACACGTCTTCTGAAACAGGTTCGGGATTGCTTTAGTGATTCGCGGGCCTCCTGCTTGATGGTCTTGGCATTGACGGTAATTTGGGGCCTGCTCGCCATCTTCGTGCAGCCTATCGGGAACTTTCCCTTAAACGACGACTGGTCTTATAGCCGCGCGGTTCAAACGCTGTTAGAGACGCAACGGCTCCGCATCGACGACTGGGGTGCGCCCACATTGTTTGCGCAAATTTTGTATGGCGCACTGTTTTGCATGCCATTTGGTTTTTCATTCACAGCCCTCCGCATCTCGACGCTCGTCGCGGGTCTGGCCGGTGTGTTGGGATTATTCGCGCTGTTGCGGCAAAGTGGCGTCAACCGGGGCATCGCGTTTGTCGGAAGTCTCACGCTGTTGGTCAATCCGCTTTACTTTCTGCATGCCTTCACGTTCATGACGGACGTACCGTTCCTCGCGCTGAGTATTTGGTCGACTTTGTTTTTTGTGAGAGCCTTGAAATTCGATTCCGGCAGGGCACTGCTCATCGCCACATTGCTCAGTTGCGCAGCAACCCTGGTGCGTCAACTCGGAATCGCATTGCCGCTCGCCTATCTACTCACGGTCCTGCTGACCAACAAGTTCTCAGTCAAATCGACAGCACGCGCCGCATTGCCGGCTGTGATCTCCATCGCCGTATTCGTTGGATACACGACTTGCATCCAGTATTTCGGTGTCGGTTCGGCGATCCAGGGCACCAAACAAGACTTGATCGCAACGCGGCTCGCGCATGATGGACTGGGCCGGTTCGTTTTGCGCTCGGTGATAATGACGGTCCTGATGTCGCTGTACGTCGGACTGTTCTCGTTGCCATTTTTGTCGGTCTTGGCATCGCGAGCGTGGCGACAATGTTTGGCATTTCGCACACAGATTATGGTCGCTATCGCCGCATCGTCCGCACTGATCGCCTACGTGGCCCTCTTTTTTTACCGCGGCCGGAAGATGCCGTTTTTTGGCAACACTATGAATCACGCCGGCCTGGGGCCGCTCACCATGCGCAATACCGACGAACGTCTCTTGGTGACCGAAACTCTGACACCAACCTGGTTTTGGGACGCGCTCACCGTTGCCGCCGGAGTCGGGGCGATTCTTGTGGTGCTGCTGTTGTCGATCACCATTCTCGAAATCTTCCGTCGTCGCCTGCCGCGAAATGACGACCTCATCCGCATCGCCCTGTTTTCGCTGCTCGCTGCAGGAATCCTCACTGGACCCACCTCGGTGATCGCGATTTTCGACCGGTACGTTCTGGTGCTCATGCCGTTGGTGATCTTGCTTCTCAGCGTCTCGGCTCAGTTGGCCTTAAATCCAGCGCGTTCTCCAAGCGTGCTGCGGTATTCGCTGGCGGCGATATTTTTAGGCGCATACGGAGTGCTGTCCGTTGCGGGAACGCATGACTACTTGGCCTGGAATCGAGCCCGCTGGCAAGCGGTGACCGCGCTCATTGAAGAGCAGGGGGTCTCGCCCAAAACGATCGATGGCGGTTTTGAAGTCACGGGCTGGCTGTTGTTTCATCGCGACGAACAACTCCGCGCGAAATGGGATAGCAAGGTCCGGACCTTTGATGTTTCCGTACCCGATCCAAATGAACCGCCGGCTCCGTTCTATTGGTTAGCGGACCCCGAATACATCGTTGCCTTTGAGCCGCATGAAAACTCCAAACCCAATCAAGACGCCGCAATCATAAAACGCTACCCCTTCCGCAGTTGGCTGTGGAGACGCGAAGAGGCCATCGTGGTGTTGAAAGTCGGTGGTTCGTAGATTCACGCACCGTTGCGAGCTTGGCGGCTTGGCGTGAGATCTTCGCCCCGTTACGACGGCGAAGCCGTCGGTTTGGGAGGATGCTGCGGACGCTGTTGGTTCACCCAAACAAATCCAACACCGAAAACCTGCCGCCTACAAGGCAGCGACGTGCTACAATTCGCCAGCGACTTAGTTGCCGCCCACTTCGCGGGCCGCCCGACTCCATCACTGCTCGCCAGGACGTCAACGGTCAATAATTTTGATGTCTGGTCGACTTTTATTTAGTCGCATTATCCCTGCCTTTGTCAATTGCGCACCCTGCAAGTCAATGGTCCGAAGTGACCTCATCGAAATCAGCGATTCAACAGCCAGGTCATTCACAGACGTTTGTGCGATATTCAAGTATTGCAGATTTGGCAAAACGGTTAATGCTTGAATACCAGCGCTTGTTATTTGAGTGTTCGAAAGATCGATTTGCTCCAGAGCCGTCATTTTCGCAATAACCTCGCACGCGCTGTCGCTCATAGACAATGACGCAAGACCCAGAAAGCGAAAACTTGGGACATCGTTTATTAATGGCTGCAACTCAGACAAGTCACTTTCCTCGAATTGTCTGTCTTCAATACTACTCCCCCACGATTCATAAAACAGTCCAACGTTAATAATCCACGTTTCGTTGTCAAAACGATCTATCTTAGTGCTTAGAGCGGTCGTCGCCTTTTGCCGCCGCGAATCGTAAAATACTAGAGTCACGACGACAATTGCAAACAACACTAATACTGCTGGACGTTCAAATCTTCGCCGTCTTCCCATTCACCACCTCAAGCCATCATGAAATCCACGCCAAAGCAATTATATAACATGCACACCAATACACCAATACATTAAATGCCACGGACGACGTGGTCCATTGTCGCAACGCGGCCCGGTGCCGTAGAAACAAGATGATGGCGCCATAGTCGTCCCACAAACAAACCAACGCCGATAGCGCCAAGGCATTGTCTTTTCGAGCTTGGTGCCTTGGCGTGAGGTCTTCGTCCCATTACAACGGCGAAGATGTCGGTTTGGGGGGATCGGCTGTCGAGTCGGCTGGATCGCTATCACGGTGCTTCCGGGGCATCGTGATCTGCATGACGGGTGAGACCCGTGGTGCGATGAATCATGTATAAGAAACCCGTCTGCAAGACGATGAGCGATCCGAAATACAACAACACATAGAATACTGTATGCCAGATGTCGTTGGAGAAGAAGAACATGGGGGCCAAGAGGGTGCCAATGATTCCGGCGATGAAGGCTCCCAAAAGGCACACCAAGACGACCGCGATGCTGAATCCTCGCAGTAGCGGGAATATTCGTTGGCTATGTTGTCGTTTCACGAGCCTGATCTCCGGATTGTTCAGCGTGCCGAAGCGATCGCGATTCACCCAAACAAGTCCAACACCGGGCGACCACCGTCGACGATGTCTGTCGGGCGGCCTTCGGCGTTTTTGATGCGTAGTTCTGGGTCGATGCCCAGCGCGTAGTAGATCGTCTTGGCTAGGTCTTCGGGGCTGGTTGCTTTGTCGACGGGGTGGCCGGCGTCCTTGTCGGTTTCGCCGTAGACGATGCCTGGGCGGATGCCTGCGCCGGCGAGGACGGCGGGGAACAAGGTGCTCCAGTGTCCGCGACCCCACGTCTTGTTCGGCTTCGGCGTGCGGCCCATTTCTCCCATTGCCACGACCAACGTTTCGTCCAACAGGCCGCGATCGTCCAAGTCGGTCAGCAATGAGGCGAAGGCCTGGTCGAACGTGGGGATTAAGTGGTTTTGCAAATGGTGGCTGCTGCGATGCGAGTCCCAGCTGTAGCCGTCGACGCAGTCGTAATGCACGGTGACAAACCGCACGCCTGCTTCGACCAACCGCCGCGCCATCAGACAGGATTGCCCATACAAATGCCGACCGTAACGATCGCGCAGCGCCGCCGGTTCTTGTTGAATATCAAGAGCGGTTCGCGTTTTTTCCGAAGCCACCAAATCGAGCGCGCGCTGTTGAAAGCGATCATAGGTGTTGAGCGTTTTCGACGCTTCCAGCGCCCGTTGCGAACCGTCGAATTGTGACAGCAGTGATTGCCGCAATTTCAAACGGTCCATCGTCATTGCCGCCGGGCTGACGAGTCCTTGGATGTCGTATTTCAATTCTTCGTCGCTACAATCCCGCCAGTAGGGGTTGTCGTTGAGGTCTTTCTTTTGAATGTTGGTTGTCAGCGGATCGTAGCCACGGCCCAGCCAGCCGCCGTATTCTCCCGGCCGGCGATACTGTCCTTTTTCTTGCAGGCCGCCCAGCCAATTCGGCAGTACCACATAACTCGGCAAATCCCGGGCGGCGCCGGTGCGTTGCGAGACGTATTCAGTGACTGATCCCATCGAAGGCCAGTCGTTGGGTGTGGTCGTAAAACCGCCGCCGATGGGGATCTGCCAACGATGCCCGGTTTGAATGTAATGTCCTGCCCCGCTGTGATCGTTGTACGGGTGCGTCATTGTCTTGAGGACGCAGAGCTTATCGGTGACGGCAGCGGTCTTAGGCAGGTGTTCGGAAATCAGCAGTCCCGGCGTCCGCGAAGCGATCGGCTGAAACGGCCCGCGAATGTCGGCCGGCGCATCGGGTTTGAGATCGAACGTTTCCAGTTGGCTTGGTCCGCCGAACAGAAACAGAAAGATGACCGATTTCGCCCGCGGCGGCAGCGATGATTCAGCGGTCTCGGCTTGCAGGATTTTCGGCAACGTCAACCCGAGCAAGCCCGCGCCGCCGGCCTGCAATAATTGTCGTCGCGACGGTCCATCACACGCCGCTCGTGGTTTGCCCAAAATCGAGAGCATATCAATCGCATCCTTTGACGAAGGCCTTCGACGACGAAGAGATTTCGCAGCACGTACCAACATATCAAATTTGGTTGATGCCAACAATCGGAAACCACGTGTTGGTCGAGTCCTCGCGAGACCATTCCGATTTGCCCAGACATTCCGTACAATGACTGGACACCAATAACCATGACAAATGTTTGGCGATTTCGGAATAGGATGACGTTCATGCGATCTTTTAAATCCCTGTTGAGTAGTGTCGTAGCGGTAGCCCTGTTGTTTGTAGCCTCCACGCTGTCCGCTGCTGAGGACAAGTCGGCGAAGACCTTCTCCTGGCAGGACGACCCACAAGCCGGCACGACCGATCTCAAGTATGGGGACCAACCGGTTGTGCGTTATATGCATGCCTATGACACCTCGACCGAAAAACGGGCCCACGAGACCTTTAAGGTCTTTCATCACGTTTTTGGACCGGGTAGCGAGGACATCATCACCAAAGGCCCGCACGGTAAATTCACGCATCACCGCGGGATTTTCTTTGGTTTCAACAAGACGCAATTCGAAGGGCAGGAACTCGATTTCTGGCATTGCAAGAAAGGCGAACATCAACGGCATATCGGCTTTCAAGAACTTGCAGCGGACGAGAAGCAAGCTCGCATGATTGCCGAAATCCATTGGATCGACCGCGAAGGCAAACCGGTGATCATTGAAGCTCGCGATTTCACTTTCCGTCCCCTCAGTGGGGACCTGAAAGGCAAGGGGTTCCAAATCGATTTTGAGTCGACACTCACCAGCAAACGGGGCTCGATCACGCTGACCGGCGACCGGCAACATGCTGGGTTTCAAATCCGCGCCGCGCAAGAGATTGCTGAAACCGATGGGGCCCGTTACGTTCGTCCCGCCGGATTTCCCGAACAAGCCGAAGCCTTCCAAGCTAACGACAAAACCGAACCAAACAAACATATCGACCTCGGTTGGTTTGCCATGACTTATGAGTTGAATGGTCGTCGCTACACCTTTGAATACTTCGAAGATCCCAGCATGCCCAAGCCATCGCGATTTTCCGAACGCCCCTATGGCCGCTTCGGCGCGTTTTTCACGGCGAAAGTCTCCGAGGACCAACCGTTGCAGGTCCGCTACCGTGTCAACGTCATTACCGGCGAAACCCCCACGCGCGAAGAAATCCAGCAGCGTTATGACCAGTTTGTCGCTGAGTTGGCCAAGGGCAAATAGCCCTCGATTGCCACCAAAGCAGCGAAGAGACTGCTGCAATTTGGCAAAACATTTAAAAATTTTTGGCCACTGTCGATCGGCTGATGATGCGCTTTTGCAGCATCGCCGTTTTTCGCCCCGCTGTTCGACGCGCCAGACTTCTCTAGGGATTATCCCTTAGACGCTCGTTCGGCAGGGGCGCGATGTTTCCCCAACGCATCACCGGCGGTGAGGCGTGCTCCCCGTGATTGGGAGTCTCAGCCCCGCCGGCGATTTGCCCCGCCCGAAAGCAGGGGCTAGGTTTCTCTTGCGACTTCTTGCATTCAAGCGAAGTTATTGACAAACCTTGTCAGCCCGGCAGGGAACGCAGCTCAAGCAATACTCCATATCCCAAGGAACTCGCATGGCCAATCCGAGTCTGACCGATATCGATCCATCCAATGAGATGCGTGAGCCCATGGATGTGGCCGAGTTGGATTGCGGACAATCGACGCTACAACTATTGGACGAAGTGCAGTTTCTGGTGCGCGACATTCTCACCCAATGGCAGCATCCGATCGACTCCATTGAACGTCGCAACAACCACCGGGTCCCGTTCAACAAATCGATTGCCCTATTCGACATCGATGAGCAATCCGAACAGCCAACCGGCGAGGCGTATCTGGTGACCGGACGAGATATCTCCTCACACGGAGTTGGCTTCAGCCACGATGGACCACTGCCGCATACGAAAGTTGCAGTTGGCTTTGAGCTTCCCAACGGTTGTTCTCAATTCGTCTTGGTCCGGCTGACATGGTGCCGATTCACTCGGCGTGGCACCTACGACAGCGGCGGAATGTTTCTCCGTCCGATTCCCTCGCCCGGCAATGTGAAGTTGGATTGGAACGAGATACCGCGGTGGTAAATCGGCCCGGTCCTCCAGCGACATACTGACTGGTACTCTGCGCGCCGTTTTTGATAGCCTGTCAAAAATGGTGGTCTCGCCATTCCCTTCCCCTTTCGGATGCAGGAACTTGACATGCGCAGAATCTGTTTCGCCGCGATGACGATTTTTTCTCTGCTAGCGGTGAACGCTCGTGGAGACGACAAGACCGAGGTGCCGCTCACCTTTCAGGTCAAACTCGAAACAGTCCTGGAACACGATGACGGAAAGTTCCTGTGGTTTCATCCCCGCGCTGCGGCGATCCCTGGTTATGGTGACAACGGCATGCCCAAAGTCATCGTCACACTGCAAAAGCATCTGCATGTCTCGGATTTCTATTCCGGTATCAGCATCTTGCAGACAAAGAACATGGGCAAGTCCTGGACCGGTCCGACCGCCATCCCCGAATTGGATTGGGTACGCGAACCAAGCGGCGTTGCGGTGGCCGTGGCCGATGTCACACCGGGTTGGCATGCCGCTAGCGGCAAGTTGATCGCCATCGGCACGCAGGTTCGCTATAGCAAAAAGGGGGAACAACTTGAGGACAAGACCCGCAGCGCTCAAACGTCCTATTCGCTGTTCGATCCCGATAAAAACCAATGGACGAAATGGCGGATTTTAGAAATGCCCGCGGACCGGAAATTCAATTTTGCCCGTTGCGCTTGCGCGCAATGGCTGGTCGAACCTGATGGCAGCCTGCTGCTGCCGTTTTATTACGGTCCCGACGGCAAGTCTCCCTTCTCGGTCATGGTCGCCCGCTGCCGCGTCGAGGGTGACCGCTTGGTGTATGTGGAGCATGGTACGGAGTTCAACCTCGATGTCGTCCGCGGACTTGTCGAACCATCGCTCATTCGATTCGGTGATCGGTATTACCTCACAGTCCGCAATGACCTCAAGGCCTACGTCACGGTGAGCGATGACGGTTTGCATTTCGAACCACTCAAGCCTTGGACGTTCGACGATGGGACCGAATTGGGCAGTTACAACACGCAACAGCATTGGCTGGCGCACAGCGACGGATTGTTTTTGGTCTACACCCGTCGTGGCGCGAACAACGACCACATCATGCGACATCGCGCTCCGCTGTTTATCGGGCGTGTCGACGTTGAAAAGCTGCAGGTGCAGCGCGCCGGAGAAACGATTCTGGTCCCCGAGCGGGGCGCAACGCTTGGCAACTTTGGAGCCGCCGCGATCACCGCCGGAGAGTCGTGGGTCACCGTGTCCGAGGGGATTTTCGGCAAAGCACGTCCCATGGCCCACAAGCGCGGCGCCACCGGCGCGCTATTCGTCGCCCGCGTCATCTGGTCCCGTCCGAATCGACTCGTCGCGCCCTGACATTTTGATCGACGTCTCTTCAAACGTTCTGCGCATGACGCGACAACGCTTCGTTCGATTCGTGAATGCGCGGCTAAGCACCCAGGACGTACAAGATCAGACGGACTCAGATTTCTTGCGTTTCCCGCCGCGTGCCGACACGTCAGGCGCGTTCTTCATCACAAAACGATGATCCTCGACAAGGCGGAGTAAATCGAACGAACTGATGATGCCGACCAAATGTCCCTCATGCGTCACCAACACATGATGAATCCGGTGATTGACCATAATCCGGGCGGCGAGGGAGACATCACCATATTGCGGAACGCTGTAGATTTTCTCCGTCATGATATGACTGATTGGCGTCCCATCTTTCTCGGCATGAAGGACGTCGGTACTGGTCACGATTCCTACCGGTGCACCGTCGGAGTCAACGACCGGCATGCAATTCACTGAGTGCGACTGCATCACGTCACGCACATGGGCGACTGACTGGTGCGGTGTGGCCGACATGACTTTCTCTGTCATGAGATCTGCGATTTTTGCATTCATTAGGTCAGCATCCCTTAAGCCGGTTGAGAAAAAAAATGGGGGGACAACGAATATGATTGAAGCCGTTGAACGATAAGTCAAAGCTCAGCTTACTGGTAGATTCAGCTTCTGTCAAAAAAATGTTTCGCGGCAGAACCTTATAAAACAGACCGCATGTAGCAATTGTTGTCCCCCATGAATCGCGTTGACTCACCCCAGCTAGCCCGTGCTAATTATGGACAATCATCAAAGGATTATGCATAATCGCCTTGTGCGACTTGGTCTTGTTGTTGACAATAGGAGACGACACCTGGGGATCGCTTATGGTCGCGAGCAGCACTACTGGTCTCCAGGCTTGAGCACCCGCAGTGCTCCGTCGTATATTTGATATTCCCCCCTTTTTTGCTGATCGGAGCCAGTCCATGACGAGGATGCTGGGAGTACCCGCCGCAACCTGCCGGCCCCAGACGAAATGCGATCATGGGCAGCGGCGCAAAATGGTGGCGGAGTTGCTGCTTAGCGAGATTTTCCAGGGCAAGCTGCGAGCAGGTCAGCACTTGGTCATCAAGGATCTCTCCCAACGTTTTCAGGTCAGCTCGACGCCGATTCGTGAAGCGCTGGTGCAGCTGGAGGGGACCGGGATCATTGATTTCGCTCCTAATTGCGGCGCTGTTGTGCGTCAGTTATCAATTGCCGATGTCGAAGAAGTCTGCCAAGTGCGACGGGCACTCGAATGCGAAGCAACGCAACATGCGTGTGGCCGGATCGATTTGACCCGCTTGCACGAACTGGCCGAATCATTGCGGAGCATGGAAAAGGTAAAACGCCGTAACGGCTCCTTTGTGGAGAAGGCGCGTATTCTGGATAGCTCGCTGCATGACTTAATCGCCGAATCATGCGGCAATCGATTTCTGGCGATGGAGATCAGCCGCCTCAAACTGTTGTTTCGCGCATTTCGCGACGCAGCTTGGGACGAACGCATTGCAATCAACGACTATTATCGATTCACTGAAGAAGCCAGCGAACACCTGGCCATTGTCGACGCGCTCATTGCAGGCAACGCCAAACAGTCTGCACGAGCGATGGAGCGGCATATTCGCAGCGGTGTCAAGTATTGGAGTCGTGGCCTGCCACGATGACTAGTCGACGAACGAGGATGATTTGGAATGAAGACTGCTGAAAAAACTGATCGAGCATGGCCCCTATTGGTTGCCGCGCTGCTGTCAATTCTTTCTATATGCGCAGCGCCCGCCCGGGCTGCGGAACCGATCGAGTACAATCGGGACGTTCGACCAATCCTGGCCGAGAACTGCTTTGCCTGTCACGGGGCGGACAGCGCCTCCCGCAAAGCCGACCTGCGCCTCGACCACCGCGACGTCGCCGTCGAGCTGGGAGCGATCACCGCCGGCGAGCCGGATAAAAGCGAGCTAATCGCCCGTATCCTGACCGACGACGCCGACCTCGTAATGCCTCCGTTGGAGTCCAAAAAAACTCTGACCGCTGCGCAGAAAACAATCCTTAAAAAATGGATCGCGCAAGGGGCGGAGTACCAGCAGCACTGGTCTTTCATTGCTCCTGAACGTCAACAGCCACCGCCAGTGAAGCAAGCAGGCTGGGCCAAGAATGCCATCGATCAATTCGTGCTGGCCAAGTTGGAACAGAATGGCTTAACTCCAGCGGCCGAGGCCGATCCTCATACATTGTTCCGCAGATTGCATCTGGACATCACCGGATTGCCTCCCGCGCCAAAAGATGCGGATGCATTTGTGAAGGATTACAAGGCGCGGCAAGATGCTGCCCTATCGGATTGGATCGACAAGCTGATGAAGTCGACCGCTTGGGGCGAGCACCGGGCCCGCTACTGGTTGGATGCGGCTCGTTACAGCGATACGCACGGATTACATTTTGACAATTATCGTGAAATGTGGCCGTATCGAGATTGGGTGATTCGGGCATTCAATGCCAACCAACCTTTTGACGCATTCACGGTGGAGCAACTTGCCGGTGATCTCTTAGAAAACCCAACCGATGATCAACTGATTGCCACCGGTTTTCAGCGGTGCAATATGACCACCAACGAAGGGGGGACGATCGATGAGGAGAATCTGGCGCTCTATGCCGCCGATCGCGTTCAGACATTGGGATGGGTCTATCTGGGACTGACCACCAATTGCAGCCAATGTCACGATCACAAGTTCGACGATTTCACCGCCAAAGATTATTACTCCCTCGCAGCCTACTTTCGCAACACAACGCAACAGGCCAAAGACGGAAACGTCAAAGACGGACGCGGTCCGGTCTTGATCGTGCCTGCTGAAAAAGACAAATCGCGCTGGCAGGCACTTCCTGCAGAAATCGCCGCAGCCACCGCACAGCGCGATGCACGCAAGCAAGCAGCGACCGGTGACTTTGATAATTGGTTGGCGAAGACGACTCCTGAATCGTTAGGCAGTGATATCTCCACCGACGGACTTGTCGTGCACGCTCCGTTGAATGAAGGCACGGGTAACGCGGCGAAAAACCTTGCTGGTAATCCCGATCAATTCCCGGCGACCGGTGAGGTGACTTGGAGCACCGACGGCAAACTCGGCCCAGCTGCCGTGCTGACCCCCGAAGCGACTTTCGATCTGGGTGGACTCGGCGATTTTGAAAAGGACCAGCCCTTCAGTTGCGGAGCCTGGATCAAGGTGGGTGACAAAGGACAACCCAGCAGCATCTTTGCCCGCATGGATGAAAAAAGCGGGTTCCGTGGTTGGGACCTGTGGTTAAACGGCAACGCCTTAGCCGTTCACCTTGTCGATGCATGGCCGGCGAACGCGATCAAAGTTGTGACGCAAGAAAAAGTGGTCAAGCCCGGGCAATGGCAGCACGTCGTCCTGACCTACGATGGAACCGCCAAACCGGGTGGCGTCAAGATTTATGTCGATGGTGTGGAGCAGAAGCTGAAGGTCGATAAAAACACATTGAAGCCCGACGCCACCCTCCGCACAGAGACTCCTCTACGCATCGGTCGCCGAAGCGACGCAAACGTGTTTGACGGTGGTACGGTTCAAGATTTCCGCATCTACAATCGCGCACTTCCCGCTGCGGATGTGAAGAAAATCGCAGAGATTTCTGCAATCAAATCTATCCTCGCCACAGCGGCAGAGGAGCGGACTGCGGAACAACGGAAGGCGCTGTTTGACTATTATCTCATCACCGCTGATTCCGAGTATCCAGCGCTCATGGCAACGGTCTCTCGATTGGAAGGCGAACGCGAAGCGATCAGCGCACGCAGTCCGGTCACGCATATTCAGCGCGAAAAAATGGATTCGCCACCCACCGGCTTCGTGCTTATGCGGGGGGAATATGACCAGCTAGGCGAAAAGGTGGTGGCAGCGACACCATCGGGACTGCATCCGCAACCCGAGGGTGCTCCCAACAATCGCCTGGGTCTGGCGCAATGGATTATCGATCCGGCGAATCCACTCACAGCACGCGTGACCGTCAATCGATTCTGGCAGCAACTCTTCGGGCAAGGCATTGTCGTCACTCCGGAAGACTTCGGAGTGATGGGCGCTGCACCCAGCCATCCGGAATTGCTGGATTGGCTGGCAGTCGACTTCCGCGAAAATGGTTGGAACGTCAAACAGTTCTTCAAGCAGATACTGATGAGCGCGACCTATCGACAGGCAGCTGTGACCACACCGGCTAAGTTGGAAATCGATCGTGACAACACCCTGCTGTCACGCGGTCCACGTTTTCGGATGGATGCCGAAATGGTGCGCGACTATGCCCTGGCCACCAGCGGCCTGCTTTCGAGAAAAATGTACGGTCCGGGCGTCAAGCCGTACCAGCCGGAAGGCATTTGGGACATCGTGGGTCTCCCGAGCAGCAATACTCGCAAATATGTACAAGACCACGGGGACGACTTGTATCGTCGCACGGTTTACAGTTTTTGGAAACGAATGGCTCCGCCACCCAACCTCGATGCGTTTAATGCACCGAGTCGTGAGTTCTGCACGGTCAGTCGCGAACGGACCAACACCCCGCTGCAAGCGTTGGTCACACTCAACGACCCACAATTCGTCGAGCCGGCACGTCGTCTGGCTGAAGGCGCGTTGAAAGCAGGAGATAGCGATAATCAGAAATCCATTGATCATCTCTTCCGACAAGTGCTCTGTCGTCCAGTCCGCGGACGAGAACAGTCCATTGTGCAAAAGGACCTCAACGACTTCCTGGCGTACTATCAATCGCATCCAAAAGACGCAGAGGCCTTGATTGCCGTCGGGGAGTCAAAAGCTGATGAAACATTGGATGCCGCTCAGCTTGCTGCCTGGACATTGCTGGCCAATCAAATCCTAAATCTTGACGAAGCGCTGAACAAATAAATTGACGTCAATCGCAAAGGTCAAACCATGAATACAATCGATGAAATCACCCGCCGCCGGTTTTTGACAAGTGGCAAGAACCTCGTCGGCGGCGCCGCTCTGATGTCGATGCTCGGACAATCGGCCATCGGTTCTCCCGCCGCGCAGCCCGTCGGTCCGCACTTCGCGCCCAAGGCCAAACGCGTGATTTATCTGCACATGGTCGGCGGACCGGCGCAGATGGATCTGTTCGACTATAAGCCGGCTATGCAGGAGATGTACGACAAAGACCTGCCGGATTCCATTCGCAAAGGGCAGCGACTGACGACGATGACCAGTGGGCAGGCGCGCTTCCCAATCGCCCCGTCACGGTTCAAATTCAGCCAAGCCGGTGAGTGCGGGATGTGGATGAACACCGAACTTCTGCCGTGGATGGCCAAAAAAGCGGACGACATCTGCTTGATGCGCAGTTTGAACACCGAAGCCATCAACCACGAACCAGCCATCGCCGCCATGCAAACCGGCAACCAAGTGACCGGGCGACCCTGTCTCGGTTCTTGGGCCTCGTACGGCTTGGGGACGATGAATGAAAACCTGCCCTCCTTTGTCGTCCTGGTGGCGGTTCCCAGCAATCGTGAGCAAGAACAGGCGATCTCCTCAAGATTGTGGAGCAGCGGGTACCTGCCGGGCCAATTCGCCGGGGTCTCGTTCCGCAGCAAGGGGGATCCGATTCTTTACATTAACAATCCTCCCGGCGTTCCCGATGCACTCCGCAAGAAATCGATTGACGGTCTGAATCGTCTCAACGAGATCAATTACGGCGCACTGGGCGATCCGGAAATCCAGACGCGGATCCAGCAATACGAAATGGCCTTTCGCATGCAAGCCAGTGTTCCGGAACTGACCGATATGAGTTCCGAGCCCAAGCACATTTTTGATCTATACGGCGAGGATGTCCAAAAACCGGGATCCTTTGCCAACACCGCTTTGATGGCTCGCCGGCTGGCTGAACGAGGCGTCCGCTTTATTCAGGTCTACCACAACAACTGGGACCACCACAGCAACGTCGGCGGACGGATGCCGGACCAATGCAAGGATGTCGATCAGCCTTGCTATGCCTTGCTGGAAGACCTGGAACAACGCGGCATGCTGGATGAAACGCTCGTGATTTGGGGCGGTGAATTCGGACGCACGATCTACTCCCAAGGCAGCTTGTCGAAAACGAATTACGGCCGCGACCACCATCCGCGCTGTTTCAGCATGTGGATGGCGGGAGGCGGCGCCAAGCCGGGGACGGTCTACGGCGAAACCGACGATTTTTCCTACAACATCGTCCGCGATCCACTGCACATCCGTGACTTCCACGCCACGGTTTTGCACCTGCTCGGTTTTGATCACGAACAGTTCAGCTACAAATTCCAAGGACTGAACCAAAAATTGACTGGCGTTCTGCCGGCACACGTCGTCAAGGATTTGTTGGCCTAACGTCGTTTCAGTCATGGGGACCCTATGCGGGCCTCTGAGACACGGAAATCGCCAATCCGATTCGGCACTGTGTTTCCGGCGCGATTTTGCGAGTGGGTTATCCCTTGACTTCGTCAGCGGCCGCAGGGTAATTTATCCAGCGATGATGTTTCTGTCACGAAGGCAGAACCATCCACCTAATACGAGCTATGACAGCCTCTGAGGAGCGTACGCGCACCTCAGGGGCTTTTTTCGTTTTTAAATTTTATGGCCTGCGACGAGTCCGCATATGAGCAGACTGAATAGAAATGGAGGCACCGTGGTTGATCGAAATCGGCAGCAGCGAATGGCGACAACCCCTCAAAATGCCTCGCAGAGGGACAGGGACTCCCTGCCAACCGATTGCCGGAACCGAGTCTCGCAACCGGTTCGATCCCGCATGCCCCGCCTTGATTACTTTTGCCGGATGTCACTGATGAGTATCAACTTTCGACCCAATTCGCGGTCCGCACTGCTGGCCGGTTCGTTGCTTGCGCTGCTGGTCGCGGTCAGCGGTTGTGAGCGCGCAGCGGAGCCGGTTTTTGAGTTGAACGATGAAACAAGTCAGCTCGATACAAAGCTGCGCATCCAAATTCGGGGTGCATTGCGGACACACAGTGGAACGCCGCAAGTCCCCAAAATGCTAGGTGATGAGTCGTTTGACACAAAGCAGTTGCAGCACGGCATGGAAATTTATATGCAGCGCTGCTCGCAATGTCACGGCGTCAGTGGGGATGGTCGCGGCCCCAAGGCAAAGTACCTTTACCCCCTGCCGCGCGATTACCGCCGAGGCATCTTCAAATTCACTTCAACCCCCTACGGTTCCAAGCCCCGTCGCGAAGACTTGCTGAATACATTGCGACGAGGCATTCCGGGAACATCAATGCCCTCGTTTGCGCGACTCCCCAAAGCCGACTTGGAAGCGGTTGTCGACTATGTGATCGCTCTTTCCAAGCGCGGCGAATTGGAATCGCAACTGGTACAAGAAGCAGACCCCGATGAGCCGGAAATCGATCCGGAGATCGTCCAGGAATTGGTGGATTATATCGACGAGAGCTGGGAAATGGCACATTTCACCGAGGTGATGCCCTTAACGCCGTTGCCCGAATTTACCGCTGAGGACGTGGCTGTCGGCAAGGAATTGTTCACCAGTCCCGATGTCGGCTGTGCCAATTGTCACGGCAGCGACGGCCGGGGCCAGACGGCAGCCAACGTCGAAACGCCGCTAAAAGATATGTGGGGACACGCTGCCCGGGCGGCCGATTTGACATCGGGCATGCTGCGCGGCGGATCGAAACCGGTGGACGTCTACCGGCGGGTCTTCAATGGCATCAACGGCACACCGATGCCGGGGTTTGGGACATCGGCCAAGATACGCGAGGACCCCGAGTTGGTCTGGAAATTGGTGGCCTATGTGCTGCAAATCTCGGGACAACGGCGATCGGGACAAGTTCCCCCCGTCGGCCAATTCACGTTTGCTCCTTATCCCCAAGGGACACAGGAAGACGACGCGCAAACCGATGATCAATCGCAGGAATAGAACACGCCAAACACTGATTGAAACCAGATTGCACTGGAATGAACAATCCGGCCCGGCCGGTCACCAAACTTTGAGGCCATGACGTCCATGGACGATCACGAAAAACAAGCCGAGCTACAACAGCTCAAAGAACGGGTTGAAAGACTCGAATCGGAAATTGAACAGTCCCACACGACTGTTCCGTGGCAGCCGACGGGCTATTACACCGCCTACTATGCGACCAGCGGATTCATGTTGGGGATCTTCGGAGCCGCCACGAGTTTGTTGGTCAATGTGATCAGTGCACCGTTGGTTGGCAAAAGTCCGCTGGAATTGATTTGCGTCTATCTCACCTTTCCGCTGGGTGAAAAGGCGTTACTGCTAGCTGACCAGACTCAGAAGGTCTACACGGTCAGCAACGGCTTGATTCTGACCATTGGCTGTTGCTTGTATTTGGCAACGGGGATGTTGTTAGGCGTGCCGTTTTACCTTGCATTAACCCGGCTCACTCAAAATGCGTCGACCCTGATGCGATACGGCGTGGCGGCGGCCCTGTCGATCGTGGTTTGGTTGATTAATTTTTACGCCATTTTGTCCTGGCTACAGCCGGCACTATTCGGCGGGAATTGGATTGTGGAATTGATTCCGCCGTGGGTGGCGGCGGTCACGCATCTTGTGTTTGGGCTAACAATCGCGGTCTTGTATCCCCTGGGCCAGTTCGTTCCGTATCAACGTCCGACGGAGAAGTCATGAGTGAGGTGGTAAAACACGAGGAAGCCGAGTTCAGCGGGCCCCTGGTGGAAACGCAACTGGTCTGTTGGTATTTCTACGCGGCGCTCACGTTTATGACAGCTGCCATGCTGGCCGGTTTGTTGATGGCGCTGCAATTGGTGCAGTGGAATCCCCTCAACGGAATCGAGCTCCTCTCGCCCGGCCGGTGGCGCATGCTGCATACCAATGCCATCGCCTACGGTTTTTTGGCCAACGCATTTTTAGGAGCGCTACATTGGTCTGTGCCGCGGTTGACGTTGCGACCTGTGCAAAGCCGCTGGTTGTCTTACACGATTTTTGTCGCGTGGCAACTCGTCGTCGGCGCGACAGCCGTCGGGATTATTTTCGGCGAAGCACAAGGGCTGGAATGGGGAGAAACCCCGGTCTGGATCGATCCGGCCGCACAACTGGGACTGTTGCTGGTCGCGATTAACTTCATGACCCCCATTCTGCAGGTCAAAGGGCCGATGTATGTCACCTTGTGGTACTTCTTGGCCGCATTTGTCTGGACATTCATGACCTATGCGATGGGCAACTTTGTTCCCCAATACTTCGTCGCTGGCACAAGCGCCGGTGCGGTGGGCGGCCTATTCATTCATGACTTGGTGGGACTGTTCGTGACTCCCTTGGGTTGGGGGTTGATGTACTATTTTGTGCCGATTTTGTTGCAAAAGCCGATCTGGAGTCACGGACTGTCACTGGTCGGATTCTGGGGGCTGGCATTTTTCTATCCGCTCAACGGCATCCACCACTTTCTGTATACGCCAATCCCCATGTTCCTGCAGTATGGGGCAATCATGTCGACGGTTGCCGTTGAGTTGGTGGTCACCACAGTCGTGATCAACTTCTTCGGCACGCTCAAAGGATCAGGACGAATGGTCGTCACGAACCTTCCGGTGCGCTATTTTTATACCGGCATGGTGTTTTACTTTTTGACCTGTTTGCAATGCTCGATGCAAACCACGTTGACCTTTCAACAGGTCATTCACTTTACCGACTGGGTCGTGGGCCATGCCCATATGGTGATGTTCGGCGTCTTCAGTATGTGGTTGTTCGGCATCATGACCTATCTGTTCCCCCGCCTGTTGGGTGTGGAATGGTATAGCCGCAAGCTGTGCGAATGGCATTATTGGCTCTCTACCGTCAGCCTCACGGTCATGGTTGGCGATCTGACGTTGGCGGGATTGTTCCAAGGTTACTTTTGGGCGTCGTTACAGCCGTGGGATGCTTCTATTACTGCTTCATTCCCATTTTGGACGTTGCGTGTCTTTGCCGGCTTAGGAATGTTCGCCGGTCAATTGGTGTTGTTGTATAACCTCCGCAAAACGTTGCAGTCTGCAAAGACGCAAACGGCATAGTTGGAATCAGACCCTAACAAAATCCCGGTTTTATATGACGGCCGTGGTGTGACTTCCCGTGTGAAGGACTAGCTAGGAAATGTTTGAAAGCAAATCGGGCGTTTTGCTCATTGCCGGCCTTTTCTTTTTCGGAATTGCGTTTGTCTCCAACGCAGTTGTGCCGGTGTTGATGTACCAAGAAGAACCGACGCCGGTCGAAGGATTGGTGAATGGAAACCTGCGGTACCAATTCGAAGATCTCGCCGCGCGGTATCCCGAATCATTCAAGGCCGCTTACGGGGAACCGCCCAAAGACATCGCGGATCAAGACGCCTGGCTGAACGAAAAGTGCGCCGAGGCACTGCTGCTGGGACGCAAACTCTATGTTGGCGAAGGGTGTTGGCACTGCCACAGCCAGTTTATCCGTCCGGTCTCGAACGAAGAGGAACGCTGGGGACCGGTTTCCAAACAAGAAGAGTATCAAAACGTGCTGCAGATGCCGGTGATGTTCGGCACGCGGCGTGTCGGTCCCGATTTGTCCCGCGAAGGGGGCCGGCGCTCCAACGATTGGCATGCGGTACATTTCTTTCGGCCGCGCGATCTTTCGGAAAATTCACCGATGCCGGAATATCCCTGGTTTTTCGACGGCTCGCCCGATCGTCCCACCCGTCGTGGTCTGGCCATCATCACTTACGTCCAATGGCTCGGATCGTGGCTGGAAAGCTATCCTATGTATGAGCAATACGAACCGGCTCCGGAGATCGTGGTCGAAGAGGAAGAGGAGGACGAATCATGAAATCAACAGGTACGAACTCCCGGCGACAATTCATCATCACCTGCATACTGGCCGTGGTGATTCTCGTCCCCAGTTTGTGGGGCTTTGGAACCAAGTTCATTGAATTCATTGCCTTGTTCCGCAGCAGTTCCGACGGCGTATTCGCGATTTCGCCGATCATGAACTACTTGCTGGCCGGGTTGGGGTTTTTCTGTCTGCTGTGCTGGGGTATGGCGCAAGGGATGTTTACAGACGTCGAACGCCCCAAGTATACGATGCTGCAGACCGAACAACGCCTAGACGAAGCACAACAGCAGCATACCCCAATCGCAAATGCTCCGGATCACAATCTGACTTAGGAAGTTGAGCATGTCCGACCTTCCCAATAAATCCGTCGAACTTCCCGATAAATCCGTCGAACAAGAACAGCGCTATCACCATTACACCGGCAATGCCATCCCCTGGTATGTGCGGTTGCTTTGGGTGCTGTTTTGGTGTTTCATCGTGTACTACGCCGTCACCTATTTTCTGCCGAACATGCAGACGGAAGTGCTCTCGCCGCCATGACCGATCCTCGGAACGCCTGCGAGTTTTGTGGACTGCCCGTTCCGGATCCTTGGTGGGGCTCGCACCGGCCGGAGGAGGACGACACTGAGCCGCGCTATTGTTGTTTCGGCTGTCGATTTGCCGCTGCAGTCACGCAGGAACGCAACGACGAGGGAGCGGTGCGCTGGACGCTGACCCGACTGGGGGTCGCCATCTTCTTCACGATGAACGTGATGGTCTTTACCATGGCGCTGTGGACCTACGACGTTTACGATGTCAATCCCAGCGAACCATTGGCCGGATCACTGGCCGACCTGTTCCGCTACATCTGTCTGATTTGCGCATTACCGGTGCTTTTCTTGCTGGGCATCCCGCTGGCAGAAAACGCCCTCGACAATCTACAGCGCCGTGTCTTGTCGACCGATTTGCTACTGGTCACAGGCGTGGCGGCTGCTTACCTTTATTCCGGCGTTTCGGTGTTTCGCGGAGAAGGGCACGTCTATTTCGAAGTCGGCTGCATGGTGCTGGTAATGGTCACCCTGGGACGGTGGCTGGAGGCGGCCGGACGTCTGAAAGCCACCACCGCTTTAGACGCCCTGGAGAAACTGATCCCCGAAACCGTGCGTCTGATCCACAACGGTGAAGTGCGGACCGTCCCGGTGTCCGAAGTCGCCATCAATGACGCGCTGCGCGTTCTGCCGGGTGAGCGTTTTCCCGTGGATGGCCGTCTTCTGCAAAATGAAACTTCGGTCGACGAACAGGTGCTGACCGGTGAAGTCCGCCCTGTGGAAAAACAGGTTGGCGACTCCGTGTTGGGAGGAACGCTCAACCTGGATGGTGATGTCTTGATCGCAGTCACATCGCCGGCGGGCGTCGGCACATTGAGCCGACTGATTGAATTCGTTCGCCAAGCCCGGCTCAGCAAAGGGCGGTATCAACGCTTGGCTGATACCTTGTCAGGTTGGTTTTTTCCGGTGATGATCGTCGTGGCAACGGCAGCCTGTCTCTATCACGGACTCAGTTATTCCTGGGACCGTGGTTTGCTGGCGGGGTTGTCAGTTGTCTTGATCGCCTGTCCTTGCGCGCTGGGCCTGGCGACGCCGTTGGCGGTCTGGGCGGCCATGGGAACAGCAGCGCGAGCGCATGTGTTGTTTCGCAGTGGAATGGCGATGGAACAACTCGCCGGCGTGCGGGCGATTCGCTTCGACAAGACCGGCACCTTGACGACCGGTTGCCTGCCGGTTTCAAAATTCCTTTACGCAGGGGACCGGGAACTCATACTGCACCGCGCCGCCATTCTTGCCGCATCGTCCACACACGCGCTGAGCGCAGCAATCATTGAATTCGCCAACGTGAATTCCACACCGCATGCCCAGGATCGCATTCAATCCCTGGCCGGACGCGGAGTCGTGGGCCGCATTGATGCCTCGGACAGCGATTGCTATCTGGGCAGCTTGCGCTTCCTGCTTGAGCGGGGACTGACGCTGAGCGCCTCGCTGGAGGAGCAAATTCGCAACACGAATCAAAACGATGCTCCGATGACCTACGTCGGTTGGGGGGGAGAGATTCGCGGCGTGTTTCTTTTCGACGAATCCTTGCGCTTAAATGCTCGACAAGTGGTTGCAGCACTTGCCAGTCAAGGACTCGATGTCGGCGTGCTCACCGGGGATCACGCAGCGCGTGGGCAAACGTTGTCGCAACAACTGTCGCTCAACGTACAAGCCGAACTCCTGCCGGAAGACAAGGTCGCCGCCATCACCGCCGCCCAGCGAGACATCGGTCCGGTCGCCATGGTCGGCGATGGAATCAACGACGCACCCGCCTTGGCCGCATCCGATGTGGGCATTGCCTTGGGCTGCGGCGCTGATGTGTCGCGCGAGGCGGCCGCTGTCTGCTTGCTGGGCGATGATTTGGCCAGTATTCCTTGGATCCTACAACTGTCGCGGCAAACTGTCCGCATCATCCGGCAGAACCTCGCCTGGGCGGTCGGGTACAATACGGTGGGAGTCGGGCTGGCCTGCTGCGGCCTCTTAAACCCCGCCTGGGCCGCCGTGTTAATGGCCGGGAGTAGTTTTTTCGTGATTACGAATTCCTTGCGTCTCAACTACGCGGCATCCCCAAGTGGCGGTGATCACTCATCATCACAGGTCGCTTATGGGGCAATTCAGGACGCTGCTTTGGCCGACGATACGCCGACCGGTCCCATGCCCGAAAAGGCAATGACGCCCGTATAAACCGGTTCCTCCACAGCGAGAACCCAATATCACTTTCAAAACAACTGATACACAAATCACATGTCCAAGACGATTTTTAACTTCTGGCTCGACACATTGTTGATGGTGCTGTTCCTCTGCCTGGCCGCTGTCTCTGCGATCACCCAATTCGTGTTTCCTCCACCGGCCAACGCCAACGGCTGGCTGCTCTGGGGAGCGACCTATGGCCATTGGTTGAGCATTCAATTCGGAATCTTGTGCGCCTTGGGGCTTGGCATTTTATTGCACGTCATGATGCATTGGGGTTGGGTGTGCGGCGTGATCTCGACCAAGTTCTCTCGTTCCAAGAAGCGCATGGATGATGGAATTCAGACGATCGTCGGTGTGGGCCTGTTAATCGTGCTGCTGCATATTGTCGGCGGATTTGTGTTTGCCGCGTGGGTTATGATTCAGAAACCAGAATTCGAGTCGGCACAACTCCAGTCGCGAAATGCCTGCCTAGAAATTACACGGGAGCAGTCCTACGGATGATGGAATGGCCGCTGATATTTCTGGCGGGATTCTTAGGCTCGTCGCACTGCGTCGGCATGTGCGGGGGGTTTGCGCTGTCGATTGGCATGGGAGCGACAAGCTGGAGAAACAATCTCGGCCGACAGTTGATTTATAGCCTGGGCCGAATTTTCACCTACACATTCGCCGGTGCGGTGGTCGGATTTCTCGGCGTGCGGTTGAACCACTCCGACAGCGGATTGGTGAATGTGCAGGCGATACTCTCAATCGTGGCCGGCGTGTTGCTCGTCGTCCAAGGGTTTCATTCCGCCGGTTGGCTCCCGGTCTGGAGAAAATCGCACACCAAGAGCGCGACCTGTTTGGCCCGTTCATTCTTTGGATCATTCTTGACGGCACCCGGACTTTGGAATGTCTTCATCGCCGGTTTGCTCACCGGCTTCCTCCCGTGCGGATTGGTCTACGCATTTCTGGCCCTCGCTGCCAGCTTGGGAACCATGTCCGGCGGAATGGCACTGATGGCTGTTTTTGGCGCCGGCACGATACCGATCATGGTGCTGACCGGTGCCGGTGCAACCGCGCTCAGCGTCGCCGCACGGACCCGCTTGCTCAAGATCGCCGCTGTCTGCGTCATCCTGACCGGCGTATCAGCCGTGTATCGGGGAACCGGCTACTGGGACCAACCCGCCACCGACCATTGCCCCGTCTGCGACAGCCCGACCGTCGCAATCCCCATGGCCCTGCCCACACCGTAACCTTCGCAATCGGATTCACCGACAGGTACGCTCAGAAGGCGTCGTTGTCGTCATTCGCGTCCATGGTTGCGAGAATGGTTTGAATCAGCTCTGGCAACCCCTTGCCGGTCACCGCCGAGAGTTGCAGGACCGGTTTGCCAAGCTCTTCGCTCATCAATTCGGCCAACTCCGCTGCGCCGGGCAGTTCGCACTTCGAGACGACGATAATTTCCGGGCGTTCGATCAACGTCGCATCGTAGAGACGCAATTCATCGTGGATCTGCCGGTAGTTGTCGAACGGATCCGTTTGGTCCTGCGGGTCCGGTTCGATCAAATGCACCAGAATCTTTGTGCGTTCCACATGCTTGAGGAACTCGTGCCCCAAGCCCACGCCGCTATGCGCCCCTTCGATCAGTCCCGGGATATCAGCCACGACAAACTGCCGATCAAAACCAACGCGGACCTGACCCAGATTGGGGAATTTCGTCGTAAAGGGATAATTGGCGATTTCCGGATGCGCGCGGGAGAGTCGGCTGAGTAGCGTTGATTTGCCGGCATTCGGTTTGCCGATCAAACCCACATCGGCGATCACCTTCAACTCCAGCGTGACTTTGCGCTCTTCTCCCACTGTACCCGGTTCGAATTCGCGTGGAGCACGATGTACGGCCGTGGCGAAATGCTTGTTGCCCCGTCCCCCTCGGCCTCCTTTGGCGATAATGACCGAATCGCCCACCTCTTTCAGGTCGCGGAGCAGATGTCCCCGCGCCAAGTCGCGGACCAGCGTCCCGGGAGGCACGAGAATGATCGCGTCCTTGCCTTTGCGGCCCGTGCGGAGTTTCCCCTCGCCATGACCGCCCCGTTCGGCGTTCCAATGCCGATGGCCGGCGATATTCGCGAGGCTGTTGACGTTTTCCTCAGCCTGGACGATAACGCTCCCGCCATCACCACCATCGCCGCCATCCGGACCTCCCCGTGGCACCTTCGATTCCCGACGGAAGCTGGGACACCCGTCGCCGCCGTCTCCGGCTTTGGCATAGATGATCACTTCGTCGACGAACATACGTGGAACCGGGGGTTAATGGCAGTGTAGGGATTTCTCGATCAACCCTCATTATGGCGAGCACCGACCCGTTTGGGAATCCACCGCGACAGCAATCCCGCAATGCCCAGAAATCCGCAGCAAAATGCACAACTTCCGGCAAACCAATCACCGCTGGCTAAATACAAACTGCGGCGACTGTCCAACGGCACATAGTCCACCAGGACTGCTTCCACCTGTTTTTCGCGACCGGTTTCGCGATTGACCGCCCGCGAGCGAATCGCACCGTCGCCGTCGATAATCGCCGAAATCCCAGTATTCACCGACCGAACCATCGGCGTACGATTCTCCACACAGCGAAATGCCGCCGTAATCAGATGCTGATCCAGCTCGCTCGACCCGTGAAACCACCCGTCATTGGTCAGATTCAACAACACATCGACCGGTTTGCCGGTCACGCCCGTCTCCTCGGAAGCCAACAGCACATCACGCACCACATGTGGAACCGTGTCCTCAAAGCAAATTACCGGGGCATAGCGGATACCATCGTGCTCAAACGATTGCGGCTTCGCTCCGGCCGTGATCCCAAAATCAGGCGGATAGGGCGAAAAATTCTTCAGCCAAGGCATGGATTCTTGGAACGGCAGATACTCGCCGAAAGGAACGCGATGCAATTTGTCGTACCGGCCGGCAAGTCCCCGGTCGGGACTCACGAAAGCGGCGGAATTGTAGGTGTGCATGCCATGTTGATCGACTGCCACCGTTTCCAATCCGATGACCATTGCGGCATCGGCCATTTGGCTCAGTTTATGAAGGTTTTGCTTGACTTCCAGGCCGCGCAAAAATTCCAAATCCTGCTTGGGAAGACTCTTTTCCAAATCCGCCGGCGACACGTTGCTTGCTACTTCGAACAGCGGCCAACGGAACATCGTCTCCGGCCAAACGATCAGGTCCGGTTTTTCCAACACAGCCGAACCGGTCAATTTCCGCAGCGAATTGTAGATCGTTTCCACTTGTTTCGGATTGTGTTTCACTTCCGACGTGGCATTGGTCTGCACGGCGGCAATTTTTGGTGCGGGATGCCGGTCGAAATCGGCAGCGCTGCGTCGCCAATACCCATAACCAACCACCGCCACAAATACAGAAAGACACAGCACAATGCCCCGCGCCCGGATCGTTAATATCGTTTGTGGTGTGGGACTGGCGTCGTTGGGCGGCAGCAATTGCAACTTGGCCAACCACCGCGGCGGAATGATCAACGCCACACAAGCCGACATCATTGCCATCACAAAGCTCACGCCGTAAGCGCCGACGACGTCGCTGATTTGAATCAACTCCAACCAACGGTACTGCGAATGTCCTAAATAGTACCAACCAAAACCGGTCAGCAAATGCCCGCGGACCAATTCCAGTCCGACCCAGACCACAGGAAAGGCGATGGCCAAGGGAATGCGAAACCGATGCACGGCCACCCGCGTTAAACCCAGGCAAACCGGAAAATAGGCCGCCATATACACGGCCAGCGCCAACCAAGCGGTATACATCGTCACATGCCCCAACCGCATCCACTGCAGCGTCGGCAGCCAAAATGCTAAACCGGTGAGGTAGGTCGCCAGATACATCAATCGCGTGGGCCGCTCAATGCGGGCCAGCAGAATGAATGGGACCAAACAGACCCAGCCCAAAGGGCTGATATTCAGCGGTGTAAAACTGGCCCAGGCCAACAAACTGGTCAAACCGCCGGCGGCCAGCGCCGCACGCATCGGGGCCGGTTGTGCCCGTGCCGCTTCGATGAACGCACGGGTCGACGGATCCGCTGTGTTCGCCGCTGGAGTATTCGGAAGACGTGATTTCGATTGCGGCAACGTCATGATTTCGGGCGACATGCGCGAGTTCCCATCCTTGGAGGTTCAATTTTTTCAGAGGAGCATATCGTTTGACGATGGCCCTCAAATGCCATGTGGCCGGGAATAATAGACGACTCGCCTTACCAAGGATAGACGTCCATGACCGTCCCCGCGGAGTACACAGCTTCTCCGGCGGGGAAACAGACCATACCATTCGCCGCCGTGGTCGCCCGCAAGTCGGACGAACCCTGCCAGGAGACAATCGAAACCGTGCGCCCCGTCAGGCTCGATTCCATTTGAGCCGGATGATACGTCGGACGATTTCCCTGGTGGCGATACTCATGTTCCAACCGTGCCGACACAGCCAACGGTCGCTGTGGTTCAATCCCCAACAACCGGCGCAGTGCCGTCCGTACGAAAATTTCGCAGCAAACCATACTACTGACCGGGTTTCCAGGCAACCCGAACACATAACATCCTTTATGGATAGGGTTTGCATCTTTTTTGGATCGCTCGCTCACGCCGAACCAGAGCGGTTTTCCCGGTTTGACACGCACCTTGTGAAACACCTGTCGCACCCCGGCAGCTTGTAGCTCCGAAGGAACCAAGTCCAATTTTCCAGCCGAAACGCCGCCCGAAAGCAGCAGCAGATCGCAGGCGAGACCCGCTTCGATCCGCTCCCGCAGATTGGCGCGCTCATCGCGGGCAATTCCTAGCGGGACCGGTTCACCCCCCGCACGTTGTATTTGCGCCGCCAACATCGACTCATTGGAATTGCGAATCTGTCCCGGTTGCGGAATTTCATTCACCGGAACCAATTCATCCCCCGTTGCCAAAATTGCCACGCGGGGACGATGATAGACCGCCACCTGATCGCGACCCGATTCCGCCAACGTGCCGATCTCCTGCGGGCGCAATGGCGTGCCGGAATTCAGCACGCGCTGGCCTCGCTGTGTCGACGTGCCTTGTCGCATGATACTTTGCCCGACCGTCACGGGAGCACCGTCGATTGCGACTACAGCTGGTTCTTTGGAGTCGCGGAATTGTGTGTCTTCGACACGCACAACCGCATCGGCCCCGGCAGGAAGAGGAGCACCGGTCATGATCCGCGTCGCCCATCCCGGCTCAACGGCCCGTGTGGGGACTTGCCCCGCCATGACCTCTTCCAAAAATCGTAGCTCCGCGCGACCCGATGTCACATCCGCCGCACGCACGGCGTAACCGTCCATCAGTGCTTTATCAAACGGCGGTGTATCGACGTCGCTGTCGATATCCTCAGCCAACACCAAGCCCAGTGATTCGCCGAGCGGTACGCGCGCCGCGACAGGGGCGGCAACTTCGGCGATGATGGCGTCCAGCGCCTGTTCCACGGTGAACATCGTCGTCACTGTTTTTTACTGGGAATGTCTAAGAAGTTCCGCAACAGTTGCGACCCCTCAAAAGTCAAAAAACTCTCCGGATGAAATTGCACGCCGTGCAGCGGATAGTCCCGATGCCGCACCCCCATGATTTCGCGAGGGAAATCCTCATCCTCAGTCCAGGCAGTCACGACAATATCCTCAGGAGCATCCGTCGGATCGCCAATCAGACTGTGATAGCGCGTCGCCTCAAAGGGATTGTTCAAACCGGCAAAGACCCCTTCGCCATCGTGATGAATCTGCGAGACCTTGCCGTGCATCAAACGTTCCGCACGGACGACCTGCCAACCAAAGACTTCGCAAATGCACTGATGCCCCAAGCAGACCCCCAGCAACGGCAGGTGCGGTGCGAAATGTTCGACCACTTCCTTGGACAGTCCCGCCTCGTGCGGCGTGCAAGGACCAGGCGAAATAATAATCCGCTCCGGCCGCAACGCTTCGATTTCCTTGATGGAGGTCTTATCGTTGCGAGCGACATGAATATCGAGCGTCGCGTCGATTTCCCCCAACCGTTGGACGAGGTTGTAGGTAAACGAATCGTAGTTGTCGAGAATGAATATCATTGCTGTGCGTCGGACGAGGGGCGAAAATATCGCTACGATGTTTAGAGAACCACCGGCTATTTTCAAATTTGCCGGTGCTCATTTATGCTAACATCCGCAGGGGGAGACCACTAGTGGCAAAGGCATCTACTGGGCAGGGATAATAATATCGCTTGAGGAGGCCCGGTGAACAAGGACAATCCTCTTCCAGTATTTGGCGAGAAATAAAGCTATGCGTCGACACATCATCGGCAGCATGATCCTGGGTGTTGCAACGGCGACATTTGCAATTTTGGCCTGGCGGCACACTTTCGCTACTGTTCACGACAAAGGTTACGCTCTCGCTAATCTCGCAATCTGCGGTTTCGTGTTCACGGTTGCTTGTTTCGGAGGCGCCATTGCCGGAATTATGCGGCAAGTTGCAGTCCGCAATTACCTTGTCGCCCTCGTGATCGCCGCCTTATTCGTAGCGCCGATTCCATTCATCGGGACTGCATACCGCATGAATGCGACCAAGCAATACCTGACCCAAACGTATTCGGCACTTGCGGAGGAGGGACCGCCGTTTCCAAGCGACTTGCCTGCTCATGGGCGCGCGAATCGAGACGCCCTGATTTCACATGGCTACTGGGTCGCTGACGATCGGGAGACGTTCGAAGTCTATTACCACGACGGTTCAGACTCCTTTACCAAAGTGTATCCGACTGGCCAATGGGATTGGCGCGGCAACAAATACGCTGGTCCGGATTCACAACACGAGTAGCAATAGAAAAACCGGCGGGCGCGAGTTTCCTCGTCGTCGCCGGTTTCTCTTCTGTCTCACTGAGCTGCACGTGAAGCTGAATAGCCGGTCATCAAGTCATGGGCACCCGATCGTGGGTGTTACAGCTGGCTGGTCCAGCGGTGTACTTGATGGTCACGCGGTTTGCACTGGCGGACGAGCCGCCAGTGGCACCCTTTTTTTAGCGGGCTATTAACCAGGTTTTTTCGGCAAGGCCACGGAGTACAGCATTGTGACGGTTCCCACCGACATCAAACTGAATGCGGCCCATTCCGGCGGGTCGAACTCTCGCTTTTGTTTGATACCCACACTGCTGAACATACCGCGGAATCCGCTCCGAGCACCGGGGGCTTCCTCCATATTCAGCGTCACTTTGTCAATCATCAGAAACGCGGCCCCCCAGAGCAGGACAAACAGCCCTACGGAGCAAAAAACAGATCTTAGCATTTCAAGGACCTCTTAGATGCGGCCCGAGGGAAGATAGAGCCTTAAACGCTCCCGACCACCTGCGGACGCGAAGACAACGAAAATTGTTCCATCTCAATTATCGACTCAGTTTTGAGACATCTTCAAACAGTTGCCAAAAAAGTGAGCAAGCCGCCGGTAGAGCGTCAGATTGCAGCAATCAGGCAGTCCCGTCCGGCTGCGGATTTGGTAAGGTTCGCCTGAACGGTACAGTTTCTCATGCCCCAGCGGGCCGTGATAGGCTTGGCTTCCGGCAAATTACGGATACGAAGAAAGCCGCGCGGCGCGAACCGGCGGCTGCTCATGAACTCATTATTAATTAGCCTTTGGCCGCAATTCTGTGGACGGCCTAGTAGTGCCAATGCCCCTGGCGATGCAGGCGGTAATGACCCGGCACATAGTGGTAGTGGTTGCCGTGCGGCACATAACCACCCGGCTGATAGTGAAAGTGGCTGGTATCGTGATATCGCGGACGACGATAATATCCACCACGGGGGCCCCAACCACCGCGCCGACGATGGCCACCATGATGATGATGTCCATGACCGTGATGCCCAGCACCGACAATGTCGTTGGTTTCGCCTTCGTCCATAGTGCGTTCGACGGACAAGTCTTCGATTTTTACGCGTGACATAATTCTTTCTCCCGAAAAAAAACGTCTGTCGTGAATTGTCAAAACGATCTTAAATATCGTTTCCCAAAAGTTCTCAAGCGGAGAAGCAAATTCGCTCAAGGGGTAAAAAAGGGCGCCCCTAGGTTATGAAACCTCGGCACGCCCAATTCTGATTGAAACCTGAAATTACGGTTTAGGGTCGACGACGCCCTCCACCATGGTGATGATGTCCACCACCGTGACCTCCGCGATGTCCACCGCGATGTCCACCCCAGTGACCGCCTCGGTGTCCACCACGATGACCGCCCCAGTGTCCGCCGTGATGGCCGCCGTGATGGCCACCCCAATGTCCGCCATGATGTCCACCCCAGGGTCGGCGATAATATCCGCCGCCACCCCAATGGACGCTTCCACCATTCCAATGCACGCCCCCGCCGTAGGGGCCGGTGTGCACGGCGAATCCACCGGCACCGACGATGTCGCTGGTTTCACTCTCTTCCAAAGTACGCTCGACGGACAAGTCTTCAATTTTGACGCGTGACATCAGTTGTTTCTCCCCAAGTACGTGTTGTGGTTTTTTGTAAAACGTTTCGTGGAATCAGTAACCGCTCTGCGATCATGAAGCAAAATGACAAGCGGCTTCAGGAGGGCGTCACCGAATCGTAGGATTCGGCACGCCTTGTCCTGTCTGTTGCCGGATGTCGATTAAGGACGACGTCTGCCATGGTGATGTCCACCACCGTGTCGGCCGCCGTGTCTGCCACCGTGTCCGCCACGATGAGGCCCGCCCCAGTAACCACCCCGATGTCCACCGCGGTGTCCACCCCAAGGACGACGGTATCGTCCGCCGTTACCCCAATAGATGCTACCGCCGTTCCAACGTACACCCCCGCCGTAAGGACCGGTGTGCACGGCGAATCCACCGGCACCGACAATGTCGTTGGTTTCACTCTCTTCCAAAGTTCGCTCGACGGACAGATCCTCAATCTTGACGCATGACATTTTGCTTCTCCAACAATAAAGAGTGTCTTTTCTTGTTTCTCCGTTGGTGGATCACATGATCCGTTTTGACTTGACTGATAAACTACAATCGCAGGAATCGTGCCAGTCAGGTAATCGGATCACGCTTATCGAGAAAAACCGGACACAGCCGTATGTGTGTATTTCTCGCAAGCTCATTCATAGTAACGGTTTAAGAAACTTTTTTATCACGGTGATTTGTAAGGCTCTCATTGGGAAATGCCCAAACTCGCCAGCAAACTCTTCGCCTTGGACTCGGTTGGTGTTGTCGTTTTGATCTCCACTTGGAGTCTAATTGAAGACACTTGGCCGCAGGCCGTCAGCGATTGGTGCCCCTTCTTTTTTAATTGTCAGCCAATTGGGCCATGTGTGCATCGAACAACTGGCCCCGCAAGACAGCCCGCAGGTCATCGTCTAATTCGTGTTTGCCGACTTCTTCGACACGGATGATCAGATGACCGCCGCCCGGCACTTCGAAGGGACCAATCACTTCGGACTCAGAAGCAGCAAAAATCCGATCGGCGATGTCGCCCGGCAGTCCGCCCGCTTCTTCACGAGAAATCAGTCCCAAGTAGCCCCCATCGGAACTGGTCGAATCATCCAGCGAGTGCTCAGCAGCCAAGGCGGCGAAATCTTCACCTTCTTCGCGAATGCTCAGCGCCAATTCTCCAGCGGCACCGGAGTTGTCGACGACCAGTTGGCTGATTTCTGCATAGTCGAACGCGGCTGGGTTTTGGTTGTAGTGCGCATCGATCTGTGCGTCGTCGATCAGTTTGTCCGCCAATTTGGCCTGCAAGATATTGGATTCAAGCATCGCTTCAACCTGCTCGACGGTGATACCGGAATCGGCCAGCCAAGCGTTGGTTTCTTCGGCCTTGAACAGGTCCAAATCAGCGCGAAACGCGTCGAATTCGCTTTGCAATTCATCATCGCTGACTGCCACTCCTTCGTCGGCAGCGACTTTGCTGATGAGACCTTCAAATTCCAACTCGGCTGCAGCTGCAAACCATGCCCCGCTCAATTTCAGCCGCGCGATAATGTCATCCTGTTGCACTGTAGTCGTTGCCTCCGCCATGTGATCAAACTCCTTGAGAGTCATCCTAAGGGAAATTAAATGTGAATTGAGTCCGCGCAGGCGCACGGAGTTCCAAGAACACGTTAAACAAACCGTGGACGAGGTTCTACTAGAAACCGGCGAAACCGGAGCGATTCTGCAAATTACCGGGCAGAGTCAACATTGACGTTTGGGCAATGTCGAGTGTCACTCTGACGGTTCTGCCGCAGGATCGCCCTGTTGCGGAGTGATCGGTTCGTCGGTAAACGTAAAGCGGAGCAGGGACCGGCCGAGGTCCAACGTGACGGTTTGCGCTTCTGGATCTGCCTCGTAATTCAAGACCTGTCCACTGCGGGAATTGATCTTGTAGACCGGTTTGCCGGTCCGCTTATCCAGACAGAGTACGGCAAAGGAGAAGCGGCCGGTGCGGACGCGGGAAACGACGCGATTGGCAAAGAACAGTAACGGAATGTCGCTGGGGTGCCGCCGATCAAATGCTTGGCCGACAACTGTTTCCGACCAAAGCAGCTCTCCTGTACGACGTTCGATGCCATGCACTGTTCCATTGACCTGCAATTGTCGAGAATTGCCGGGAACCGCGGTGCGACCCCTGCGCCCCGGCACAGGATGATTGACAATCACCGTATAGATGTCGTCGGCTGGAAATACCGCAATCGATTTGGTTTCTGGCGGATACTCCAAATCGGTTTCAAAGACTGTCGTCCCGTCCGTGATGTTCAACACCGTCAGTCGCCCTTCGGGTGAAAACACCGCAATTTCGTCGTGTCCCACACGCGTGAAGTGGCTGCGTTGGTGAAATTCCCGTTTCCATAGCATGTCGCCTGACCAAAGGTGTTGTTGCTGAATGACCAATTGATCGTTGGCAAATGCCAAACTCAATACGTTTCCGTCGACGGCGGCAATCAGTTGCTTTCCGGGAATATAGTCGCGAGTTCCCAATTCAGCTCCGTCTGTCATTCGGAAATACTTGACCGTTTTCCCGTCTCCCGAGACGACCATCAATCGGTCTTCATCGGCAAACAACCTGCTATTACGATCCACGCCTCCCCGTTGCCACAACGTTTCTCCGGTCATGGTGGCCACAGCAAAAATGGATCGACCCGATCGGTAGAACACGCCTTCAGTTGTCACCGGACCCAGTACGCCCAGTTGGCGGCCCCGTGGATCAAAGCCCCAAGAATTGTTGCTACGCCTAGCGACGCCGCGACGAGGATACGGCCCCCTTAAGTATTTGCGCCACAGCACCTGTCCGGTGGAGACTTGAGCATCATCCACTCCCGTGCCGCTTTGCCAGCCGAGGGCATCCACAGCGAGAATTTCGTTGCCCGACATCAACACTATCAAGTCGCCGCAGGCGCGCGCGTAACTGTTGAAATTGATTCGGCCTCCGTCGCCGGTGGGAACATCGACATTCCAGACCGGTGTTGTGTTGCCGTCTCGGGCGGTCAAGGTCGCGGTGGTCGATCCGTTTGTCATGGACCATTGCAGCGCGAGCGGCGGACTGTGCCGTTCGCGGACTTCCAACACATTGACCGGCTGCGCGATGGAGCGCGACTGTTGAATTTTTTTCTCATCGACCACATCAACGCGGCCCATCAGCCAAGGGGATTTGTCGGACAGTCGTTCGGCGACCAGTGGATCGGTGGACCAGGATTCGACCAGTTCATTGCCTGTTTTCTTATCCAAGATGGGCGTCTCGGCCCAGAGTGACCGCAATTCTTGCAGGTAGCCGGCTGCATCGGAGTACCGGCCAAAATCGATCGACAAGGCGGCCAATTTCGCGGTCGCAAACGCCACGGTCTGCTCATCGGTGCTGCGGCGCAAGCGCAATAAAGCGAATTCGGATTCTAACGGGTGTATCCCATCGGCGGTGGCGTCGACCATCGCGCGCAGGGCTTTGCTGACCAACGGATGGTTGCCATAGCGAACAACAAAACGACGCAACTGTTCCGACTGAATGGGATTGATTGCAGTGGAGAATTCCTGCTCTGCCTGTTGGTCCAGGATGGCTTTTTGCTCGGCCGACGCACCGTGCAACAGTTCCGACAGCCGTGCCGCGAACCATTGGTCCCGACGAATCCCCCAACCGGGCCGCACCTCGTCGAACCAATCCCCGCGTCCCGTGGAGGAATACTCCAAATAAGCCTCCAACGCGGCGGCTGGATTTCCTTGAGCGGCAAACCCTTCTCCCAGGCTGCGCAGGAAGAGTCCCCGCCGATCCGGCTGGGTCAGTAACGCCGCATCTTGCTGAATAGGATCGAGAGCACCGACAACACTATCAGTGGCGTTCTCCGAACTGTTGGCAGCTTCGGGCTGAACGACTTGTAATAAGTTCCTGATTTCCGCTGTTTGATTTTGATAGGTGGCAAAATCGGTCTGTAATCCTTGCAGCAACAAGTCGAGCAACTGGGTTTGGGCAGCTAGGTTGTTGGTGGCTGCTGCGACCTGACGAAAACCGGTGATCGCCCCCGCCAAATCGCCTTCTTGTTGTGCGATTTCTGCGCTGGCCAGCAACGCTTGCAGGTCAGCAGGGTTTTCCTGAAGGCGTGCGGCGATGCGTTGTTTAGCGCGGCTGAAATCTTCATAAACCGCCATCTCCGTGAGCCCCTGCGAAACAACCGCATCAGGCAAACAGAGCAGGTTCCCGGGGACCGTACCGTCAGGTGTTGCTGCACG
Source organism: Symmachiella dynata (assembly GCF_007747995.1). Classification (NCBI taxonomy): domain Bacteria; kingdom Pseudomonadati; phylum Planctomycetota; class Planctomycetia; order Planctomycetales; family Planctomycetaceae; genus Symmachiella; species Symmachiella dynata. The sequence continues at coordinate 7,515,209 of NZ_CP036276.1, read as the reverse complement.
GTTCACGATCGATCCCGACGCTAGATCAATCACGACCAGTTCGCCGCTACTCAACGGCACCAGAACGTTCTCACCGCAAAGCACCGCACGTCCACTGGGGGAGGGGATGGGAATCGGCGCTTTAAAAACTGGTTCGCCTGTTTCGAGCTGAAACAGTTCAAGTTCGTGTTTGCCCAACACAACGACGTTTCCATCGTGAACCCCCACGATTTGCAGCCGATCGACTTGCTGTTTGCGCCACAAGAGTTCGCCGGTGAGGACATCGATGCAGTACAATTGCCGCGCATCTTGCGGTGCGATCAGCACGCGCCCTTCGGCGATCAACGGTGTGGTATTTAACCAGCGTTGACCTTCTTGGCCGGGCATCATGCGGTGCGATGAAGGGGACGCGGCAAACCGCCGTGTTGTCCGGGCCGGGCCGGAAGCATTTTCGTAGGTGAAATGCCATTGAAGTTCGCGGCTTTCCACGTCAAACGCAACAACGCCTCCCACTCCCGTGGGACAAATGATCAAACCTTCAGAGTATGCCGGACTCAGACCGGCCACTCGCCTCCAGACATCCAGCACCAAGGATTGCCGACCGGCATTGACCACGAAGAGACTTTGCGACCACAACAGTTCACCGTTTTGCGGGTTGAGCACCAGCATCCGGATGTGACGATCCTGTTCGGCGATCACGTACAAACGTCCATCCAAGGGCAGGGGGGGGCCGAGGAAAAATGTCCCAGCCAACGGAAGCGCAATCTCTCCCGGACCGCCGCCGACTTCCCAGAGAGCTTTTCCGGTTTGCAGGTCATAGGCGCACAGTAAGTTATAAACCCTCAGCGGCGCGGTGATCATGCCGTTGGAGGTCCGAAAGACGTCTAATTCTTCGACGCTATAGACTGACTCGCCGTCGCTGGCCAGATCAGCAAAAGTGTGATCATGCCAAGCGCGTTGCTCGGCAACAGTATTTCGTTTGATTTTTTCAACACCGGGCGAGGGACCGCCATTGTAGGTCGGACTCGGTGGCATGGGATCGTAGGTGGCATCGGCCGCCGTCTCCCAACGAACAGCACCGCTCTGGACATCGTAGGCACGGATTTTCGATCCGGTCGGATTCGCTTCGTCGCCGAGGATTTTAACAAGCAATAGATCATCGACCTGTAGCGGACGGATGGCGGGAATGCTTAGATCCTCCGCCTCGGCCAGCGCGCGTTTCCAATGGTTCAGAACCTCGAGGACGCCAGTGTTATCTGACACGGCCGATCGCCATGTGGGCCGCAGAAACGGAAAGCTTTCAGCCTGGAACTGATTTCGAGTTGGATTGCCTCCCAGCATTCTTAAGTCGTCATTCCGCCGACCTGTTGATTGGGCGGGACCATAAATTTCGGGGAGACTCCCCGCCTCGGCTGCTGGATCGGGAAACAAGGGTTTCCGAGCGCCCCCCAGCAGAATGTGATCCGCTGGTTGCTGCTGTTTTAACGCCGCCAAAATATCCGCCGCTTCGGAGGCCCGCCCCGCCCGCGCCCAGCATATGGCCGCCTTGGTTGATAACATCGGTTCCCAGCGCTGGGTGGCGCGGGGCTGTTTGAGCAATTCTCCAAAAATCCGCACGGCTGCCATGGGGCGTCCGTGATCCATGTGATGTGCGGCGACTTGATAAGCCGCTTCGTAACCGGCCGCGGTATGAAAATACCGCCGCGCGATTTCTGCCATTTTTTCGAAATCACCCGCTGCGCTGGCCGCCTGCAATTCCGCCTGTGCCATGCGGCCATACAGATCCTCGTAGACTTCGAGTCCGTCGGCGGGAAGCGCGGCAATGATTTCACGCGCGGCTGCTTTGAGGCTTCCAAACGTAGCAAGATCGTCGGGCGTTGCAGAATAGAAATGATCCTCGCTGAGCGGCTGGTTGTCAGGAGTGCCGCGGACCGGTTCGCTGCCCACGATCAGCCCCAGGCGACGTAAGCCGACGCGATAATTCTTCGCCGCCAGTTCCTCCTGCGCCATCAGCAATTGTCGCCCGAGTTTCGAGTGTTGCGGAAAGGCGTCAGCGGGCGCCATCGCTTGAACGGGTCCGCCCGGAATGAATTGCTGGGCTAGACCAACGGTGCACGGGAGCAAACTCCCCAGCATCAGCATCAGCACTGTCCACGCTGCGCGTCGGCTGCGCCACATCGATTGCATAGGAAGACTCATTTGCAGAAACTCTCCTCGTCCTTGAAACAGCGATTTCACCCGATCAATCAGGTCAAATTCGCAACGATGCCTGTGCCTGCTATAAGAATCGTATTGCGATTGTCGATTCGAGCCTCATCAGCCCCGCACGAATTTCTGACAATTTCGTGAGAGATTCTCGCCGTGTCAATTCTTGACGTGTGACAATACGTTTTTAGAAGGCCGTGCTGATTTCATCACCGTCTTGATCGATCCATCCTTGCCGATCAACAATTATTATAGCGGATTCAAGCTTTTGAGGGCGATTCCACTTCCAGCTTGACATAGATCCGGCCGAAAATGAAAATATAAACGAATCTTTACGTGTTGAACACTGCCTGTCAAAAAAGAGCCTGCAGAATGTCCCGCCCAAGTTGCCACGAATTCCGCACCTCGTCACGACTGAATCGTCGTGATCTGTTGCAAGCCGGTGCGTTGAGCTTGCTGGGCGCAGGTCTTCCCGGCAGCGCGCGGGCGGCAGAGGCCGGTTCGGGACCGGTCGGTTTTGGATCGGCCAAGGCATGTATTTTTCTTTTCATGTGGGGCGGCCCCAGTCAACTAGAAACCTTTGATCCCAAACCGCATGCACCGTCCGAAGTACGCGGGGAATTCAATCCGATCGACACCGCTGCTCCCGGTGTGCAAATCTGCGAACTGTTCCAAAACCTTTCGCAGCAAATGGACAAAGTGGCGGTCGTCCGTTCATTGAATCATACCGATCCGGCGCATCTTTCCAGTGGACATGCGACGCTCACGGGGCATTGGGCACCGGTGATCAACAGCGACGCGGCTCCCCCCAGCGAAAAAGACACGCCGCACATGGGAAGCATGATGTCGCGACTGCGGCCCATGCCGGCCACGCTGCCCTCGTTTGTGACGATGCCCTGGTTGGCACTCCACCCCGCAGCCCCGGGCGGCCGCGCGCCGGGACAACATGGTGGTTGGTTGGGTCACAAGTTCGATCCCTTTTTGGTAACGGGCGACCCGAGCAAACCGGATTGGAATGTCCCCGCGCTGCGATTGATCGACGGGATGTCGGTCGACCGTCTGCGGGATCGCCGCGCATTGTTGGGCAACATCGATGCCCAGCGGGCGGCGCTGGACCGCTCCGCACAAGTCGTGGATGTCGCCGGGCAACAACAGCAAGCGTTTCAGTTATTGGGCTCAGACCGCACGCGGCAGGCGTTTGACTTGAATGGGGAGCCAGACGCGGTCCGCGATCGTTACGGACGCAACCTGCATGGACAATGCGTGCTGATGGCGCGGCGACTCGTGGAGCGTGGCGTGCCGTTTGTCTCGATCAATTGGCACAACGACGGCCGAAATTTCTGGGATACGCACGGCAACAATTTCAATCGCATGAAAAACGATCTCGTCCCACCTGCGGATCAAGCCTTGTCCACACTGCTGGTTGATCTGGAGGAACGAGGCCTGTTGGATGAGACCATCGTGGCTTGGGTCGGTGAGTTCGGTCGCAATCCGAAAATCGATTCCAACAATGCGGGGCGGAACCATTGGCCGCGGTGCTACAACGGACTGTTGGCCGGTGGCGGGATTCGCGGCGGTCAAGTTTATGGCAGAAGCGACGCTCAAGCGGCCGCTCCGAAAGACAATCCGGTCTCACCGCTGGATTTCGCGGCGACAATTTATCATGCACTCGGTATCCCCGAAGAACTCATGGTGCCCGACCGCTCCGGCCGCCCGCAATTCGTCTACACCGGCCACCCGATGCTGCCATTATTTGCATAGCACAGCAATCTGGTGCATGATGGTAGAGATGTCGTGTCACGAGCATTTCTGCGGCGTGTCGCGTGGATCGAGGTTCGTCGTCTCTTTGATCGGTGGCACGATATGGCTGCTCGCTATTCGCACTGCACTGTTTGGCATTCCAGCAACATGGTCGGCTTTGTGACCATTGTCGCCTTAACCCTGTTCCTGCTGAACGGGACAGCTGGTCCCGTGTTTGCCCAGGGTAAGGCGGGGCCAAAGAAAACTCCGCTGGTTCCTGAGCGAAACTGGCAGATCCTTTTTTCCGGCCAACCGACGAAGCGCAAGACAGTCATCCCGCTCGATAAATTCCCGGTGCTGGCCAACGATACGTTGGAGTTTGTCGGTCCTCGCCCGGGCGATCCGTACCAACTCGGCAAATTTCAAACCGACGGTCAATGGGGGATTCAACAAGGACTGATCAAACGCACTGCGGGTGCGAATGCGGCACTGACATTGGCCGAGGCCGAGGATTTTGAACTGGAAGGACGGATCAACGCCGAAGGCGTAGGCGGTTGGTTTTGGCTGTTGGGTTGGAAAGACGGCAACGGATACGGACTGTATAACATCACCTTTAAACAAAGCGGCAGTCCTTGGTTTGCCACGGAATTCGAAGATCGCGACGCACTCGATAGTGGCGAGGAGTTACACAAGTATCGCTGGAAGGGAGAACAGCCGTTTTGGATGAGCGTCGAGAACAAAAAGTTGAATCTGAAAATCGGGAATCGAACTGCTGTGATCCGCGACATGCCGCTGCCCAATTATCAACGGGGCCAAATTATTCTCGGCACCTATGATACGCGCTACGGGCCCAAGGACATCCAAATCCGCTCGCTGCGGATTCGCCTGCCGCCGAAGAAAAAATAACGGCTCACTTCGGCAACAACGCCTGCACGTTTTCCGGCGGACGGCCCAAGATGGCTTGGCGGCCTTTGACGACGATGGGACGTTCGATCAGTTGAGGATGCTCGACCAGCAGCGCAATGGCTTCCTCGCGCGTCAATTCGCACCCCTTCAAGCCAAGCTCCTTATAAACGGCCTCGCCTGTGCGAAACAATGCGCTCGGCTCAATCTTTAGTTTCTTCAAGATCGCGTCTAACTCGTCTGCAGTCGGAGGCGTTTTGAGGTATTCGACAACATCCGGCTCGATGCCCGCCTCGCGGATCAACTGCAGGGTTTGTCGGCTCTTGGAACAGCGGGGGTTGTGGTAGATTTTCATCGTGTCGTAACTTCGGTGGATGATTTGTACTCACTAAACTCAACAGGTGGCGGCGCGAGTCCACTATAGCTGAAACCGGCATTGTACAAAATCAGGAGAGCAAAGCACTTGCTGCGCTACGACAAATAAAAAGCCCCGCCGCGGATTTCTCCGCGACGAGGCATCGCCCTACCCCACGTTTTTGATTCCTAGCCGAAGTAGCTATAGGAAATCGTGTCTTCACCCGATGCGTAGTCCATCAAGTAGGCCGTCGAGATGTAGTAGTAGGCGTTGGGATTAATCCGCTTCAGGTTTTGACGCAGATTGTCCGCACCCGCTCCGCCGTACAGCCAGTCGTAGTTGCTCGCGTCGTAACCGCCATCCAACGTGTCGTTGCCGTTTTGGCCGTATAGGCGATCGGCTCCGAGTCCGCCATTGATGTAGTCGTTGTCGTTCCCTCCGTAGAGGTAATCATTCCCGGCATCCCCGTAGATGCGATCGTTACCGTTACTGCCCCACATACGGTCGTTCCCGTTGCCGCCCCGCATGTAATCGTCGCCTGCATTGCCGACCAGTTGGTCGTTCCCGTTGTCACCGTAGATGCTGTCGGCCCCGTCTTGACCCCAGATGGAATCGTTGCCGTCTCCGCCACGCATGTAGTCGTTGCCGGTTCCGCCTAGCAACACGTCGTTGCCGGCATCGCCATACATGAAGTCGCGGTCTGCTCCACCGTCGAGCCGGTCGTTGTCATCGCCGCCGTACAATGAATCGCTGCCCGCTTCGCCGTACAGCGAATCGAATCCATCCTGACCATACATCAAGTCGCCGCCGATACCGCCGTACATGCGATCGTTGCCGTCTCCGCCATACATCCGGTCGTTCCCGTCATTGCCGTACATGTAGTCATTGCCCGCTCCTCCATTGAGGAAGTCGTTCCCGTCGTCGCCGCGGAGGGTATCATTGCCCGCTTCGCCGTACATCATGTCGAAGCCGTCACCCCCGCGGAGATTGTCGTTTCCGTCCTGGCCGAAGAGCAGGTCATTACCGGCTTCGCCATAGAGTTGGTCGTTGCCGTTCCCTCCATAAATCGTGTCGTTGCCCGCCTGGCCGTTTAAGTAATCGTTTCCGTCGTTGCCGCTTAAGATGTCGTTGCCGTCGCCGCCGAACAGGTTGTCCGCTTGCGTTCCACCGACGAGTGTGTCGTTCCCCGCTCCACCGTTGGCATTCATGTTGATGTCGGTGTTGTTGACGATTCCGTCGTTGCCGGCACCCAGGTTGGCCACAATCCAGTTGACGTCCTCGACGTTGTAGTCGCGATCCTTGATCACGTCGCCATCTTCGTCGTAGACGGTGACCACCACTTCATCGATCTGGCCGTCGTCGTATTCGTAGGTGATTTCGACGATGTCGTTTTCGTCAGTCCCTTCGATTGTGAGGATGCCGTCGTCCAAGTCGATGTCGACATTGGCGGTCATCACGCGGCGATCTTCGAGAGCTTCAAATTTCATGTTGCGGTTGGGGGAGAGAGCCATAACTAAGTTCCTTAGGTTCAGTGTGCGGTGTGTGTGGGGGAGTAGTTTGTTTTGATAAGTTGCTTAGCGTTGCTGTGAGCGATTTGTTACCGCTCTACACTGAAATGCCGAGTTCTCGCTCCAACGCGCCACCGCAGGGCATAAAAAATGCGGTTTTCACAGAATTCGGGAGGGGAAATGCTGGATCGACCTGGAGAAAAACGCAGCCATTCGTGTGCTGAGGAGCGAAATGGGTCTACGTAATGCCATTCACCGAAAAGCGAGGCGACTGGGGCAACTGCCGCATTTGCACCGCTTGCTGCCTAGCTTTTGAGAGACGCAGGCAGGGGCTTGGGGGCACAGTCAGTGAGCACTTGATAACGCAAGCTTATTGTCTGTAATGCTTTGCACAAAAAATTGCCGGTTCGGTTGGTCCAACTGGTACGTCGTTTGCACGTCTCCAGGCGGCTGGAGATGGTGGCTGCTTACGGTTCGCTATCCGGTCATTCAAAAAACTCGCAAAAAATATCCTATTCGACTTGATTCTCATGTCCGGTTTTTTTGGCGACTTTCCATCTTAAAAGTGTGTATCATTGCGAGTGCGGGCCGACAGCGAAACGATCTGTTGACTACAATTGGGCCATCTCAACTTCCAAACAGGGGATGATTATGCATCGAAAATGCAGCCTGCTGATATTCGCTTGGTTCGCGTCGCTCTTGCTGGCGCATGTCCCGCAACAAGGAGTCGCAGACGACACCCCGTCCGCGGCAGCGACTGATACCGAAGCCGGGGCCGCTCAAGCCGCACCGGCAACTGACGCGGCTGAAGTGGCCGAACCTGTCGAAGTAGCGAAACCGGCGGAAACAGAAAAACCGGCCGAGTCGCCCTATCTGGCAGAAGGCGCGATCTTAGCCGTACGCGGATCGTCATTGGTGCTCACCAGCGACGAATCAGCCGCTCTCAAAAAGGGAGCCACATTCGAGGTCTATGTCGAACTTCCCCAAGGTTTAGGGACAGCTATCATTGCCGAGGGCAAAATTGCCTCCAACGACGAAGGCTTGCTGATCGGCAAGATCACCTCGAAAGACAAAACCGCCAAACTCTCGACCGAGATGAAAGTCCGCTTCCGCAAGTCGGAGGCCAAGGACGAGGCGCCGGTCAAGGCCGATCCCCAAACGCCTCCGATGAAGAAGACCGTCACCGCTAAAAAAATCACCACACCGGAATTGCCCGCAACCAAAGGTTTCCAAGCAGCGGTGGATCGCTACAAGCGAGCGGTGTTGTTGGTCAAAGACAGCAAAAACAAATCGCACGGTACCGCTTTCGTGATTTCTAAAAAGCACCGACTGTTGGCTACCAACGCGCATGTCGCGGATATTGCCGAAACCGTGGTGTTGAACGAAACCCGCACCGAATACAAAGTGACGCGGCGCTGGTTCCATCCCGATACGTTGCGGACGATGCGTGAAGACAATCAGACCGTCATGAAATCGCAAGACCCGAAGGTGGGATCGGTGGATCCCCGCGGAACCGACTTGGCGATTTTGCAATTGGAAAAAATTGGTCCGGATCTACCGGCCGAAGTCGTCTTGGCCGATCCGGAACAAGCCAAGTCCATCGTCGGTGCTGAAATTGGAATGTATGGCTATCCGGCCTACAACACGCAAGCGGCCAGTGGGCAGTTCGCTCAAGCCACGTTCGTCACGGGAACGGTCAGCCGTCTGGAAAAACTGAATGGACACCCCGAAGACCAACGTGTGGAAAACCGACGTCGCGTGGTCTACTCCGGTCCCAACTATCCCGGTTTCAGCGGTTCCCCGATCTTTCTGGACAATGGCCGCGTGGTGGTCGTCAATCATGCTGTGACGAACCTCAAGGATGGCACCAAGGTCGCCTATGGAATCCGTGTGGATGCCCTGTGGGACATGCTGGGACATTTTCAGTTAGCCGACAAAATCAACAACTCTCCGGCCGAAATGCCTGAGCCGATTTTCATCGAGAATCAAAATCCGCAGGTGGCAAAACTGCAGACCGCGATCGATCTCATGAACCAGGCACGAGCCCATCACAAACAGGGAGAATTCTCTGAATGCTTTGACGCGATGTCCAAAGCGGAAGAAACGGCTCCATGGTACTGGGAGATTTATCTCACGCGTGCCAAAATGGTCGACGATTATGTGACCCGCGTTAAACTCACCCGTGAGGATCAGGCAGCTTGCTACGAAGCCAGTCTCAGTTACTACTCCAAGGCGAATGAGTTGCATTTGAAGAGCTTCAACATTCGTGCGTTGCCGATTTTATTGGACTTCGCACGGCAGAGCATCAACGTCGCTCGCTTCCGCGAAAATACCGAAGTCCTCAAGCAAGCGATCACGGTTCTCGAGGACAAAGACGTCGTGAAGGTCGCCTTCGAAGGCAAAAACGCCGCTTACTTCCTGGCACTCCGTGCAACGGTCAAAAAAGACCTTGGCACGATGAACAAGGACATCAAGTGGTTCGAAGGGGCACTGGCCGACATCGACGAAGCCATCCGTCGGCAACCCGGGCATGAGGAGTATGTGAAAGAACGAAGTTCCATCATCCGCAAAGCCCAACTGGCCGGCGTTGTCAATTCGGGCAATTGATGCCTGACGCAAAACGTCGCTGCGGGAAATCCGCGATAGCAATTCCAACGGTCGTCCGCCGAAACAAAATTCGGCAGACGACCGTTTTTTTAATGCGTGAGGCCAGCGGGACGGTTGCAGGTGTCGTCATCTGGGTTTAAGCCCGTTTGGTGGATGATTCCGAGTTCTCCGATTCGCTGGCTTCGGCGGACTCCTTAACGCGCAACAGCGTGTTGGTCCAGTATGCCTCGTACTTGCTGATCCAGCGTTCTGTGATTTGCCGAATGGGGGTCACGTTGAGCGAATTGATGCGAAGGCGGCCTTCGCTGCGTGTATGCACCAACCCCGCTTCACGCAGCGTGTCGAGATGCTTCATCACTCCGAAGCGTGACAACTGCGGAAACTTTTCCACGATTTCCGTGGTTTGTCGAGGGCCGTCTCGCAGCAAGTCAAGGATTTCCCGCCGCGTGGGATCCGACAGGGCTTTCCAAATATGGTCCAGGTTCTTCGCCATCAGAAATCATTTCACTCCGCAAGTTGTTTGACAGTGTTGGCAAAATACTCCCAGCCATGCGTCACGCCTTGGCGATGTTCTTCTTCCACCTGCCCCAATGCGCGATGCCGCAAGTACAATTCGGTGCCGCCGGAAATTTGTGTCAGTCGAAATTGGATGTGCCCGGCGACTGGATAGGACATGAACATCGGGCCGTGGATTTCGATCAGTGTTGGTGGCTTGATGACCTGCACAAAGCCCCACAGGTGCCCTTGGCCGTTCCCCAAGTCGCGAAACCAGCGGCCCCCCGGCCATTGTTCGAGCACCATCGGCAACGGTTTGTTGTCGGGCGTTGAGTTTTCATCGGTCAGTCGACGGATCAATGCTTGGTAGGAGTCGCCGATCGCGGCGTGGATGTCGACGGTTTGAATCACATCGACTGAGAGATCTTGCGTTTCAGGCATGGTTTTCTCCGATTGTCTTTCTACAAGTCGTTTCAAAACCCTCTGACGCATCACGCAATCACTTGTATTATGGATGCATGAACAGGCGCAACCGGGTTTTGAAACTGGTTCTAGTTATTACCAAGTCGTTCCAGAAATTGTGAATTCACATTTGTTCGCCGGTTGCGAGTTCGACTGCTTTGGTGCGATAGATCCATCCCAGCCACAAACTGCCCAGGAAAAATTGAATCGCCAGGTAAGTCGATTCGATGAGAAACCATGTTCCCAGCGGCTGAATATTTTGTTTTGCGGCGGCTGCCAGGACGTGCATGGACCAATGGTAGCCCCCCATGATGGCGGCAAACTTGAGGACACCCCCGAAAAATGAGGTACCGCGACAAAGTTGCGGATAGATCCAAGACAGCAAAATTCCCTGCAACAAAATCGCGGCAAAGCCAAACGCGATGATCGGTTCGGAGCGCGAGAAATAATGGAGCCGTTCGTAAGTCGCCTGGAAAGCGACAAGATGCCAGACATAGGCCAGCGGAAAGGTGATGCACAGATAGCCGATCGTTCCGAGCATCAATTTCACAGGTGTGGGTTTCATGAGCGTGGCCATTCTGAGGAGAAAATCAAATCTCCGCTCTCGCAGCTTGCTGAAAGTTGCAGGTATGATTTTGACTTGACGTATTCTACAAAGCAGCTAACATGTGAACTTAATGTAACGTGACAAATAAGTCACGTCACGTCAAGTGCGACTCAGTGACTTCGCAATTTTTTCAAAGACCAAGGAGAGAGACCATGACCGCGATCGAGTTCATCAAGATGTCGTTGGAAAACAGCAAGAATTGGGCGATGGGATTGATTAGCGATATGAGCGATGCGCCGCTCACGCAGCCGACCTCTGCGGGCGGGAATCATCCGCTCTGGGTTCTGGGGCATATCACCTGCGCCGAAAGCGATTTGCTGGACGGCTTTATTTTGGGGCAGCCCAATCGTTTTCCGGAGTTGCAGGAATTATTCGCAATGGGCACCACTCCCACGCCTGATGCAGACCAATATCCGACGATGGACGAATTGATGGCCAAATTCGAAACGATCCGCGCCGCGACGCTGGCGCATCTCGACACGCTGACTGAAGCGGACCTCGACAAACCGAGTCACGCCCCAGAAGAATTCGGACCGTTTTTCGGAACGGTGGGAGCGTGCTTCGGGGGGATGACGATTCACTCCAGTTTTCACGCCGGCCAAGTCGCCGACGCCCGCCGAGCCGCCGGACGCGGGCCGTTGATGGCGTGAGCACGGGAACGCCGTTGTTGAGGGTCCCTGCACGTCAGATCCACTTGCGTGTCCTGGCTTGGCAGCGACCCTTCGGTTTACCCCAACCTGAGGATTCGTCGAAGCCGTTGAAAGTATGATTCCGTTTCGAGCGGCCCGTAGTTAAATAAGAGTACCCAGCGGACTTCGTCGGACTCGGGGAAACGTCCTGCCAGAATGGATTCGCAAAGTGCAAAACCGGTTTCGCGGTCGGTGCATTTGGAATAGTCGCCATCGATTTGGATGCCACAACAGTCGCAGAACAGGTCTTCCACGCCGTCACCGGACACTTCGCTCAAAGGAAACTGCGGCCGCAGCAGTCTCTGTTGGGGAGTCGTATACAAAATGAGCGACGATTGGCCGTCAAATTTCAATGAGATGTTGTCACGGGTCTTGCCAACCGCCTCGAGGGTGCCAACATCTAATTTGCAGGCAAACTGTAATGCATCACAAGGACTCGATGATTCGAAGAGTTGGTCGCCATCTTCGTTTTCAACTGTGCAATCCCAATCGAACGACGTTTTCATGAGCTGAATGTGCCAAAACCAATGTTTGAAAATTAGTACGGTGATATTTGAGGTCCCTCGGCGCGGTCACAATATTCACCGTCGATTGCCGTTTGAAGATTATAGTCGCCCGGCCTGCTAACCGTGGATGCTACTCCGCTGTTGCAGGCTTTGGCCAGCGTACCGGCGGCGCATGGATCGAAAACAGCCCGAGCCCAGAACGTTGCAGCAGGGGCATATGGAGACCCAATTTATCGGTTCAAACTCTGCAGCGGTTTGGTTACAATCAGCAACTGGCAGTTTTCAGCGATGAGGACAGGCGAAGCAGAGTCAATGTGTTGCCCTGTCCATCATCGTCGGGAGCTAGCAAATTGCCACGGCCGAGTGGCGGAATTGGCAGACGCACGGGACTTAAAATCCCGAGTCCGTAAAGGGCGTGGGGGTTCGAGTCCCCCCTCGGCTATTCTTATAGAAATCCGCAAAAGAGGCTGCGCAAACGGTTCCCGCCGTTTTTGTGGCCTCTTCGCATTTCCACGCAGCACCAAAACTCCACTGACCAGCACCGACCATTCTCAACCCTGTTCCACCAACTGGCTGGTATCACCGTTGGTATCACCGATCACTTTCCGGCGAGCCGCCGCTGCCCGTACCGCATCTTGGGAGTTGACATAGTACTGGGAAGTCGTGTTCGGGTTTGAGTGCCCTAGCCAGCCTTGGACGACCGGAAGAGGATGCTCAGCAGCCAGTTCTGAACCGGCGGTGGACCTTGCATGCTTGAAGGTCACATCTCCCACACCGGCGTGCTCCCGGATGCGTATCCAATCAGGGACACACTTGAGCGTATCGTGCCCAACTGTGAGCGACACCGGTCTGCTACGTTTTGCGTGATGGGACAAAGCTGTCAGCCACACGGTCACACCTCACGTCGCAACACCGTCATCCGTCACGTACGAAAAAGCTTCCAAAGACTCCAAAAAGATTCTTGAATCCTCCCGTTCCGCCTGCGGCGGCAGGGGGGCGATTTCATCGCTTGAATTCGATGGTCTGGATGCGAAGTCCTGGGGACTCCTAAGTTCATCGACGCGGAGTCATCGAGCGGCTTCAATCCGATCTTGGAAAGTCTGTCGATTTTGCTCCTGTCTTTGAACGTGCCGCCTCAAGCTTCCAACGCACGGAAGATTTGTTTTTGCTCGATGATGAACACACGGACGCTTTGCTCGCAGAACTTCGGCAGGTGTAGTAGGTGGGATTTCCTTTCCTGCAATCTTCTGTAACCGCCGATCAAGGAACCCTGACGCCGTTGACGAAGATTTGGCCGGTGGTGCCGACGGCTGAGAACGGGGTTGTTGCGCCGGTAATGATGTTGTTTTCCGTCCCGTGGAGTTCGACATCGCCGGTGACTGTGGAGAAGATAATTCCTTGGTCCACAAATCCATCGCCGCTGAGCAGTTGGATGCTATTGTTGTTGATCGTCACATCGGATGTGCCATTGATCGAGGAGAACAACAGCCCCGTGCCGCTTGAGACATTATCCACGATCACGTTGTCAAAAATATTGATGTCCGACGATTGGCCAATATTGAAATCGACTCCGATTCCATCAGCAGCATTGAAGACAATCGTGTTCTCGCCGATGTCTGTCTGCAATTGCCCGCTAGTTGTCAGTTGAAGACCCGTGGAGTTTTCGCCGTCAAATCCAAATACGTTCTGCCGGATTGTGACTTGGGCGAGATTGGATGTCGACGTAGTGTTGATGTCAATTCCATGGTTACCGTCTCCGCCTCCACCAATCGCATTCGCTAGGAATGATGCATTGAGGGTGCCATTCCAATCGATGTCGACCGCTTGAGTGCCATCGGCAGCCGCGCCAACAGCATTGGAATCAAAGCTTAACGAGAGCGTCCCGGGATCGGCGGACGCGAGGTTCGAGAATTTGACGGCGGTCGTTTTAATGTCATCAATCGAGTTTTCGATGATGGCGTAGTTGTAGCTTCCCGCCTCATCAAACTGACTGCGGAGACTGATTCCGTCGTTTCTGGCGAGAATGGAATTGCTTAATTCGAATTCTTGGACGTTCTGAAGGAAGATCCCCTCGTCGTCGGAGTCGGTGATCTCACTGGTTCGTACGATGAGGTGACTCGTCTCTGATGCTTGGATACCGACGGTGTTCTCATCGAAGATCACCGACTGCATACCCACCGACCCGGCCCCATCCAAGAACAGACCCGTGTCGGTTCCCGTGATCAAACCTCCGCTTCCGTCCGTACCATCACCCGTGACCAGAAAGGTTCCCGAACTATCCTGGATACGGATACCGGCACTGGTGTTGGAGCTGTCGACGCGCGTGAGAACGATGTCCATGCGTGAATCTTCCAGCGAAACGGCGGAGGCATCTTCTGCCGCGATTGTGCCATCCAAAATCTGCACGTCACCACCGTCCAGGGCAAACAAACCGGTGCCGTCACGGGTGATGACATCCAGATTGGTAAACGACGTGGTCCCCGTTACGTCCTGAATGTGTACGCCTTGGGAGCCGTTGAGGTTTTTGATGTAGGCATCGGTGAATGTTGCCGTTCCTTGCAAACCATTGACATTGATTCCCGCTGCGGCGGAGTTGACAACTTGAGTCTCTCCGACAAATTCCAATGTCCCCTCGCCCCCTTGAATCTCAATTCCGCTGGCCAAACTGTTGCGCACATCGATATCGCCGAAGATGATGTCGCCGTCATTATTTCTGACGAGAATCCCGGATCCTCCGTTGTCGACAATGTCAGTCTCTTCCAAATCGATGGTGCCGTTGTTGTTTTCGATCAAGACCGACCGACCGGCGGAGTTGGTGATTGTGCCATCGACGACCACGTCGGCTGAGCCGTTGTTCAGGTGGAATGCCGCTCCATTTATTTCAGAGAAGTCCATGTTCTCAAACAATACGGTCCTGGTCGCATCGGCCAAGAAGACACCGTCGCCGGTGGCGGATCGAATGCTGACATTGCGCACAGTCGCTCCGTCGATGTCGTCGCCCAGGATGCCATGTCCTGTAGTCTCTTCGATTGCAAAACCGGAGAATTCGGAACGTGAGGCCAAGGTCACCGCATTGCCCGAAATGCCACGAAGCACCGGAACTGTGGTTCCCGCTGTGGCTGAGGGAAGCATGACATCACCGTAGTTTTCCGTTGCCAAGTAATGTTCGACCCCTTCCCCTAACACGCGGTCGTCGGGGTTCAGCACGACGGCAGATTCAATCACACTCCCCGAATGCACATAGATCACGTCGCCGTCGACGGCTTGGGCTGCGGAGATTGACTGGTACGGATCGTCCAGCGTTCCGGAACCGGATCCTGTGGCGGACGTTTCAACGTGTCGAATGATATATGGCGTGCCGTTGCTGGGATTGATTACCGGAATGTTATAGAGATTGTCCTGTTGTTTGCTGACGATGATGTTGTAGTTGCGGTTTACGTAACGAGACATCTGTTGCAACTTACCATCAGAATCATCAACACCATGTGCGGGCCCGCCCAAACCAATGGATACGGCGAGTGTGACATTGGTGCCGAATGTATCGTCGTCGGTCAGTTCGACCTGCGTGGTAATCGTTTCAGTAATGTTGCCTTGGATACGAGTTTTAAAGCCGGTGATGTCGGGCGTTTGGTTGCCGAAGAACTGATAAAAACCCCCGAACACGCGTAGGTTATGATCCGATGCGAACTGCGACGGAACCAACCCTCCGAGTTCCATATCAAATCCTGGCTGAGCGTCGGCAATGATTCGCAAGCGATCAAAAACGATTTCGTTTCCAACAAAGCGAAAGTTCGACAAGCCGTTCACGCTGTTTTGGGTCGTGTCGCCAACAGGAATATAGATGTTGCTGCGGAAGTCCCAGATACTACCGTACGATTCCAATGAGAGCCCGGTTCCTTGAAAAGATGAACCGGACGAATCGTCGTAGTCATACCAGACGCTTGCGCCCAGCAGGCGGTTCCATGCCGGGATCCATTCGCGATAGCCAATCCCGCCGTTGCCGGTGAAGCGGGTATCGTTGTCCATGTTGAATCGTGCATCGCCAAAAAACATATAGTCTTCGGAGATCATGTAGGGCATGACTTCTAAGCTGGAGAGCGATTCATCGCGTCCGAAGGTCGGAAATGCGATATGCCGCAATCGACCGGTCACTCCCTGGAAGTCATCTTCAGCCTGCGCGATCATCGCAAAGGTGTGCAGGAGAAGGAATGGCACAGCAAACAATCCCAGCAACCCGCATGTGCGAATCAACCGCAGGTTGGTGCTGTTGTCTCGGCGTTTGATTTGATCAATCCGTTTTATGGGCGCCATGGAATCGTTCCTTAAGTGTATGCTGTGCATAACGTCAGACCTGACGGCATACAACGACGCTCAACGGCGATAAGACGCCCTGGTCGGTGTAGCCGGCCTGTGAGAATTGCGGAAAGAGAGGGGAGAGGTGAGTTGAGTCGAAGTTTCAAGCATGATCGATCGCCGGGTAACGGTCGTTACGATGCGCTTGATTGGAAAAGCTGAATACTTGGAAGCACGGCATTGTGTCAACAGGCAGGTTCGCGATCGAGATGATGACGAATACTTTTGAGTGTTTTGGGCACGATAGCGGTCAGTTGCAATGCCTCTTCGCGACGGAAGCCCTGAGCTCTTCGCTCAGAACTGAGAACGGTGTTCAGTTCTAAGGTTCGTCCCATCGCCGCGGGGCTTGATTGTCAAACAAGGAAGTACGCGGACCGTCGCTGAATGTGCCGGGACGATGGCAAACGAATTGCGTCGTCGCGAGCATGGACTTCCACTGGACACCGTTCCGATATAGATAGTGCTACCACAATTTGGGAACAGTGAATTGTATACGTAGAATTGGAGACGAGTAAAAACGATAACGCTCGTGTCAGAGGGGAAATGGATATGTCTCAAATCGGTTCAATCGCATCAAACCAAACTTTCGCGAGTATTCAGCAGCAACGCGGTATTGCACCAAGTTCAGTGGCGGAAACAGAAAAACAACGCGGCGCACATTTTGAGCAGCGGATTGACAATGTGCTGAACTCTGCGGGCATAGACCAGGAAACGATTGACGCCATTAAAACCGACTTGCAAACGGCCTTCGAATCCTCCGCGTCGTCCGGTTCCTTTCCGCCGGCTCCGGACGAAATGCGTGACATGGTGAATTCTGTATTCGCAGAGCATGGTCTTGACGCCGAAGAGATTCTGGGACGACGCGGATCCGGGGCGCCTCCTGGTCCTCCTCCGCCCGCTTCGCTCGATGACTCCACGCAAGATCTCTCCGTACTCCTCGAATCCTTGCTGGCGGGCCAACAAGATCCAGAATCGTCCAAACTGGCTGAGTCCGTGCTGTCTTTGCTTGTCGGTTTCGATACGACAGCGTGAAATTTTATCTTTTCAGACCTGCTTGCGGTACTCCTGAGGCGACTTTCCGGACCACTTCTTAAAGGCGGTACTGAAGGCCGAGGTTGATTTGTAACCGATCAACCGAGCGATTTCTTTCAGCCCGTAATGGTCTTGTTGCAGAAGATCACCGGCGCGGGACATGCGTGATTCAAAAAGGTACCGCATTGGGGTCTGCCGAACGAATTCGGTAAACCGCACAGCGTAGCGTGAACGGGACATACCGGCCAAATCGGCAAGCTGATCGACGGTCCACTGCGAATCGAGATGGTTGCGCATCATCAGCAGCGTGCTCACAATTCCGATTTCTACGGGAGTCTGGAACAACGTTTCACATGCGTCGCCGTTGATTCCCTGCTCGTGTCGTAGAGCGAGCGCGAAAACAGTTTGCACCATCGCATCAGCAATGGCTCCATATCCCGCCTGTTCGACATCGGCCTCGTGTCTTAACAGCGTCAACACATTCTTTAATGCCGGGTGTTGCATCGCTGACGGCACTTTCAGAAGTGGGGGCAATAGACTGACGAGCGACTCGACATCATTTCTCCCAAACGTCAGCTCCGCGGCAATCCATTGCGATGTTGGTTGAAGATGACCAGGCGTCGGCGGTTGGTGAAATGCCAACGGATAGGGGCCGGATGCCGTGACGATGAATAGATCGCCTTGCTCAACAATCGCCGAGGTATCGGCTACGCTGACAGATACCGGCGAGGGCTCGCTCAACACCCAATAGAACGCTGGCCCGCACAGCGCATGGTGAGCGGCCTCATCAGCGGTGAGTGATAGCAGCTTCAATGACGAACACTGCACTTCAATGACGCGCAGGAGTGCCGTGAGCGGATCAGAGAATGGTCGACGCGCCTGAGCCGTTGATTCTGTCGACAGGGATTGCAGCCCAGTAGTTTTCACGACAGGCATACAGAGCGGCCGTCTTGGAAGTGGCAGCGCCATTCTCTGGAAAAATCATGAGACATTGGAAAGGTCCTCTTTTTTGTTTCGATTAAATGGCGACAACATCCTTCGTCGTCTTTCAGTTTCGAGACAGTGCCGGGTCGATAGCCGCCTTCTTATCCGCTGCGACCGGACGACCATTCAGGAATGCGACAACCTAGCCAATCTCGGCATCCGGGGCATCGACGAATTCGTTGTCGTTGGCTTTCAGTCGGCAAAACTGTTCGTGCTGCGCGATCCAGGTGAACAGACGTTCCAGATGAATCGTGAATGATGCTTACATTGGATCCCGAGGGCTTTCATGTTCAAAACCGGATGGCCGCCAGCTTGTCAAAGCCGCTATCTCTCTATGCGATATCCGCGCGGCAATGGGGCCAAGAATCTTTGCGGATCTTGGAGATTGTGCGCTAATAGAGCAGGGGCGCGCATGCAAAGCGGAGTGTCGCTAACGTGCCGCCGCAATATCGCCGTGACAAAGAATTATTCGGTGGTGAGCAACTGCATCGCTTGGCTTTCGCGCGCAGCCAGACGGTCATCTGGTGGCAATTGCAAGTGCTGTAATTTCAGCGTTGCTTCGTTGAAAAAAATGTAGCATTCCAGCACAGCGAACCACGGTATCGGTCCCCGCAGACCGGATTCGTCGTTCAATTCGGTGATCCATTGATTGAGCGACTCCTGCGCCGTTTCAAGGGCTTGGTTTGCTTCGTCTGTTCGCCCCAGTTCGTGATAGACCAGTGCCAGGACGGGGTAAACGATCTTGTGGCCACCAAACCCCTCTTCACGATCGATGGCTTTGTTCAATAATTTGCGGGCACGCTCCAGATTGCCGGCTCGGTAGTGGGCTAAACCAGCGGTATAGTACTGGATGAGTTTGTGCATTCTACCCCGTGGACCAGGATTACCGCTGAGGCCGAACGGCATTTTTGGCTGGAGATTTCTCGGCGGCGGGCTCCCGCGAAACTTTCGGTCCCGCCCGCGATGGTCAAAGAATCGATGTCCAGGTTCCTGTTGCGACATGAGCAACTCATCCATCCGATGTGCCAGGGCTCTCGACGTCTCGACAGATTGCGGCTTTAGGCAGAGGCTGCGGACGGCGAAGTAGACCTGTGAACCATCAGCGGTCTCGGCCAATTGCTGGGACATGGCGGCGCAGATCTTTTCGTAAGATGTTTCGTCATTCGCATACAGCAGGAGTTGCGGCACGCCCCACCAGGAGGGATTGGAGGCCGGGGCACCCAGTTCGAGTGCTTTCGCGTAATCGCCGGCCGCTGCTCGCCAAGCGCCCAGCCGGGCATACAACGATCCGCGACCAGCCCACACCAAGTAGTGATCCGGCTGCAACTGTGTGGCTTTCGTATATTGCTGAAATGCTTCGGTCCAACGTTGTTCGTCGGCATTTGCCCGTGCACCATCCAGGAGCACGTTGGCTTCTTTCAACCGCTCGCCGAATTCAACAGCTTCGCGCCGCAAGTCATCGGCCTCTGTTTTGGCTTGTTTGAATCGAACCGCCTGCCATGTGCTGACGACTGTGCCGAGGACCAACGCGAGCACGATCAATGTGGCCGCCGTAAAGACCACCTTGTTGCGTCGCGTGAATTTTGCAAATCGATACCAAGTCGAGGGCGGGCGGGCGATCACCGGTTGTTCGTCGAGGTAGCGTTGCACATCGCGGGCCAGATCTGCTGCGGTCTCATACCGCCGCTGCCGATCCTTTTCGAGCGCCTTCATCACCACCCAATCCAGGTCACCCGACAACTCGCTGGCTACGGCCGGTGCGCGGGATTGCCGGACCGACGATGCAGCTGTCGTCTGCCGCGAAAGAGTGGTCAATCGCGCACTTGGACGGGCAGGTTCCTCCTCGCGAATCATGCGCCGCATTTCATCAAACGATGCCGTACTCAGTCTTTGCTGATCAAACGGCGTCGTCTCGGTGAGCAATTCGTACAACAGCACACCCAACGAGTAAATGTCGCTGCGGGTGTCGACGTCCACCGCGTTCATCTCCGCCTGTTCGGGGCTCATATACATCGGCGTGCCGATCATTTGAGCGAAACGCGTGTAGATGGTTTTATCGGTCATCGGTTCGTTGAGCGCTTTCGCGACGCCGAAGTCGATGACCTTCACCATGGGACCGGCATCATGTTGCGTCACCAGGACATTGGACGGCTTCAGATCGCGGTGAATCACCCCCTTCTGGTGCGCGTGTTGCACAGCTTGGCAAACGTTGATGAACAGTTCCAGTCGCTGGTGGATGGAGCACTGCTTCAGTGAGCAGAAATCGGTGATCGGCACTCCCCGCACCAACTCCATCACAAAGTAGGGCCGGCCGAATTCTGTTGTGCCGGCATCAAACACCTGGGCAATGTTGTGGTGGTCCATCATCGCCAGCGCTTGTCGCTCGGCTTCGAAGCGGGCGATCACTTCTCGGGAATCCATCCCCGGCTTGAGCAATTTGAGCGCCACGTGGCGTCGCACCGGTTTGCGTTGATCGGCGACGTATACCTGCCCAAATCCTCCTTCGCCGATTTTCTCCATCAATCGGTAATTACCAATGATTTCACCCGAACAATCGGGTTTTTCATTCGAGTTTTGGGATGGGACATACGTCGCGCTCGATAGATCTACGGCCTCAACGGCGCCTTTGAACTGTTCCTGTAGCAAACGCTGCGAACCGGCTTCGATGTCCAGCACATTGTCCGTTTGATCATAGGCCACAAGCAATTCATTGACTGCTTCACGCAGCGGTTGGTTCTCTCCACACGCCTCGGACAAATACAGATCGCGATCCGTCACGGAATCGTAATCCAACGCGGAGAGAAAGATCGATTTTTCAAGGTCGGCGGGCATCTGCTGGAATCCTCTGCTGGCGCTCACAGCTCACTGTAACTATATAAACGCCCTTTCTTATATGAGTTTCACGGAAGGGCGAATCTAGCGCACATTCGTTCATGCTTACACGATGCGGGTTGAGTGTCGGCCTCCAACAGACGGAATCCAAGTCCGTCACAACGGGTGCCCTCTAAAGACTATGCGAAATCCCGGCTAAAAAGAGGCCACGAAAATTGAGTTTTTCGTCGCCTTACTCTGATTGCCGATTGATTTCACGTTGCAGCCACGCTCGTGCGAAACTCCAGTTACGTTTGGCCGTGCGGGGAGAAATGCCCATGGCTGCCGCCGATTCATCCACGGTCAGCCCGCCGAAATATCGCAACATTACCAATTTGAACGACTCTGGATCCTTCTGCTGCAGTTTCTCCAAAGATCCATCAAGGGCAATTATTGCGTCGGAATCGGCAAAATTGACGTCCGCGATTTCCTCAGGAAGTTCAATCCGCTGCCGGTCGCCACCTTGTTTGAGGCTGGATTTGCGGCGGGCGGCCTCGATTAGAATTCGACGCATGGCTTCGGCTGCCGCCGCATAAAAATGTCCACGATTCTCCCAATTGGAATCGGACACGTCCGCGACCAATCGCAAATAGGCTTCGTGTACCAAGGCAGTGGGCTGCAAGGTATGGCCGACCGCTTCCTGCGACATTTTCTGGCTCGCCAGTTTACGGAGTTGGTCGTAAACCAACGGCAACAACTGCTCCGATGCGAGCCTTTCTCCGCGACTTATCGCCTCCAGGACTTGGGTTACATCGCCGTTTGTCAACGCTCGTATCCGGTCATTCGGGAAGTGGTGAGAACTCGCTATTTGCCAGTATATCTGCCATTGTATGCGAACGACAGGTTGAGGCAATTGGTTCATGGACAAGCGTAGGTCATTGTATGTTGTCGCCGAGTTTATCGTAGGTTCGCACCTCGAGCATGCTCCATCCTGCACATCGACACCACTTGTTTTGAATTCGCGATGTCAGCTACAACTCACCACAACCGCGCAATGGAGCCGGAGAAATTGAGACGTCGGTCCCCTCAAAAACTCATGGTCGCTCCCAATCAACGCCCTAGCCAAAAACTTGGCGTGCGCCGGGCCGAGTTCCCCCCGCGGCGATTTTAGAGAAGCGCGTAAAATAGGCTGCAGACGGTCCCCATCGTTTCGGTGGCCTTTTTGCGTTACCAAGCAGCACCAACCTCCGCTGACTTGCCCCGGCCATGCTCAACTCTCTTCCGCCGGCTGGCTGGTCTCAGCGTCGGTATCACCGACGACTTTCCGACGAGCCGCTGATTGGATTAGGACACCGATCCACCAGTGCGACGCAGCAGTCTGCCGGCCGACTGAACCACACAAAATGCAAAAGTGAGAGAGTTGTCAGTCCTGGCTTGCCGGCCGTCTTGAGGCGAAGATGGTCGTTGGGCATCGAGCTTATGCCGTGCAACCTCAAGCTTTCACTTCAGCAGGTGTCAACTAGTCGCCGATCGTCAAGATCATCGTGGCGGCAATTGAGGTCCCAAAAACTAAGAAGCCCAAGATAAATAATGCTGTTTCACTCATGGCGGCCTCCCATCATCAGTGTGCCAAACGAGAGGATCGAAGGGACCCATAAACCTACAAAGGCGCCCTGTTCTTTACTGCCGCTAAACCAGAGGGAAACGGAGAGTAAAAAGGAAGCTCCAGCGGCGACTACGTAAAGCCATTTCGCTAGTTGTTTCCGTGACATTGTGTATTCCTCGTAGACCGGTGCGTGTCGAATTAGAAAGGGGCTAGGCATACGTGCTTGCCCAACTGAGTCCATGAAGTGCGTGTCTGGAACTCAATTAGTTTTGTAGGCAGGACCGATCTTCGGACCACAACAAAACCTCACATTCATGCACTTTGGGTCTGAGGGACTGGTTGGCGGCGATTGCCATTTGCCGCTGCGGCGCTGTGCTGTGAGACGATTTGATAAAAGTCTCGCACATGGAGATTGCGAAGGGTACAATTTGAAGAAGCGTGTCACGACCGCTTGATATTCAGGCATGTACACAATGATGATTAATCCAGGCTTTCCGACTTATTGCTATCGCGTCGATGCTTGCGATGACTTGGTGTGGGTTGACGCTGCTTGGTTAGCGTTCGCACGGGAGAACGGTGCCGCGGAGTTAACCGAGAAGTCTGTCCAAGGGCGCAGCCTCTGGGAGTTCATTGCGGATGCGACGACGCAAAGTTTGTACCAAGAGATTCATCGGCGAATCCGCTTAACGGGCCAATCGTCGGTCATTCCCATTCGGTGTGACTCGCCGAACCTGAAACGTCAAATGCAACTGACGATTTCATGCGAACCGGAAGGGACATTGCATTATCGAAGTGTGCTGCTGCGAGTTGAATTGCAACCAAGATTTACGCTACTCGAGCCCAGTACGAAGCGAACAGCGGACGAACTGACGATGTGTAGCTGTTGCAAGAAATGTCTTGTCGAACAGACGGATTGGGTCGAACTTGAGATAATGGCTGCCCGGCTCAATTTGTTAGAAAATGAAACGGCTCCCTGTCTTCTCTATTCGGTCTGCCCCGGCTGTACTGATGCAGCACGCTCGTCCAGTCACTGAGCGAAAGCACGTCGGCCCAAGTGGACTCTGCCCGCATAGTGTTTCCAGGCGGACACTCCACATTCGTAAATGGGCACGGAATAGGCGGCCGTTTCCTTGGGGGAAACAATCCGGCTAGCGACGGTTTTCGAGTCGATGGTCGCACTCAAGCCTCCCATCGGTATACGCTACGCACCGACTGGATGCATGGTCCGATTTGGCAAAATCGAATTCTGTCCCAGGTCAAAATCGCCAATGCGGTCCGCCTGTGTGGTTCGATTTTGTTTTGCGAATATGCGAATCTGACTACAACACCCTGCGCCTCAGCGAGTCCGCACACCCACCAATTCGAGGGTAGATAGATATTCGATGCCAGTGTTCGATTTTAATTTCCAGGTCCAGGCACCGCTGATAGCCGTGCGGCAATTTCATTCCGATACCCGGGCGCTTAAGCGTCTGACTCCTCCCCCCACGATTGTTCAACTACACAAAATCGAACCGTTGGCGGAAGGATCGGTTTCAAAATTTACGCTCTGGGTGGGGCCGCTCCCTCTGCGCTGGAAGGCTGTGCACTATGACGTTTCGGAGCACGGTTTTACAGACGTACAGGAGGAAGGGCCCGCTGCGCAATGGCGTCATACGCACTC
This sequence comes from Symmachiella dynata, assembly GCF_007747995.1. Lineage (NCBI taxonomy): Bacteria > Pseudomonadati > Planctomycetota > Planctomycetia > Planctomycetales > Planctomycetaceae > Symmachiella > Symmachiella dynata. Next base: position 7,490,707 of record NZ_CP036276.1, on the reverse strand, counting down.
CTTCACGCGTGTGACAGATGACGTCACGGCAATCAATGAGCACATCGAATACGAGCATCGATCGGGATTTTGGGGAATCGTCACGCGGATTTTGTTCGCTCGTCCGAATCTGTATTTGATGTTTGCCTATCGAAAATTCGCCACGCGTTGGTATCTGCGACGGCAACTCCGCGACTGACTTGGCGGTAGACGCGCCGACTTCTTAAAGCGATTTCAACTATTTGGCCCTTTGGGGGATTGCCATGTTGGAGCGTACGTCTTCAATTCACTGAACGTTTTGAACGAATTTGGCCAGTGTTCATGACAGGTTTCAGTCAATCGACCCTCAGTTTACGGTATTTAACTCCAGAAACAAAAAGAAGTTAGGGGATTAGTCGCATGTTGAAAAGAACCACGATGTTGGCGTCGGCTCTGTTCGCAGTCACCGTTATCTGCAGCCCTGCGGTGGGGCAGGAAAAGGATATTGTGGATACAGCGGTGGGAGCGGGATCATTCAAGACGCTTGCTGCGGCCCTCCAAGCGGCTGATTTGGTCGAGGCGTTAAAATCTGAGGGGCCGTTCACAGTTTTCGCCCCGACCGATGAGGCCTTCTCGAAGTTGCCCAAGGGAACGGTCGAAACACTACTGAAGCCTGAGAACAAAGATCAGCTGGTCAGCATTTTGACCTACCACGTGACCAAGGGAATTGTCCCCGCGGCGAAAGTTGTCGAACTCAAAGGTGCGAAGACGTTGAACGGTCAGCAGGTCGACATCGCTGTGGCCGATGGCAACGTAAAGGTTGATGATGCAAACGTCGTGAAGACAGACATCCGTTGCAGCAACGGCATCATTCACGTCATCGATCAGGTCATTCTGCCAGCGACGGACGACATTCCGACTACCGCAGTCAAGGCCGGCAACTTCAGTACGCTGGTCGCGGCGGCCAAGGCTGCTGGACTTGTCGAAGCTCTTTCGAGTGCGGGACCATTGACCGTGTTCGCTCCTACGGACGAAGCCTTCGCCAAGCTCCCCGCCGGAACCGTCGAGAGTTTGTTGAAACCTGAAAACAAAGCCAAGTTGGCTGCCATCTTAAAGTATCACGTGGTAAAGGGTCGGGTCTATTCCGCAGACGCGCTTGCCGCCGGCAAAGCGAACACGCTTCAAGGCGACGCGCTTTCAATCGCGATGCATGGTCAAGCAGCTATGGTGAATGAAGCAAAGCTGATCGCGACTGACATCGATGCCAGTAATGGGGTGATTCATGTGATCGACTCAGTGCTGCTGCCTCCCGCTAAGCAGTCGGCCGTGCATCCTCGAAAGATGATCGAGCGGGCCATTGGCCAGGGTGCGCCGCTTTACAACTCCGGACATGCGAGCGAATGCGCACAAGTTTACATGAAGACAGCTAAGCAAATCCTAGCGATGGAAAATCACGGGATGTGTGCTTCGTCCGCACACAGGCTGGAGACTGCGGTCAGTATGGCAGAACGGACGAACTGTTCCCAGACCCAGGCCTGGACCATGCGTCGTGCTCTGGATGATGTCTACAGCCAAGTTCGATAAGCAGAATCCTTGAACGTACGTAGCCAGCCTCCACTCGATTGAGAATGGGGGCTGGCTTTTTGAGTGTTATGTTGCCCAGCAGTTTTCTTAGATGGTTCGAGTTCAAAGTTCAGAAGAAGAAAAGTCAAAACGATGTCTTGGAAAAAAATCATCTATGCCTGCCTCACCACGTTCTTGGTCGCGATCGCCTATTTTGGTTGGCGGCTGACGGCCAGAAGCGCTTATGAGACAGCGGAATACACCGTGATTGAAGCCGACGGTTCATTCGAAACACGCAGCTATCCAGACTTGATGCTGGCAACAACCAATAGGAAAGTTGAACCGAAAGGGGACGATGGTAGTTTCATGCGACTGTTTCAGTACATTAGCGGTGCCAACGACAATGAACAAAAAGTCGCAATGACAACGCCCGTATTCATGGAACCACAAAGCGACGAAAACCTGGGGCAAATGGGATTCGTGCTGCCGAAGGACGTCAGTGGAGAACGCGTGCCAGAACCCACTGATGATGGGGTCGCGATTGAAAAACGCGCTGGCGGAAAATTTGCTGTCGTTCGATTTGCCGGTCAAATGAATAGTGAAACGATCGCAAAGGCGACAAAGGATCTGCAACAGTGGATGGACAACCGCGGCTTCGTCGCAGGTGGCGAGCCGGAGCTTGCGGGATATGATCCCCCATGGACTCCGGGACCATTGCGGCGCAATGAGATTTTGATTCGGTTGCAGTAACGTGACTTAGCTCTACCCTGCTTGCGGGAAATCATGTTTGCCTGGCGATGAGGTTGAACTGCTCGACTGGCAATCCCGAGAACCGTCAAGAAGCGAAGAAAGGTTTGCAGCCATGGGATGGAAGTTAAACATCGACATGTGCAATGAAGCACACCCTAAACGACTGACTGGCTACATCCCGACGCCCGAACAATTCGAGGAAGCTCGGCGGCGGTTGAGAATGGAGCGTAGGGCCGACGCTGCTCGGACTGCCTCTAAGGCGAGCAGACTTTTTATGGCACTTGATTTGATTCGCGACAGACTGCTTTGAATTCGCAGTTCTCGAAGAAGATGTCTGGCCGAGCTACTGATGCAACCTGTTCAAAGTCCACGAAACTTTGCTGAAACTTGAGGAAGAATTGCTCATGTATTATCTCAAGTTGTACTGCTGCACGCTCCTGTGCTTTTTCGCGATCGACATGGTCTGGTTGGTCTTGGTTGCGCGTGGGTTTTACCAGAAGCACTTGGGGTTCCTGCTCAAGGACGATCCCAATTGGCCGGCCGCTATCGTCTTCTATCTCTTGTTTATTTTTGGGATGTTGGTTTTCGTCATCGTCCCCAGCCTAGATGCCGGCTCCACGAAAAAGGTGCTCGCGTTAGGTTGCTTGTACGGTGTAATCACGTACGCAACTTACGATCTAACCAATCTAGCGACAGTTAAAAATTGGCCGTGGATTGTGACTGTTGTGGATGTGATCTGGGGTGGGGTCTTAGCGACGTCAGTCAGCTATCTGGGCTACCTGGCCGGCAAGTGGTTGCAATGAGGTCGCTCGGGATATCCGCCTCACTCAAGAATTTAAGTGGGGCGAAATGAGCGAAATTATTTGGCTTGGCCTTCCTCTAACTCCTTGATCGCCTTCAAAACCTCTTCTGCTTCGGCCGTCTTGAGATCACTTTGAATGCGGCTTGAGTGCGATAGGCGATGCGCCTCCTCGAGCAACTGGGCGTACTTGGCTTCAAGTTTGCTTTTCTTGTTTGCGAATAATCCAAACATGAATACTCTCCCTATTCTTAGATGCTGACAACTTTGCGATCCGTGTCGTGTGACCATGCAGGGTTTAATCACCGCACAGTGTGCAGTCAGCGAAATGCTTACGGTTTAGTTGAATGGATTTCCTGTCGCGATTCCCGGACACATGCAGCGGCAATCGCTACCAGGCTTAAGCTCAACGCGGGTAGGCCGAACAATTTCCCCCATGCAGTCCGCTGATTGTGTCCGACTGTCCCCATTGGCTTTTCGCGAAGACGGAACTCCAAATTCATGCACGTGGAATCTAGCAGCTTCTGGAGCCTGCGAATTGATCTTAGATAGGATCCCGGAGGCAAACCGAGTTGCAAGAGCTTCAACCCGGTCGCCATGTGGGAAACATTGACAACGATCGAACGTCCCGTGAAGGACATTGAAAAACCGCTGCCGTCAAGCTCGCATTGTAAGAAGCCATGAAGCTGGCATTGCGATAAGTCCGTCACGATTAAGCCTCCGGCGACTCACCTTGACGCGTTGAAATACGGAGGGTGCCGTTCATTTTCCAGAGTGCGTGTTCTGAGTCAGGGGCCGTCGAACTTGGGATGTTCACCTCGAAGTTGTCGAACTCATAACTGATTTCCGCATCGCGACCCGTCAAATTGTCATATAAACCAGTCGCCAACTCAGGCCATGTCCGTGTGTCTGTCTGATTCGCCATGATCATTCTCTCCAACAGAGTTTATAGTTTGCCCGATCCAACGCCGGGAGTTACTTAGGAACTCTAGAACTCAAGCGATGAACGACAAGTCAAACAACCGCTCAAAGCTTCGCACACTCAGCCTGTGAGTCTGGATTAATTCGAGACGGCGGCATGAAGTTCACTCGAACCCCACCCACACCGGCATGCTGCCGCGACTGCATCCAGCAGAGATTACTGGGAATCACGCTGAACAACTTCACGAGGCAGCAGCAATTCGCTGGCTGAACGGGCCAGATAGGGGGGGACGGTCAGCAGTCTGACGGCACCGGCTGCTTGATGCACCTTCCACAGTTTGCCGTCGGTGCCGGCGGCGACTGGGATGCTGTAATAGCCGGCCTTGTGGTCGTCGAACGAAAAAAACTTCTTGCCGGTAGGATCGAGAATGGTGCCGGGTGATCCGCCGCCATACAGACCGACGACCGTGGTGCCGCGCGGCACATAGAAATAGAGCGACCAACGGCCACTGGTCTTGATCGGCTCATCGATGCTTGACTTGTAACTGACCGGCAGATCGGCGGGCCATTCCACGCTGGTCATGTCGCCGCCATCGGAGATGTTGAGCTTGTGCAGGCCGGTTGTCGTGACGGAGAGAGTGACCCAACGTGCCTTGCCGTCGGGCGGCACGCTGTTATCGCTGGCAACCAGTGTTTCGCGTTCGCCAGTTTGGCTTTCACCGCCGATTTTCGAGAGTTCGATCCGCACGTTTCCGCGATCGCGGTAATGGGCGATCAATCCACCGGTAATCTTCAGCGACAACTTCGCCGGCGCTTTCTCAATATAAGTGTAAAAAGTCCGGTTGCCGCGGCCGCGCGTAGCCACACCGGGAGCGGCTGATGTCAGCTTCAAGGACGTTCCCGGGACAAGCTCTTCGCTGTAGGCGATCGGCTCGAAGTCCAAACTTAGCAGTTGATGCTGTTCAATTCCTTCGCGCAGAAAGCTATTCAGTTCCTCTGCACTGAAAGGTGTACTCGTTTTCCAAGGATTCTTTGATTCAGCCACCGACCACGTGGCATCAACAGGAATCGAGACCTTCTTATCGCGGGCGACGACGTCGCGATACAGCGCTTTGGCGTGGACGAGCATGGTTTGCCGCATGCGGTACGTGTGGCGAATCATGGCTTCGAACGCCGCCTGCCGTGCTGAGCCCTCGGCATGCTGGTAGCGGTCAAAGAGGTCGACATAGCGGGCATACAGGATCAAGTCGTTCAATCGTGCTTTAATGCGTTCTGATGATTCGTCGGAAGCGGCAGTTTTGTCGCTGGCCAGTAGTTGCTTTGCCGAGTCGAGTGCGCGGAACATTCTTCCGAGTTGATCGTCGAACGCCAAATGCGGCTTTGATCCATCGAGCTGCTGATAGAACTCGCGCATCGGTTCTTTTGCGGGGCCAAAGCAGTTGGTGAGGAAGTCTTCGGTCAAGTCATCGACTTGTTTGGCTTCATCGACGTCCCACAACATGCGCGATGCGAGATAATAGCCGAGGCCATTCGGACCCCAGTTATCGCTCGATTCGGCCGACATGAACCGTGCCCCACTGGCGTGAAAATCAGGAATCGTGCGGCGAAGATAGTCGAGTTTGCTGCCTCGAGCGTGTCCAGGTTGATCGCGGTCCCAGACATTCACGCTGTAGTATTCACGGATTCCGAGAGTCGCCCCCTGTGCCGACCAGCCGGTGATGATCTCGTCCAGCGACTGCCCCCCTTTGATAAATGCAGTCGCCACGCTGACGACGACATTGGAGTTGACCAACACGCTCGGCGGGGGTGAGTGATAGTTGTAGGCGTATATTCCTACGAGTTTGCCTGGGAATTGTTTGCTCACAGCGGACGCGACTTCGTTCGCCAAGGTCGTCGCCTGATCGCTCACCGAGCCGAGTTGGGTACACTTCTCACATTCGCACCAACCGCCACCATCGCTGGGATCCATCGAGATGCTGTCGAGGTTCGGGTCTTTCTCAAGTCGCTGCAGAGCATACTGCACAAACAAGGAGCGTACCGCTGGATTTCCGAGACAAGGTTTTGGGTTCTTGACCGGCTTCCGGTCGCCATCCAGCAATGGCCAATATTCGGGATGCCGATCAAACTCTTTTCGTGCGTCTTTAACGACGCGGTCATATGCGTGGCCCGTGTTGAGGTGAATCCCTGGAACACAACGATTCCGCGCGCACCATTGCTTGTATGGCTCAGAGTTGTAATCCCACATACCATAGCCGTACCAGATTCGTCGCGAGAGGTAATCGGGCCGCTGGAAGGTGTCCACTTCGATGTTCAGATTCGGAACCGTGGGCACGACCTCCCAAATCTCCCCGGGAAAGAATTGGCGATGTCCCAGGCGATAAAGCAAGTCCCATATCGCATGTTCCACGGCGAGTTCCGTCGCACCGATCAACCAAATTCCATCGGAGTGCGATCGTAATAGATACTCTTCGCGGCGGTTGATATCAGTCGAATCAAAATCGGACAACAACTTGAGCGAGGGAAAACTTCGCGCAGTGCCGACGGCAATTCCGTGCGTGCCATCGCCCGTGGTCACTTCAAAGCCCGAACGGCTGATCCGCCCCAGATAATCAGCAAGTGTCTTTGCCGCTAGCTGGAGACGATCCGAGGCGCTTTCCGATACAACGACTGGAAAATGCGACTTGCCGTCGGCGGCCAGTTGGACGGCATCGCTGGCCATCGCAGGCGCAGCTAGCAGAGCGACCATATGAAAGACGAGCACACAACTGGTTCTGATCATTTTCTTCAACGTCTTCCATTCTTAGAGGCCAATTCACAGATTGATGCCGACGAATCCTCAAGCAGCGACTGTCGATACCCGCGATCGGGAAGATGTCAACGGTCGCGTGATCTACGAAAGATTCAATAAATCATCCCGTCCGTCGGCTTCCTGTATGAATGGACAGCGTAACAATAGGCGACTAGTTCGGGAATCCTCACTGTTTCGCAAATCCTTTGAAAGTCGGCGAGTCTTTAAAACCTCGTTGGCAACGTTTTGACAATGCGGTCCATTTATGACACAGCTCGGGACCGAATCTCAACAGGCTCTGATATAGCGGTCCTCTTCGCGAAAGCTGGGTGGAAACTGCGTCGAAGTTTCACGCCGATGCGGCGTAGCCAACGGCCATTCAAACCCGTGGCCGATAGGGCCTGAGTTAGTTAGCAACAGCCTGTTGGGACCTCAATGCGTTTCCGCCCTCACCGGAACTCTCTGCAGATTATCAGAGATTCTTTAGGTCATCGAGCCGCTTGTAGTATTTTGACAGAGGGTCGACTGGTTCGTCATAAATGACGACCCATCCACATTCGGGTTCTACCTCCTGTGTCTCTTCGTTTTGACTAACGCCAAGCAATCCTCCAACCAATCGCATCTCTGTCTCGACATCCCCCCAATGAACTTTCAATGCGACGTTAGTGAAACAAGAAGGAATAGACGCTAACCCGATGCCTTGGGGGTCATCCCCGCGTTCACGCCAAGTCTGTTTGTCATCGATTTCCAGCCGTTGCCGCCAATCATCAAGATAAGGATTCCGGTAAAGGCTTTCATCGCTGTCTTGAAAGTAGGGAAACAATACGTTTGCCCATCCGGTCATTACATCAGCCCCTGAACTGCTGTTGAATCTGAACATGGATTTCCAGAAATCGGCTTCAGGATTTCCGCTCTTGGCAGATTCAAATTGCTCCAATATGGGGTCCAAAGCTTCAATCCATTCTTTAAGTCCGTAGTCTTTAAATCGCCGTGTCCGTGCACGGAGGTCTTGCCAATCTTCTAATGTTCCTGTGAGCGTGACATTGGGTATACCACACCCTGCGAACATCTCGAATTCAAAGTAGGACTTAAACGCGTCCATGGCCATCAAGTGCGATATCGCTCGCTCGACAGGACCGGTGGTGCTGAAGTCAGCTTGTACTAACGAAGCTAGGTCTCCCGTGCGGTCTGCCAACTGAATGCTGAACTCCTCAAAAACTTCGGGCCAGGGATTGTCCTCACCTGGGGCGAAATCCATGCGATTCACCACAAGTTTTTCTTTGCCTTTGTGACTGACGAAACGGTGCCGGAGTTCTTCGGCATGCTCATTCACATGCAATGCGAAACCGCGTGCTATCGTTATCCAGATGGCGTCTGGCGAGAGTCGCAGCGGCATATGGTTGTAGAAGGCAATCCGAATGGCTGAAAGCAGCGCATGGTCGTTGTCACAAGCTACTAACGGATTTCTCGGGAGCCAGCTTGCCTCGATTGGCCTACGCAATGCGATTCTCAACGCGCCGACATAGTCTACGGTTTCGAGCTTCTTTGTCGGTCTTACCTCGGGCGAAACCTCAAAAGTCGTGTCTCCCATCTCTATCCTCCCAGGAGTTCTGCAGCTGAGATTCTCGAAAAAGTCAATCGTATTGTATTAGAAAACGCCTAGGAAATCTGGCCCAATAGAGCTTAGTCAGTCAGCAATTATCGCGCTTAAGAGTAACACTCCGGGATCAGAAATGTACTCTGCTAAACGGCGTCGGCTTCCTGTATGAATGGACAGCGTAACAACAGGCGACTGGTTCTGGAATCGTCACTGTTTCGCAAATCCTTTGAAAGTCGGCGAGTTTCATAAACCTCGTCGGCAACGTTTTGACAATGTGGTCGTTTTACGATGTGAACGCGTAACGGGGGGGATTTGATTCAGTTCCGCGGGTTGAGCGGTGGTCACCACGGAAACCGCCTAGTAGTCCTTACCCCACCGGACTACGATGGGGGCGAGCGCCGCTGTATGCGGACTGAGTTAGCATCAACAATGTCAAGAACGAGTGAGCCCCGATAATGGATGCTGAGGAATTTTCCAATCGAGACCAGCTTCGAGAAATGCTCGAAGCCAACACGAAGATCCCGGCACGCCTCGTTGAAAGCTTGATGTCGAGTGACGATCGAGAAGAGAACGCCGACGCATACTATTGCTTGTCGCAGTTATGGAAACGCATTCAACCAGAGATGGAAGTCTGGTTCACAGCACCCTTCGTCTTCGACTTTCTCATCCGCAGCATCACTGAACCGCATGAAAACGCCGATTTCAATTCGAATGCTCTGAGTTCCTATGAAGCCGCCCGTAATCTACTGGGGATCCTGGTGGGTTGGTTTGATCACCCACAGGGAGAAACAATGATTGCGGACCTAATCAAACGGATCGACCGCGCGTTTCTCGACGGCGACAAATCAATTCGACTCTGTATTGAAACTGGTTTTTTGGAACACGCACTGGAGTATCCACAGCTGCGCCCGCTCTTCGCCCATTGGTCTGATCACCCCGAAATGCGAGACGCACACACCCATGCACTGGAATGGGGCCTCGCTCACGAGCACACTCAATAGCGAAGCCGGTGAAATGAACGCTGAATCTGACGGCGTCTGTTTGCCGTAAAACGTTGGTTTGAAACAACGTGTAGGAATTCTGGCCCAACAGTGCTTGGTCTGGCAGCAATTATCGATTGCCTAGGAGTAACACTCCGGTACCAGAAATGTACTCTGTTAACCCGCGCCACCGTCAGCGTCTGATTGGACGATTCATATCGCGGACGGCCTTGATGACAAAGAGCGTCAGAAGCACAGCCGCAATCAGAATCGAGACGGCTATCCAGGGATGCTGATCGCTGGCGAGCCGGCCGGATTCTGTATGACCGGGAATGTACTGGATGCTGATCGTGTCTCCCTCCGGTTGCCACATGCTGCCCATTCTTGCGACAACGGTTGCAGACTGATTGTCAGTCGGGTCGACATACTCCACTCTTAAGTCGTGGGCGATCACAGTCATGTCTTTGCCGCGCTCTCCTTCAATGGCATCAACGGAAACGATCGACCCTTGTACTGTCTCGCCGAAGGTAAGGTATCGCAACTCGGTGAATGTGAAGAAGACTACGGCAATCGGCAGAAGGAGTGCGACTAGTACGCCCCTTCGCTCAAACCAATTTAAGTCGGAACTCATGTTTATATTCCCAATTGGAATTTTTGTAGAAGGAATCTGAACCGAACGCACAAGAGGCAGATCGATTCGATGATACCGTCCAACAGCGTGCCAATCCACTACTTAGCGTCATTCTCGCCCGTCTCAATGCGCTTCCGGTGGCCAGATATACCTTGCAACTTCCCCGCATTCGTTTCCGAGAACAAGAATTCGGCGACAAGACACCAGCGTGATCCCGGTGCGGGTCATGGTCTTTTTCTCTTCAGCCGGCCTATTCGTCACAGGATCTCGCTATATTAGCGAGTTCATGCTCGCATCCAGTCTGACAACCCAGAGTTGTTTCGCATGGGACGCTGATTGCTCCAGGGCAATGTGACCGGGGGCAGTTTGTTTCCTCAGCCTGTGGGGCCACTGCAAATCGAGGCGAAACTGTCTGAATAGAAAGAAACTTGTGGAGGAAGAGATACCAGCCGTGTATCATCGGCTTAACTCTCCACCGATGAGGGTGCGATAGATTGCCACTGGGAAATGCCAGCTTAGCAGCCCGTTGAAAAACCCCCGTTTGACACATCGATTACAATCTCCACCTGAATATGATCATCGTACGGAGGATTCCAAAATGGCGTTGGGGAAGCGGCGGTCGGAACGGCAGGGGGAGTTTTGGGTGGCGGCGACCGACTTGTCGAGCGGGCCGCAGCATCTGTTTTATGAAAAGCTTAATGCGATCCTGGCCGAGGCTGACTTCGATGACTTTGTCGAAGAGTTGTGCGAACCTTTTTACGCAGGCGGCGGTCGGCCGTCGATTCCGCCGGGCGTGTTTTTTCGCATGATGTACGTGGGCTATTTCGAGGGCATCGATTCGCAACGCGGCATCGCTTGGCGGTGCGCAGACAGCCTGTCGATCCGGCGATTTCTGGGCTACCGGCAGCACGAAGCGACGCCCGATCATTCGAGCCTGAGCCGCATCCGCACCCGCTTGCCGCTGGAAGTCTTTCACGACGTGCACGTCTGCGTGCTGCAGTTGTTGATCGCAAACAAGCTCGTCGACGGGACGACAGTCGGCGTGGATGCGACACTGCTTGAAGCCAACGCGGCGATGAAATCGATCGTCCGCAAAGACAACGGCGAGGATTGGGAAGAGTACATCAAGCGACTGGCGGCCGAGGACGGCATCGAAATCAAAACCAAGGCCGAGCTCATTCGCTACGACAAACAGCGCAGCAAAGAGGGAAAGAAGAAAGTTTCCAACGACGAGTGGGAGTCGCCGTCCGACCCCGATGCTCGCATCGCCAAGATGAAAGACGGTCGCACGCATCTGGCCTACAAGGCCGAACACGTCGTCGACCTCGACACCGAAGCGATTCTCGACGCGGAAATTTATCACGCGAACGAAGGGGACACCGCCACGCTGATTCCGAGTCTTGAGCAGGCGCAAAAGTATTTGGATCGGGCGAGCGGTTGGACACGGGACATTAAAAAGGTGGTGGCCGACAAAGGTTATCACGCAGTTGAAACGTTGGCGCGTTGTGCGACATTGGGTTGGGGGTGCGGCGGCATGAAGACGTATATCCCCGAACCGGAAAGGAAGTACGAATGGAGTTGGCTCGACCGGCCCGATGCACAACAGCAAGCCGTGACGAACAACCACCGCCGCATGCAGCGCGCGTACGGCAAGCGGTTGCAGCGTCGTCGCAGCGAAGTGGTGGAGCGCAGTTTCGCACACGTGTGCGAGACGGGCGGCGGCCGTCGCAGTTGGCTTCGCGGGATCGACGAAGTCAGAAAACGGCACCTGATGACGGCAACAGCGCACAATTTAGGCCTGGTGCTGCGCAAGCTGTTGGGAACGGGAAAAGTGCGACAATTCGGGTCGTTGTGCGCGGGAGTTTTTGTGCAATCTTGCGGCGTAATCCGCCGATTCGCGTGTCTGGGGTCGTGTGCTAGACAACTGCGCGCCATATTTCGCAAACATCACATCAACCAAGCCCAGGCCGCGTGAGCCCAAAACCAATCGTGACAGTCGCGGACGCGGAGTAATTCAACGGGCTGTTAGGGGGTCAGCGAGCGATTGTTTCTCATTGACGGTTTTTGCCTATGCGATTTGTCTGATATTTAGAACTCTGCAGTCACGGTGGTCACAATTTAATTCATGCGTCCAAGTGCCACCTTGCCGACTCACACTGATATCGCGCAGCCGTATCCTGCTAACTTCATCATCAAACCCATTCATGCTTCGGGATCCGCTCTTTGACACCCCTGAGGCGCTGTCCCTCATACCGTATTCCTACGGGCCGGACTTAAGTCCCAACTTCTACGAAGGCAGCTCCCGCTCAGCATGAAGAACGGAACAGTTCTCCTGTGGGGCTCACTTGAGCGGCGCACTAACTCAAGCGGGGGAAGTTCGCATGATCGTTGTTGACAAGAGTTGTCCGGAGTCATGAAAATGATTTTTGTAAGGTATTTGCCGATTAGAAAATCGTCGAAGTTCCGTTCCCTGGATTGGGTGGTGGGATTCGAATTCGATAGGAACAAATCATGACCGCGGTAATAGCTGCACAGCGATTCGCATGTTTTCAAGCTCAGAACAATGAGCGAAAACGGTACAAGGGCAATTCGATCGTGTTCGCAGTGGTTTTGCTTTTGGCTACCGTTGCTGGAATGAATACTGCGCTCGGTCAGCAAACTCCAGAAGAAGCGATCGATGTCGCGCAATTCGTTCGCACGGCCATTCCGCTCAAAGAGATCAAAGGAGACATTAAAAAGCCGGCAACGCCGCTCCCTGCAACCGAGATGGCTCAAGTCAAATTCAGTATCTATTCGGTCAATATGAAGCGGAAGGAGGCCCGCGCCATTTGGGTCTCTCCGGGCAGTTACTTTAAAAAGCGGAAATCAGACCACGACTACAGTGTGAGCATTACTTTGGCGATTCACGATACGGCCAAGGCGTGCCTGACCCGCGCCAAGCAAGACTACGAACTCTACGCGAAACGCGAAAAGGGTGTCCTGCGAAAGCTTGATGCCGGAGATTTGTCATTCACGTGGTTGCCGATCTATTCCAATAAAATCGACGTAACGTCCGAGACACACATCGTTCTAGGTCGTTATCGACTGCATACGCGCGTCACGCACCGTAATCCCTCGTTTGTCGGTGAGGAATTTGATCAGATTGCTTTTACTACGAAAGAATCGACGCGGCTTGCACGACTAGCTTTTAAGAAGCTTGAGGAGTTGGTCGGTAAAAGTCCGATTCAATTGGACATTACGCTTCGGGACGAAGATCAACAGTTCACGATGTCCGACCGAGCCGAGTTGATAATCACAGTTTCCAATCAAGGAGGTCGGACGTACGAGGATTGTACGTTGCACGTGACCGTCGAGGGAGAGTTCGGCAAGCCGGATGATCCAGCGTTTTACTTTCCAGCGGATGGTGATGCCGTCACGACTCAGCGCAATTTTCGCGTTGCATTACGACCTAAAACTAAACAGACATTTGTGATTCCTGTTCGCTCAGCTGACATGGTTGCACGTAAGAAAGATGCCGATGTCAAGAAGCAGTGGCATTTGGATCGCAAGACCTGGATGTATCTGAACCTACTACGAGCACCGTCTTTGGACGAAAAACCGGCAAAGGAACTGTCCGTCGCGCTGAAGCAGGCACTGGACGTTCAAGTCATCGGTAAAAAAGAGACAAAGGGCCGTCAAGAAAAACTCTACGACGCAAAAGAATCCATTCACATCGCATCGGACAATGGAAAGCCGGGAGCGATCGCCCGAATCACATATCCTGACTTTCGGCCGGTCGTCGGCATGCCCCAGGTCGATGAAGCCCGCCGCGAATACTACATGAAAGGCGACATTCGCATCTCACAGGTCGGCAATCAGTCGATCCGCGCTCTGGCGATACGGGCTGCTCGATATGGGAATACCTGGACGCGAAACGGTCCTCCGCCGGGTAATCCTGAATTCCCGGAAACGCCGGCGAAAGTTGTGGAGAATATCGCGGAATTCGTGACAGATGCCTTAATGCCCAAAGGGGCGCCTGCCGACATGTGGACGCCGACGGGTAATGCCGAGTCGATATGGCGGCGGGAATACGGATTTGGGGCTCCCCTGCCTAATTATAAGATGACCGATCCTGATGTGGGAACGACGTTCGTCTGTCAAGAACATGCGATGTTGTTGGGGTCGCTCGTCCGTTCATTGGGATTTCCTTGTCGCGACGTGAACGTGCTGACCTTCATCGTCTTGGTTCGGCCGGCTTGGCAAGATGCTTCGAACGACGTCTGGTACGACGGACATTGGAATTATTGGGGGTTGTTCGACTATACCGATCCAACCCCCGAACCGTTTCGCGATCCCGATGCTTGGTACAAATGTTGGCATGGTCGATATGTGGTCTATCGCGGTAAGGCTCGATTCGACGCCGAAAAACACAATATCACCAGTCGGTTCAACATCGGCGAAGGCAAAATTGGCCATTCGCATTGGCACAAACCGTATATGAGTTATTGGGAATCTGACGGCGACGGAACACGGTTGAAGGATGGACGCCTCGTGCTGTCGGAACAACCTGAGGTACAGATTGACATCCATTCGCCGATTGCCTTACTCGTCGAACTGCCCGATGGCCGGCGGTTCGGCATGACCGAAAAACCGGCAGGCGATCCAGCGGCCTGGTTCTTTGGTGACCAACGACCCGGTCTCATCAACGAAATTCCCGGTTGCATGTATGTGCCCGAAAATATGCTCAAAGCCTATCCGAGTCCCGCAGCGGGCAAGGAGGGGCACGTGGCCCCCCAGCGGCTGGTCATTCGTCTCCCCGACGGCGTCGCGCCGAATGAACTCAAGCTCAAACTGACGGCAACCGGTACCGGGGACTATCGTATCGATCTGCGGGATGTCAACCAGCAGGGCATCCAAGCCTATCAAACAAAAACCGGTGAGGTGAATGAGGGGGACGTCGCAACCATCAGCACAGGTGATTTCACGCCCCAAGGAGAGCGGACAATCCCCGTCATCGTGCCACCCACACAGATGCCTTCTGCAGACCACCTCACCCCTTACCTCGGCATTACCACGCACGCGATCGACCAGATCTTGGCGGAATCCCTGCAAGTTCCCCAGCGATCCGGTGTGATGGTTGGTTATGTAGAGTCAAATAGCCCTGCTGCAGCTGCGGGATTAAAGTCCTTCGATGTTGTCACCACGATCAATGCCCGCCGGGTGACGAATCGTGACGTCGTTCGAGAGATTGTCCGTAACGCAAAAAAGGGCGATGTGATGTCGCTGGAAGTCAAGCGCTTGGGGCGAGTTGAAATCCCATTAACGAACCGCCCGACTCCACAAAGTCTGCCCGAAACTCCTGGCGAGTTGCTGCTCTCAGAGGATTTCTCTGACGTAGAGAATCGGGTGGCGGAGCGGTGGAGTGACGGTTATAACATCGCCGGTGTCGCAGGGAATCGGGGCCAGTGGCATGCGCTTTTATCACCGCAATCTGTGCATGAGCTACAAGACGGCAAGGTCGTGAAGCATGTCGAGGAACTCGAAAAACTCATGGCGACATATGCCGATTCGAATTGGGAACTGCGACACATCGCTCACAACGATCACGAATGGGTTGGTATTTTCGAAAAACGCAATTCATTGCGAAAGCAAGTACTCACAACTCACAAAACCCGCAAAGAGGTCTATGCGGAAATAAAAAAACGATGGAAGCAGAAATATCAAGTGACCGCCGCCGCACATGGGGAATCGCGTTGGGTTTTGTTGTTTACAAAGAATTCAGGTCTGCGTGGGCAGTCCTATGTGAGCTACGATGAATGGGATAAAGTCAAAGACGGTATTCGCAGAAAGTGGAAGCAAGACCGAGGGATCACCAGCGTCGCCCGAGATGGCAAACGGTGGCTGGTCATCTTCTCTCGACGCAATTCACATAAAGAACGTTGGTACGTCGGCTCGCCCAAATTCTTGGACAAAAAAATTGCCAAGTCCCGCGCCGATGGTTATCGCCTCGCCTTGGTCGCAGACAGCTCCAAGAATTGGTTCGTCGTATTGACCAAGCCGAAATAGTCCCGCGTCCCACGTAATTGGGTAATCATGGGTTAACTTGGATCTCAAAAAGCCGTTTTGCACGGGTAGTATTGCACGACCGCTCGATCCATAAAATCCCGAGGCCGCAAAGGGCGTGGGAGTTCGAGTCCGCCCTCGGCGACTTGTACTTTTTGTGTGGAATCGTACGGGCGGCGCATGCTTCGGTATTCTTGATGCCTGTTCGAATACCGTGCACTGGATGAGTGACAGAACGAATTGCTCCGTTAGGCGATCAGTTCGTTCACGACGCGGCCATGTACGTCGGTAAAGCGGAAATCGCGGCCGGCGTAGCGGTAGGTGAACGTTTCGTGATCGAAGCCCATCAGCTTCATGATTGTGGCATGTAGGTCGTGGACGTGGACTTTTTTCTCGACGGCGCGGAAGCCGAATTCGTCCGTCGCGCCGTGCACGTAACCACCACGGACCCCGCCACCTGCCATCCAGGTTGTAAAGCCCCAGTGGTTGTGGTCGCGGCCGTTGATCTTGCCGGCGTTGGAACCTTTCTTGGGCAATTCGACGACCGGTGTGCGGCCAAATTCTCCGCCCCAGATGACGAGCGTCTCTTCCAGCAGTCCCCGCTGTTTCAAATCCTTAAGCAGTGCGCCGATGGCTTGATCGCATTGACCGGCGAGGCGACGGTGGTTGACTTCAATATCGTCATGGTTGTCCCACGGTTGGCCGGCGCCGTGCCAGACCTGCACGAACCGCACACCCCGTTCGACTAAGCGGCGGGCGATCAAAATTTGACGCGCTTGAACACCGGGTCCGTACATGTCGAGAATATGTTTTGGTTCGCTGCTGACGTCGAAGACATCGGCGGCTTCGATTTGCATGCGGTAGGCGAGTTCGTACGCCTGGATCCGTGCCTCCAACTTGGGATCGTGGCCTCGCTCCTGCAGATGTTTTTCGTTCATCTGCTGCAGCAGATCGAGTTGTTTGCGTTGCTGCGATTTCCCCAGCCGCTTGTTTTCGACGTTGGCGATCAACTTGTTGATCTCTTTGTGTTTGGTGTCGATGTATGTCCCTTGATAAATCCCCGGCAAAAAACCGGCTTGCCAGTTTTGGGATTCCTGAATCGGATATCCGCCGGGGCACATCACAACAAATGCGGGCAGGTTTTGGTTGTCCGTCCCCATGCCGTAGGTCAACCAGGATCCCATGCTGGGGCGGATTTGCCGTGCTTCGCCGCAGTTCATCAGTAGCAGCGACGGTTCATGATTGGGCGCGTCGGCATGCATCGAGCGGATGACGGCGATTTCGTCGATCGACTGGGCGGTGTGTTTGAACAGTTCGCTGACCGGGATGCCGCTTTCGCCGTATTGCTTAAATTTGAAGGGCGACTTAAAGGCGGCACCGGTGGGGCGTTCGGTCCGCAGGTTTTCGATGGGCAACTTTTTGCCATGAAATTCGTCGAGCTTCGGCTTGGGGTCGAATGTATCGACGTGGCTGGGGCCGCCATTCATGAACAGGTGAATCACATGTTTCGCGCGAGCGGGAAACTGCGGCATTTTGGGCGAGAGCGGATTGGACGTTGCCGCCTGGAGCGTTTTCTCCACCGAACCGCTTTCGGCCAGCAATTGCGAAAACATCAACCCGCCCATTCCCATGCCGCAACGGCGGAGCATGTCACGGCGGTCGACGACAGGTTCAGGACTGTGTGCTTGATCGATAGTCATGTTCAATCCACGAATTGGAACTCGTTGGAAAGCAATAAAATTTGCGCGAATTGCGCCCATGCGGTGAGCGGACTGGGAGGCGGACCGGCAAATTGCGCCTCCGCACTAAATTTGACTGTAGAGTCATCCGTCATCGATTGCAGCGTGATCGTGACCGGCCACTCAAAACCATCGTGACTCAACGTTTCCCACAAGTCGGTCACAAATTCGACCGTCTCGCCCGCTTTGACGGGGATGTCCTTCAGTGGTGTTTTCTGTTCGGCGTTGTGAACGTGCCAGGCTTCGCCTTGTTGCACGCCGGCGACCAAGATGCGGCCCCGCACGCCGTCTCCCTCTTTTTTGGAATGTTTCAGTTTCCCGCGAACGGAAATACGACCATCGGTTGGGGCAGTCCACCGCCGCACGGTCACCTGCTGCAAATTTTTGCCCGGGTGCCCTCCCTTGGGATTGAGCATCGTCCAGCTCAACGTGTCATCAGGCAGCTTCGCGCCTCCCTGCCACGCCTTACCGGTGAAGTGGGGCAGGGGGGTGAACGCCTGCAGTTTCCCCGCTTCGGGATCAAGGTCGCCGTAGCCATAACTCCATGGATTGGGTTCCACAGGATCAGTATCCGCTACCGCACCGGTGACGTAACGCACGGCCAATTCGATTTCGCTGTCCGTTGGTTGTCGCGCCAGGACTTGTTGATAAATCCGCCGTACCTTCTCCGCCGGATCGTCGAGGGCGATCGATTCCACCAACTGCGTTGCTTGTTCCAATAAAAACGGGCTGTTCATCAGAAACAGTGCTTGTTGTGGAACATCGGTTTCGTAGCGTTTGGGGGAATGTGTATCGGGACTAGCGAAGTCGAACGCGCGGAACAGTCCCGGCAGATTTTGGCGATCGACAAAGGCATACACCGTCCGCCGTTTGGGAAAGGGTTGTTCGGTGATTTTGACCGACTGACCGCCGACGGTGGGGTCCAATTCGCCCGAAGCAGCCAACACCGCGTCGCGTAGCCCCTCAAAATCGCGGCGGCGGCGGTTCATGTGTGTCAACAATTCGTTTTCCGGATCATTCGCGATGATCTCAAGCGTGGCATCGCTCTGTTGGCGATACGCCTGCGATTTGACAATCGCACGAATCAGTTGTTTCGTCGACCAACCGTTGTCGATCAGCGTGCCGGCCAAATAATCCAGCAATTCTGGGTGCGTCGGCGGATCAGCGCGGACGCCGAAATCACTTGGTGTACGGACCAGTGCGTTGCCGATCAAATGCCCCCAGACGCGATTGACCCAGACGCGAGCGGTGAGCGGATTGTCGGCCGCGACGATCGCCTGCGCCATTTCCAAGCGTCCGCTTCCCTTTTGAAACGGTTGTCGTTCTTCGCGGTGCACGACTTGCAAGAACTGCCGCGGAACCTTGGGGCCGTTGTTCCCGGGTTTGCCGCGGAGAAAAATCACAGGGTCGGCCGGTTTTTCTTTATCGACCAACCGCAATGTGGAGGGTTCATTCTTCGGTTCATCGCAACTGTTGAATACGCCGTAGAGCGAATAATAATCCGCCGCTGGAATCGGGTCGAACTTGTGGTCGTGGCACCGGGCACAGGTCACGGTCAGTCCCATCAACCCGCGTGTGACGACATCAATACGGTCGTCGATAATGTCGTGACGGTTGTTCAAGAACCGCCGACCCAACGTCAAAAATCCCATCGCATGCAAATCGGCCGGGTCGTCCGAGACATGATCGGCGGCGATTTGCTTGATCACAAATTCGTTGTAAGGCAAATCTTGGTTGAGCGCCCCGATCACCCATTCGCGATACCGCCAAGCATCCGGGTAGTTGCGATCTTCTCGAAAGAGGTAGCCCTTCGTGTCCGCATATCGCGAAACATCCATCCAATGCCGCGCCCAACGTTCGCCGAATTGCGGCAACGCCAGATATTCGTCGACCAATTCGTCGTAGGCCGTGGGTGAATTATTATTCACGAACCGCTGGACCTCTTCATATTCAGCGGGCAGGCCGAGCAGGTCATATTTTAATCGACGCAGTTGCGACTCTTTGTCGGCCGGCGGTGAGGGCGCGAGTCCGGCCGCGGCGAGTTTGGCGGCGATAAACCGATCGATTTCGGTCAGGCTCCAGGCATCGTTTTCAGGACTAGGAATCGCCGGGCGCTTGATCGGCTGGTATGCCCAATGGTCGCGCCAATTGGAATGCACATCATCAGCGGCTTCAGCCGGAATATCCGAGGCCGGCCACGGGGCGCCCATCTCAATCCAGGCTTTGATATTGGCCAACACGTCGTCGGGCAGTTTGCTGTCGGGAGGCATCTGTGTGTCGTCGGGATCATGTTGCAGCACTTCCCACAACCGGCTTTCGTCCACCTTACCCGGTGTGAGTGCGGAACCGCCGTCGCCTCCGTCGACCAAAAATTTCCGACTGTCGACGCGCAACCCGAACTGCTGTTTTTTGGCCGAATGGCATTCGTAGCACGACTGCACGAGCACGGGGCGGATCTTCGTTTCGAAGAACTTTTCCTGCTCAGCAGTGATCTTGGTCGATGGTTCCTCTGCAAAGCTGGCGAGCGGTCCGCACAGACAGATCAATATCGCGTAAGAGAGTCTTCGCATTGTTCACTTCAGGCGGGAAAAAACAGTTAGGAGGGATTCCGGAGTGGGGGGCGCTGGGAGCGGGTCCACAGCTACCCCGATTATACGTCATCGGCCGGTCCGTGGGTAGTTCTTATCGAATGGACATCCCAATTTTGCCAACGTAGCAGCCCATCAAAATGTCTCCCTCTCCCCCTGGGAGAGGGCCGGGGTGAGGGTTTTCGCACCACAAAATGCGCCTCATTGCCCAAACTCATCACGTATGACGCACGCAGCGAAAGACCTCACGCAGAGGCGCGGAGCCGCAAAGCGTTGTTTTGTGACCGTACGCTATCGTAGAAACTGGCTTGGTCGTGCGGCTGGGGTGGATTCTGTTGTGACAGGTTTTTACGAAAGTACGTTTTTAACAAAATGTTCTTTTCTTCTCTTCTTTTTTCTTTGCGGCTTTGCGTCTCTGCGCGAGTCTTTTTCTAAAGGGTCATCTCTCGTCCTATGCGAGAAAGGTGCGTCGCGACGCACCCTACAACAGTGGCGGAGGCGATCTTAATTGTCTGGTGGTATCTCTACTGGAAAGACGGGGCGGGTTCGTTTTTTGAATGGTAAGTCGCGAAAGTTGTGGGTGTGGATTCCGGCGGCGTCGACGTTGTAAATCGAGCCGGCAAATGGTTCGAAGGCGGCGCGGAAATGGGCTGCGGATTTGACTGAGATGTATTTCATCGCTGCGCAGTCGATTCCCAGGCTGCGGGCAAACGCCGGATCGAAGGGTTGTTCGCGGGCACAAACGACCACGATCGACACGCCGTCGATTTTCAACCAAGCTGACGTTCCCATGCTGCCGGTCAGCCCGGCGAACATCGGCCCGTCATAAGCGAACTGGCCGTCGGAGATTGCGACCACTTCCGCAGTTGCCTCAATCGGTGCTCCTTGCACCGGACTCGACTTGCCTCCTAAGGACACCGGGATACTTGCGCCGACACCAGCCGCATGCGCCTGGGCGGCCACATCGGGGTCGACCATGTAGAGCACCAACGCGTCCTCTAAACCCTGTTCCAAAAATGTCCGCAGGACTTCCGTCGAGTCCCCGGGCGAACCGCCGCCGGTATTGTCCGCATGGTCGGCTACGATAATCGGATAACGCCCTGCTGCTTCACCGGCCGCCAAAGCTTCCTTGATCGTTACCGGGGCGGAATACCAACGTTGGCGGCGTTCCCAAATCCAGTTTCCGAATTCATCGGCAGTGCGTTGCGCCAAATCAACATCGCCGTCGGCTACCACCATCACCGACCCACCAACCTCCGGAACGTCGGCCCAGGGAAACCCGGTCGCGATCGTGATGCTCAAAATCCCCGGCCGTTGTTCCATGTCGTGCATCAAACGAATGACTTCGTCCATCGGCGGATGAGCAGTCACCTGACAGCGCGTTGCCCAAAACATCGGTAATTGATAAATCGCTGTAACAGGATGGATCTCTCCACGAACCGTGCGAACCATCATCTCGGCTGCTTCAACGCCCCGCTCGGCCATGTCGATGTGTGGAAACGTGTCAAAGCCGATCAAGGCATCCGCTTGAGCGACGCGGAACTTGGTGTGATTACCATGCAAATCCTGTGTGACAATAATCGGCCGGTCCGGTCCGATCGCGGTGCGGACCGCTGCGATAAAATCGCCATCGCCATCGTCGATCCCTTCGACCACCATCGCCCCATGCAGGTCCAACAACACACCATCCACCGGCCCGCCTTCAGCCTCGGCCGTTGTTAATCGCTGGAGGAACTCCGCTTTGAGCGCATCGTAGTCCCCGCGGTCAATCAGACCACCGGGAAACGCCGACGCCCGTAATAGCGGCACCGCTTCGAACCCGAATGTCTCCGCCCCCTCAATAAAGCCCCCCGTACAGACATTCGTCCCACGAAACCGCGAGAGCACATCGTCGCCGCGAATGATCCCGCGGTCATGCTCGAAGTCCTGTAGCGTCGTCTTCGTGTCGACACAGGTACTCGTCTCGTGCAGGACACCCCCGATAGCAATCCGCATGGTGTTGGCTCCGATTTGCTGGTTGGATTCTCGCGCAATGTCGGCAGGCGGGAGCCTGCCCTACGGCTTACCGTGAACATGCTACCATAAACATCGGTTGGCCGAAGGCCATATGCCGCCACATCAGAAGCGTTTCTCTCGGCGATCAGCGCATCGCCATCCAATTGGCGGCGCAGCAATATCCGGCACCCACTAGGAACCCTGGCACGGACGTCAAAATGACCGTCCGCAACGTCAGATCCAATCGTAACAGTGGGAATGCCAGAATCCCGCTCCCGAGAGCAAGGATGGCGAAGAAAGTCGGCATGCCGTGTCCTTCTGATCCCTCAATCATCCAATCCCACAGAAGCAACAACACGACAGAGATTCCCACGGAGGCAAGAAATGCTAGGCGACGTTTCCAGGCGGATTTGTCGTAAGCAGCGGCTATAACCGCGCAAAAGGTAAAGAATGCTCCGAAACCCCCGGCCAGCGCTCCCGCGAGATAGGGGTCGTCACTCCGCAATAGGTTGTCATGAAAAAACAAGCTAAAGCCGATGGCGGTAACGAAAGACGTAACAGAAAATGCAATCCAAATCCGCAAGAAACCGGCCAGGAAATTAGGATCTTCTTCGTGAATCGCCATGGTGCCTCCTTAGGATTTGTATCTGGTGGTAACGCACGAAGCAAACTTATGCATTTCGAGTTGACTAATCTCCACGACCTTTGGAACTGCGTGGCAAATAAACCAGCTAACTGGCAAACACGCCGCTCGCCCACTACCTTGACGTGAAACCATTCCTGTATATCACGCAAAAAAACTGCCCAGTTCTATGGATGGCAATTACCGCTTCCCCGACCACTCTTGTCTTCGATAAAGAGGAGCGTTCGCTCAACATGAAGTGCTTCAATCACCGCGATGCCGATGCCGTCGGCGTTTGCCAGAGTTGTCATCGCGGTTTATGTGTCGATTGTTATGCCGAAGTGGGCAACCTGCTTGCATGTCGCAATCGCTGCGAAGAAGACGTAGCGAGGTGGGATTTTATCGCCCAAAAATCGGTCACAGCCTATTCGGCTAATTACAAAATATATTTGTGGACGTCAGTCTTTTTGGTGGTGGTCGCATTACCCTTTGTCGTCGTAGGTTCATTTGCGATGTTGAACGAACCTAGTTCCGGAATAGTTGCTTTGTTTATTGGGTTTGTATTCCTGTTGTTCAGTCTTGTGCTGTTTCGCACCGCCCGAAAAATGCGGTAAATGGTATATAACCTGTAGGCATTCAGGAACGCGGCAAAAAGCATCGCAGTGCAGGACTGATTTCATGCGACACATTTCAAGTCCAACTGCAGCTCACCGCCCTGAATTCCCTCCTATCCATCAGCGCAGCAGAAAGGCCGGGCTGTCGCAAGGGGGCGACAGACCGGCCTTTTCGGTGCCTATCAACAGTCTTTCCGAAGTGGGGAACTTCGAACAGGGGAGAGAGAGTTGTTTACAAGTCGTTTCAAAACCCTCTGACGCGTCACGCAAAAGCTTGTATTATTAATTCCTGGACAGGCGCAACCGGGTTTTGAAAATGGGTCTAGGGGCTCAGCATCTGAGTTTCGAATTCGATGCCGTACTTTTTCATCTTCTTGTAGAGTGTCGTGCGATTGATGCCCAACAGTTTGGCGGTGTTTTGACGATTCCAGCCGTTACGCTCCAGGGCTTCGATGATGATCTCGCGTTCCGGGGCCGCTAGGGCGGACTTCAGGTTTGCGGCGGAGATTCGGGCTTGTAGGCTGCCGGGAATCCGCGACGCTTGGCTGATGGTTTCCGGCAGGTCTTCGACGTTCACCACCGAACCTTTGGCCAACACGACCGCCCGTTCGATCACGTTGATCAACTCGCGGACGTTACCCGGCCAATCGTATTGTTGCAGGACATTCAGCGCGTCTTCGCTGAAGCGTTCGACCTGTTTGCCGGTTTGTTCGTTGAACTCAAGCAAGAAGTGATCGACCAGCGCGGGGATGTCGCCGATGCGTTCTCGCAGCGCGGGTTGTGTCAGCGTGATCACGTTGATGCGGTAGTACAAATCTTGGCGAAACTCGCCGTTGGCGACCATTTCTTCTAAGTTGGCATGCGTTGCCAAGACCAAGCGGACGTCGACTTTGTGTGTTTCTGAGCCGCCGACCGGTTCAAATTCTCGGTCTTGCAGCACGCGTAGCAATTTGACTTGCAGGCTGGGGGAGGCGGTGGCAATTTCGTCTAAGAAAATCGTGCCGCCATCGGCTTGGAGGAACTTGCCAATTTTGTCGTGGGTCGCTCCGGTGAAAGATCCGGCTTTGTGCCCAAACAATTCGCTTTCCAACAACGAATCGGGCAATGCTCCGCAGGCGACTTCGACAAACGGTTTGTCGGCGCGAGAGCTGAGTTGATGAATCGCGCGGGCGGTCATTGTTTTACCGGTTCCGCTCTCGCCCAGAATCAACACCGTGGTCCGCGTGTCAGCCACGCTTTCCAACAGGTCGAACATTTTCAGCATCTTGTAGTCTTGGCCGATGATGCTGCCCAGACCGAACCGTTGATCGAGTTGTGCTTTGAGGTTTTTATTTTCCGCCAAGATTTTACGTTGGCCGAGTGCGCGTTCGACGGCGAATTTGAGTTCTTCGTCGATCATAGGCTTGGTCAGATAATCGAAAGCACCGGCGCGAATGGCTTCGACCGCGTTTTCGATCGTGCCAAATTCGGTGGTGAGAATCACCGACGTATCCGGACAGTTTTCGCCAACCCATTCCAGCAGGTAAAATCCGTCCTGGTCAGGAAGATTGGCTTCGCTGATGACCAATTCAAAGGGGAATTCGGCCATGCGCCCAATGGCGTCGCGGCAGCTGTCAGCGGTTTCGATACGGTGCCCCAGGCCGCGCAAATAGTCGGCTAAGGCTTCGACCAGATCGCGGTCGTGATCGACCACCAACAGTGATCCCTGTGTCATGGATGATGCGCCCGTCGTCATGTCGTACTCTCGTTGAAAAGGAGATTCATCTTTGTCGGCAGGTTTCGGTATTACTGGCACCTAGGACCGAAAGCGGTCCCCGCTCAGGGCGGATGGTACACGTGACCCAAGTATCAAATTGTCTACTCAGTCGTGGCGGGTCTCGTGTGGAATGTACGGGTTGTCAGGAACATCGCGGTCAAATGCCCGCGAAGCCTTCCTGCTTCGCCGCTGAATTCCTCGGCACGTCCATGTGCCGAAAAGAAATCAGCCGGGAGTCTTGTTGTCGAGGGGGTACAAAAACATAGGTCACAAGTTGCAAGGCGGCAACAAATTCCATGCGATTTTGATGCTCGGATGCAACTTAGCGTTATTTTTCCCCCCGCTATTGCGGCATTGCATGCCGCCAGACCGTAGGCTTGAGGCCTTAGACTGTAGGGTTGGCCCATCCAAGTAATCCCGCGCTCCGACCCACTCACTGGCCACTGACCACTGGCTACCGGCCACTTCTATACTGCCTACCGTGCACGATGAACAAATGAGGTGCGACAGGCTTGCGCATTGCCGTGAAATTCGATAAGCTAACACGGTCTATTCTTCACCCCCGACGCACGACGGAATCGCACGCCATGGACGATCGCTTGAACACCATCCGCCAGGGAGATTGCGTTGCCGGCATGAATGCTCTTAAAGCCGGGAGCGTGGATCTGATTTTTGCCGATCCTCCGTTTAACATCGGGTACGATTATGACGTCTATCAGGACTCCGTTGCCGCAGAGCAATATCTGGACTGGTCGGGGGAATGGATTGCTGCTGCCCACCGCGCACTGAAACCGGACGGTACGTTTTGGATAGCGATTGGCGATGAATATGCAGCGGAGTTGAAAATTGCCTCGCAGAAAATCGGTTTCCATTGCCGCAGTTGGGTGATTTGGTACTACACGTTCGGCGTGAACTGCACCAAAAAATTCAGCCGCTCGCATGCGCATCTGTTTCACTTTGTGAAAGACCCCGAGAATTTCACGTTTCGCGA
This sequence comes from Symmachiella dynata, assembly GCF_007747995.1. Taxonomy (NCBI): domain Bacteria; kingdom Pseudomonadati; phylum Planctomycetota; class Planctomycetia; order Planctomycetales; family Planctomycetaceae; genus Symmachiella; species Symmachiella dynata. Next base: position 7,464,370 of record NZ_CP036276.1, on the reverse strand, counting down.
CGACGACCTCGACAACCGCATCCCCTCCGCCCGGCAGTTGGTCTACAACGACAAACGCGCCAATCCCCGTGGTCGGTTGCCGGACGACACTTGGATCATCCGTCCAGCAGACGCGATCGGTGAGTTGTCCCCCGACGATGAGAATTGGACGCTGCCTGCGATTGAATCACCTGCGGACGACGACAACACCTGGACGCTCCGCCCGCAAGACTTGGCGGACCGCTTCAAATCGGACGAGGACACCTGGTACTTCCCCCGCGTCGCCGGCACGTTCAAGGAACGCGCCGGATTTCATGGCTGCCAGATGCCCGAACAACTCCTGGGCCGCATCATTCGTGCCTGCTCGCATGAAAACGACCTCGTCGTCGATCCCTTCTCTGGCAGTGCAACGACATTGGCCGTTGCCAAAAAATTGGGCCGCCAGTATTTGGGATTCGAGCTCTCCCCGGAATACGTCAAGCACGGGATGAGCCGGTTGGAGGGAATTCGTGTCGGTGATCGCCTTGATGGGGCCGAAGAACCGCTCGCTAGTGCTCCGGCGACGAAAAAACGCGGCAAAAAAGACAAGTCCGCGAAGCCGCGCAGCGCCACCGAACAACGTTATAGTGAAGTCCAGAAACAACTCACGGAGTTGGGGGTCAGCGAAGCGTATCGTTTGACGCACGCAGGTTACTCGGCCGATCGTCTGATTGCCGATCCGCAGCTCAATGAATCGTTCATTGATGCCTGTCGCCGATTGGGACTGATGGGCGATCCGCGACATTGGAATCGTCTGCTGTTTCGCCTGCGTAAGTCGGGACATTTGTCGCACATTGAAACGACGCGAGAAACGTCGCTTTCCTGGGCGGATTGCGATGCGTATCTGTTCGCCAGCGAAATCGCGCTGCAAATGATGTTGGACGAACAACGGGCAGGGAGTTTGGATGAGATTCTGTGCGATCCCGAATTGGCGGCGCAGTTCGATGCGATTGCCGGGCGGTTCGCTCCTGGTTTTTCGCCGCTGCAGTATCGTTGGGCAGCGTTGAAACTTCGCAAGCAGGCCAAATTGGCCCGCAGCCGCGGCTCGGTTTTGGATCCGCCGCGCATGAGCAAAATGCAATCGGTCGAAGACTACATCGCCACTGATGTTCCCCAGCAGCCGGGCGTCTATGTGATTACCGGCAAGGCCAAGCACAAGTTGTACGTCGGCGAAGCTTTGAATCTGCACACACGATTGACCGCTCAATTCGGCGACGCAAACGCGCACGCGAATTGGACCAATTTTTCCGACACGCTGAAGATTCAAACCTTCCGCACCGAAACCGCCCCGGCCGAAATGCTGGCGTGGCAAAGCTGTCTGATCGACAGATACAACCCGCGGTTGAATTTCCACGAATTGCGCACGACGGTTTGATCTTGTTGTGCAAATAATGAAGGTCTGAAAAAAAGACCGCGCGCAGAGACGCGGAGCCGCGAAGAAGAAAAAAAGAGAGGGTTGCTGCCCCGCGTTTGTGAAAACGCGGGAGAGTCTACTGCTTTCAGGCCGCATGGCAAATAAGCGCGATTCAAACTACCGACTTTGCCAATAGTCCTTTGCGTTCGAAGGGTGGCTGGGGACGGACGAAGTCCGCCCCCAGTGCGTGAGGGCGTGGGAATGTCAAACAACCTGGGAGCGAGCGAATGCTCGTCCCCAGCCACCCTGAGGCTGACATCGATTGTTCGTCGGTGCGGTAGATCCAGGTGGCATGTCCAGCAATGCAGGACGGGATAGGTTGTTCTATTCGCTTCTGATTTGGACGAATTCCAACGATCTCTGATTGGTTAGTAAAACCGGTTCTAAGGAGTGCAGCTGCAAGCTTCTCTCTTTCTTCTTTTCTTTACTTCTTCGCGGCTCCGCGTCTTTGCGCGCAATCCTTTTTCGTACCGAATCTGCCTAATGCGAAACTATTCCAGGTCTCTGGACCAGGATTACATCCCCCCCAGCGCAAAAAACCACCCGTGCCAAATAAACGGCACGGGTGGCTCTCTCACAGCCGACGGCTCGGGAGGGCCGTCGCACAGATTCCCGATCGCCACGCGGTGACCTTCCCAAGCCTGACGGGTTGCCAGGGGAAAGTAATCAGGCCCAGGATGACGCGGGCGACCGGGGTAGCGGGTTATTTCGTGAACTTCAGGCCGGGATCTTGGGGATCGCCACCCTGAATCTTGAAGTCAAAACCCTTCTCGGTGGGAGTCATGATTCCGACCAACTTGTCGCCGTCCTTCTTGCGGACCAGCGTCAATTCGTTGCCCGAAACCGTGTACGTCCCTTCAAAACTGCTCGTCTCGTCTTTGGACTGAAAAGTCCACACAAAGGTCTTGTCGGCGTTGAGAACAAACTGAAACTCAATGCCTTCAGCCGGACTGGCCCGGAACTCACCCACGATTTTGGCCGGCTCAGGCAACTTCGCTTCTTGCGGTTGTTGCACTGGCTCGGTCGAAGCCGGACCCGAGTTGCCGGCATTGCTCAACGCTCCCAAACCGGAAGAGTTGGTTTCGACGCTGGTTTGCGACTGCTCAGCCGGTTGTTGGTACTGAGCCGGTTGCTGGGTTTCAACTTCTTGTCCGGTGATCGTTCCCAGCATCTTGGCTGCCAACTCGTCACGCGGTTCCAGTGCGACGACTTGCGTCAATTCCTTCGCTGCCGATTCGATGTGGTTGAGCATCAGGTAGTGATAGGCCAACAGAAATCGAATCGCCGGGTCTTGTTTGTTTTGGTCGCGAGTTTCCTCCAAGGCTCTCAGTCGTGCCGTATAAATGTCCGCTGAAGGGTACAAGCTTTTGAGCGTGTCCCAGTTCCAACCCGGTCCAGCTGTCAAAGCCACATGAGCCGAGGCAGCTGCTTGTCCGTATTGCTTCATCGAGAAAAGTACCAGCGAACGAAACTGATGCAGGTCCGAATTGCTGGGCATCTCTTTGATCGCCAACTCAATTTTGTCCATCGCTGTTTTCAAGTCGCCGGCGTAGAACGCCTCACGAGCTTCCGCAAAGTAGTTCGAGGCGACGTCCGAAAGTTGCGGATCCTCGCCAGCCACTTCGAGCGGCTGGTTGTAGTCGTACACCGAAGTGACATTCGCCACACAGTAGGGATTGCAGTACGTGTAGGTCGGTCCCACATTCACAAAGCTGGTGTAGAGACCGAATCCCCAACCAAAGTAGCGACGGTGACGTCTGTGACCGAAACCCCACCCGTGGTGATGGTGACGGTGTCCGCGGCGATGTCCAAAGTGCCCACCATGCCATTTTCCAAACCCTTTACCATGTTTGTGGTGATGTTTACCGTGTTTCCAATGGCCTTTGTGGTGTCCCCCCTTGTGGTGCCCACCGCTGTGACGTCCGCCGATATGACGTCCACCCTTTTTCAATCCACCTTTGTTGTGCCGTCCCCCGTTTTTGTTTCCGCCGATGTGCGAGCCCCCTTTGTGCCGTCCACCGTTCTGGATTCCGCCGTTGTGACGGCCACCTTGGCTTGGTCCTCGGCTGTTCAATCCACCCCGGCTGCCACCGCGATTGAAACCACCCCGGCTCGATCCACCCCGGCTTGATCCACCACGGTTGAAACCGCCCCGACTGCCACCTCGGCTCGATCCGCCGCGGCTGAAACCACCTCGGCTCGATCCACCGCGACTCCCGCCGCCACGGCTGAAGCCGCCGCGACTTCCACCACGAGATCCGCCACCGCTACGACCGCGGGCTTGGGCATCTTCGAGGCTTGAGGCAAAGGTCATTGTGAGTGCCAAGCTGGCAACAATCAGTGTTTTTTGGAAAGTCTTCATCGTTTTAATTCCTTGGTCGTGTTCTATTGGTTGTGGGAGAGTGTTGTGTGTTTGTCTCTCGTATAAAGGGCCAAGCGAACAACGGCCGCTTTTGTTACAACAATTTTTGTGGATTGGCATAAGTCCTTGCAGCGCAAGAAGAAACGCGACCGGCGGCTCCCAATGTGGTTCGCCCGGTCGCGTTTCGTTTTTCTGCGATTGTCTCAGCCCTATCGCCAGTAACGGCCGTAGTAGGGACGGTGGTGACCCCAGTGACCGTGGCCCCAGTGGCCGCCGTGGTGTCCACCCCAGTGCCCGCCGTGGTGTCCGCCCCAGTGTCCACCGTGGTGGCCGTGATGACCATGATGGCCGTGGTGCCCGTGGTGTCCGTGATGCCCACCACGGTGATGTCCACGGTGTCCACCGCGATGTCCGCCGTGATGCCCACCACCGCGATGCCCGCCGCCACGGTGCCCACCGCCACGATGCCCGCCGCCACCACGGTGCCCACCGCCGCCACGATGTCCGCCACCGCCGCCACGTCCCGCTTCCGCGATGCTGGGTTCGGCAACAAACAGGAAGGCTGCCAACAGAACTGCGAAAGCTGAAACTTTGGTTAACTTCGTCATCAAAAAATCTCCTCGATTGGTTTTCCGTAGTGATAGTTGAGTTGTTTGATTCATCCCTCTACAGGTCCAAGCGAAAGCAACGCCCATCTGTTACAGCATTTCTGGCCAATTTCTGGGAAAGCCGCTGATTCGCTCCGGCCATCCTGCTTGAACAGCTCGAAATCCCCGCACGATTGCCCGCTCAGGATCACCTGCTGCAAAGACGAAAACAGGCGGTTGAAACGACCTGCTGGTGTCGCTTCAACCGCCTGTATGTGTTGCTATCCGCTCTGGTTGATCGTGTGGCCGCTGCCTGCCTACCGGCTTCCCAGCCAGTCGCTGGAGGAGGACTTGGTTTGACTGACCGTCACGTTGGCGGTGATTTGTTGTTTCATCGAAGCGGCCACCTTGGAGACAAATTCCACTGAGTTTCGCAAGGATTCGGGCGAAGATCCCGCATCGACTTTGGCACAGAAGATCACGAGGTATTGCCCCGCTTCGTTCTTCTCAATCACCCAGGCACCTAACTTTGTGCGGGCACTTTGCTCCATCAACGTCGTGAGCAATTCTAAGGTCGGTGCCTGTGGCGAAACCGTTGCCAGGGACCAAACCTTTCGGGTTTCCGCTTTACCGAAGCTCTCCAGTTTGGCGGAGATAAAGACACGTTGGGTTTCACCGCCATCGGCCTGCAAATCCGCAGAAAAGGCTGTTTTCCCTTGCGGGACGATCGTCAGACCTGATTTCGCCAAGACATCAGGAACCACAACTGTGGTGTAATCAATGACCTCGGCGACGAATGCCTTCGCTTCGGTAATCTCGACGCAGTAGCTCATCAAACGAGCCTTGGGGTCTAAAGATTGTGAAATCGCCACCAATTCGCCTGCAGCATTGACCACCGGTCCGCCGCTGTCGCCGGGGTTAATCGGGGATGTCGTTTCCACGACCCGCATGTCATGTTCGCCGGCCTGTGTGCGAAATTGCTTGCGATAGACCGAACGGACCGAACCGGAAGTGTATGTCCACAGCACGCCGCCAGCGGTCGGGTTTCCGATGGAATGCACCATTTCCCCCGGTCCGATCGAGGTTTCGGCGATTTCGATAGCGGGGGTGTTTTCTGGAATCGAATTGAGTTCCACGACCGCCAAATCCCGTTTTTTATCGACCATCACCACCCGGGCCCGGATTCCGAACGTGTCGGCTCCGTCGATGTAGTGTTGCCGCTCGGCGATCAATTGGTCGTCCTGGAATTGTGGAAAGAAGATCAAAACTTCCTTCGAGGCGCCGACCACATGAAAATTGGTAACGACCCACTTCTTTTCCGCATCAACCAGCACGCCTGAGCCGGTGGAATAACCATTCTCCGCTTTGGCAATGATCCATGTCGTTGACTTGAGTGTTCGCTGATAGACTTTGGCATCGGCGAAAGCTGTCTGTGTGGCCGCCAGCATCATGATCAGGGCGACTGTTGTGGCAACTGTTTTTCCGCCAAGTTTGTTGTTCAAAGTTTTCATGGTTGCACCGTTTCCTTGTGTTTGTGTGTTTGGTTTTTTGTGTGGTTGGGCACGGGGAGAAGGTTTGTTCCCTGCCTGCATAGCCTCCCAAGCGGAAAATGAGATGAAATGTTACGCACGACCCGGTAATATGTGGCCCCGGCTGCAGCAGGAATGGCGGAATTGTCGGGCGATTGATGGTCAGCAGCGAGAATTGTTGATATTTTGTGTGAACCAATTGGGTCTGCTGCGATCCAAGTAAGAATTCGCCCCTGCGTGGATGCACGCATGCCGGTGAAGTTGACGGAGTGAAAAACACGGCGCGGTATCACCGCTGGCCGATGAGGAGAGGACGCATGACGACCAAGGGTGAGCAATTTGCAGGTTTGACGGTGGCGTTAGTCACGCCATTTCGCGATGGAGCCGTAGACGAGGCTGCCCTGCGTAAACTGGTGGACTTCCAAATCGAGCAGGGGGCCGATTGCGTCAGCCCGGTCGGCACCACGGGCGAAAGCCCCACGCTGTCGCATGAAGAGCACGAACAGGTCATCTCAACCGTCTGCGACCATGCCGCCGGTCGGATCAAAGTCATGGCGGGAACCGGTTCGAACAGCACAGCTGAAGCGATCCGTCTCACCCGCTTTGCCAAAAACGCCGGCGCCGATGCCGCGCTATTGGTCGCACCCTATTACAACAAGCCGACGCAAGAGGGGTTTTTCTTGCATTATCAGGCCATCGCCGAAGCGGTCGATATTCCGCTCGTGGTCTACAATATTCCCGGCCGCACGGCAAAGAATATCGAAGCGGAAACGATTGTCCGCTTGGCGGAGATCCCCAACATTGTGGCGGTCAAGGAGTCGACCGGTTCGATGGATCAGGCTTCGCAGATCATCGCCGAATCCAACCTGACGGTGCTTTCGGGCGACGACAGCCTCACGCTGCCGCTCATGGCGCTAGGCGGACGCGGTGTGGTGTCGGTGGTGGGGAACATTGTTCCCCAAGACGTCAAAGCCATGCTAACGGCATTTGAAAAGGGCGACCTGCCCGCGGCCCGCGCGCAGCATTATAAGCTGTTTTCGCTCTGCCGCGAATTGCTCTCAATGGCGACCAACCCAATTCCGATCAAAGCGGCCATGAAAATCCTCGGCCGCGACAACGGCGAATTACGGTTGCCGATGACCCCGCTCGACGCAGCGCAAGAACAGGCATTGGCCGAGACTTTACGGACCTATGGCTTGCTGTAGGCGTGCGAATACGATGTCCCACCGTAGGGTGCGTCTCGACGCACCTTTCTATGTAGGACGAGAGATGAGCATCTGAAAAAAGGACTCGCGCAAAGACGCGGAGCCGCCAAGAAGTAAGAAAACAAACTGCTAGAACTCGCGACAATCAATCAGTCGTACTCGATTCCAACCAAGTCGCACGTCACCCATCAATGTGACACAACGACTGCTGCTTGCAAAACACCTCTCTGCGACTTGGCGTCTCTGCGCGCGGTCTTTCATTTGTAGGGTGCGTCTCGACGCACCTTTCTATGTAGGACGAATGATTCTCCTATCATTTGCGACATCGCATGCGTTTTTCCGGTTGGGAGCGTAACCGGTAAACTGCGGCTAAAACGTTGGATAGCGTTGTGCCCTATGCGGGAAAGGTGCGTCGTGACGCACCCTACTTCTACGCGGATTCGGTTTTACTTGCTTCGGGTTGGACGGCGAGTGATTTTTTGTCGAGGCTTATGGCGCCGGTGCCGTTGGCTATGATCATCAGCATCGCGCCCATCATGGATAGGTTCTTCATGAACGCAATCATCTGCGTTTGTTTTTGTTGAACGTCCTCGATATTCCAGAAGTCGTGGAAGTAATAGGTCGCCAGAATCAAAAACACCAACAGCAGGCTGGCACCGATACGGGCCTTGTAGCCGAGGATCACCGACAGGCTGCCGGCGATCAAAAACACGATGGCGCCGACCAACATGATTTGCGGCGCGGGGACTCCGGCGCTTTCCATATATTTCACGACGCCGCTGAATTTGGGGATCTTGTTCCCCACCGCACTCATCAAAAAGATCGTGCACAACATCACGCGGCCGAGAACGTTGACGAGACCTAGCATCGCAATTGCTCCGAATGGGGGGGTGTTAGTCGGGAGGGCCACTTTAACTTTGGGACCCAAAGAGTAGATGGGGATGAAAGCTCGTTGCTGTGATACAACCAAGTTTGATTTCACGCAACAATTTGGTCCTATCAGGAGCAACGAGCATGTCCAGTTTATCGTTTTTTGTCGGACTCGACTACCACCAGTCGTTCATTCAGGTCTGCGTGTTGGATCGCGAGGGCAATGTGTTGGCTAACCTCAAATCGCCGAACAGTGCGGAGCATGTCGCCTTACTGGTGCGCGGGGTGGTTCCCAAATCCGCACGGGTCTTCGTCGCCCTCGAAGCTTGTACCGGAGCAGCCAACTTTGCTGAAGAATTGGTCCGCCACACGGGTTGGTCCGTCGATCTGGCCCATGCCGGCTACGTCGCCAAACTCAAACAAAGCCCCGACAAAACCGATTTCAGCGACGCGCGTTTGTTGGCAGACCTGGAACGTGTGGGGTACCTTCCGCGGGTCTGGATGCCACCGGAGTCGTTGCGGGATCTGCGGAGGCTGGTGCGGTATCGTCAACAGTTGGCCGCCGCGCGGCGAAACGTCAAGTTGCGGATCACGGCTCTGCTTCGCGAGGAACGTATCGTCGCAGAGCAACGCCGCTGGACCAAAGCGTGGCAGCACTGGCTGGCCGGGCTAGACGAAATCTCGCCTCAGATGCGGTGGGTGATGGACCAGCATCTAGAGGCGCTGCAGCGATTGGAACGGGAGATCCGCGCAGCCGAAGCACGTCTCTGCGCGGCGACCTGCGATGATGCGATCGTCCAAAAACTGTTGGAGATCAAAGGTGTGGGCTTGGTGACGGCTGTGACGTTGCGTGCGGAAATCGGCCGGTTCGACCGCTTTCGTACGGGGAAACAGTTGGCTCGTTTTTGCGGCATGACTCCGCGAAATGCCTCCAGCGGAAACCGCCAGGCGGACGCCGGTTTGATCAAGGCGGGGAATCCGGAATTGCGGCGTGTGATCATCGAGACCGCCCATCGCCTGGGCCGTTACGACCTGCGTCTGTCGAAGATGAACACGCGTTTGCGTCGACGCGGCAAGCCGGGCAGCGTGGTGGCGGCGGCGATCGGCAACCGTTGGATGCGTTGGTTGTACCATCAAATGAAAACCATTTCCGTTTAAGAAAGCGTTCGCCATGTCCAGACCTCAACTCCAGCTCAACAAACGAGGGTCGCCACGCCCGCCACGCCGTCCTCTCGACCTCCTGGTTGTGCAGGCCGAGACGACGGCGAGACGAACGAGGCTCATCGAACGTATAATGAAAAAGTGAATGCAAGTGACGATTGTTGATGATGATTGCTAACCCGTGCTGATGCTGACTTGCTCGAGCCTGACCTGGGCCGGCGGCCGCCGTGTCGCTACGCTCGTCCTGTAGATGGGGCTGTCACATCACCTCGAAGCCACCCACTTGGGCTGGGAGAATTCCCTTGCTCGGATAGAAGAATGGGGACGCACGTCATCACAGCATCGCCACTTGACAAGCAACGAACTTTCATAGAAGGTCAGGCAGCTGCCTGACGGCGTTAAGCGTCCGGTGTGGTTCGTGTCAGGCGGCTGCCTGACCTACGTTGTGACGTTTTAATTCAAATCAAACAACATGATTTCCGCAGCGGTGGCGGCGATGATTTCTAGTTGTTGCTCTTCGCTCACCGCGGCGCCGTCGCCAGTTTGTAGGTCGAGTCCGTTGAGCGTCACGCTTCCCCGCAGCACTTGCAACCAGGCATAGCGCTCTGAGGCGATGTTGTGTGTCAGGTGTTGCGACTCAGTCAGTTTGGATAAGAAAATCTGCGTGTCTTGTTGGATCACCAGTGAACCATCCGCGCCGTCCGGCGAAGCGACGAGTCGCAGCCGATTCGTCATCCCCGCATCATCAAACCGTTTTTGGTCATAACTGGGCGTAATCCCCTTTTCGCGAGGCTTCAGCCAAATTTGGTACAGGTGCAATGGTTTATCGCTGCTGGGATTGAACTCACTATGCGTGATGCCGGTGCCGGCGGACATGTGTTGGAATTCGCCG